>JAFUXF010000020.1 GCA_017477185.1 Alphaproteobacteria bacterium | reverse complement strand
TTTTATAGTTGGATGATAACTTGAGATTTGAACGAGTAGAGTTCGAGCGGATAGTTGGTGAGCGCAATTTTAAGAAGCGCGAACCTTACGACGCGAAAGGGGGCCCTTTAGGGAATTTACCAATCTCGTTGGAATCACCAATCATAAAAAATGCTCCTTTATGGAGCTTTTTTTATAGTTGGATGATAACTTGAGATTTGAAGTGCGGGGCGCACAGCCAAAAGTTCAAGCGGATAGTTGGTGAGCGCAATTTTAAGAAGCGCAAACCTTACGACGCGTATCAGCAACAAAATTTTTATCATGTCATCAAAAATAATTTTTTCCACAAAATCTACATTTATTTTGATAATCTTTCATGCGTTAATATTTCATTTACACTTTCCTCCTAAAATGGATTTTAGAACATGTTTTAGAAAGAAAGTGGATCCATGAAGAAATTAGCCAAGGATGCAAAAAAATATAAGTATTTATTTTTAGCCGCATTTATTTTAAACATCACAATAAATACCTCTGCACATGCATCAATTTCTTCCATTACAATTGATGCTGATAGTGGTAAAGTTTTATCGCAATACAACGCTGATGAACGGCGTTTTCCTGCTTCTTTAACCAAATTAATGACCCTTTATCTGACCTTTGAAGCACTAGAAAAAGGCCAGTTAAAAATGACGGATAAATTACCTGTTTCACGTCATGCTGCTAATATGGAACCTTCAAAACTCGGTCTGCGTGCCGGACAAAAGGTTGAATTAAAAACTCTTATCAATGCGCTAATTGTCAAATCAGCTAACGATTGCGCCGTTGTTTTAGCCGAAGCATTGGGCAAAACAGAATCACAATTTGCACAAAAAATGACAACTAAAGCACAAAAATTAGGCATGAAAAACACAACTTTTCGCAATGCATCAGGTCTTCCTAATGCCCAGCAAAAAACAACCGCACGCGATATGGCTAAATTAGCAACAGCTATTTATAACGATTTTCCTCAATACTATAAGCTATTTTCACAAAAAACTTATAAATATAATGGAAGAACACTGTATACGCACAATCACGTTTTATCTAAATTCAAAGGGGCTGATGGTATGAAAACCGGATATACCAGAGCTTCCGGTTTTAATATAGTAACTTCTGCACAACGCAAAGGCAACCGAGTTATTGCAGTTACCATGGGGCATAAAACGCTTGGCGATCGCGACACCAAAGTCATGAGCATGATGGAACGAGGTTTAACAACTTTAGCACAAAATAATCGCGATAAAACCGCCCGCCGCTACGCTCAATTACAACCGATTGTCAACGCCCCCGTACAAGAAAACAATATAACCGATGTAAAAGACGTAACAGACAAAGTTTGGGGGATACAAGTCGGTGCTTTTTCTAACTATACCAAGGCTCGTAATTATGCACTCCAAGTCAAAAGAACAACTTTGCAAGTATTCAAAAGTAATGATATAAGCATCGAACCTGTTACAACCGGAGCTGCCGTTGTATACCGCTCAAAAATTATTGGATTTGCCAAAAATGATGCGGATTCTGCTTGCAAAAAATTAAAAAGTAAGCAACAATCATGTATTGTTGTAGCAGCAGCCCCGACATCACAACTGGCATCAGCTGACAGGTATTAGACATGAGTGACACAGTAGCACACACCATTGTTATCAGTAATGAAAAAGGTGGAACAGGTAAATCAACTATAGCTCTGCATTTAGCTATCAAGTTAATGCAAGAAGGCTATAAAATAGCCACAATTGACTTAGATGGTCGTCAGGGTACTTTATCGCAATATCTGGCCAATCGTGCAATGTTTTGCCTGAAGAATAATATCAAATTACCGACACCCCAGCATTTCAAATTTGCACCGACAGATAATTATAGCCATATTGCGGAGCATTCCGCCTGCGTTGAAATGCAAATCAACTCCCTTTTGCCGCTTTACGATGCCGTCATCATCGATACCTCCGGACACAAAAATTATTTGTTTGAGTTGGCACACAAATCAGCTGACACACTGATAACCCCGATAACCGACAGCTTAATCGACTTAAATCTAATCTCTGAAATTGACTTCAATTCCGGCAAAGCCGGTAAACCTGGTGTCTATGCAAATTATGTTTGGGATGTAAAAAAATATCTGGCATCACAAGGAAAAAGCTACTTAAATTGGATTGTTGTCGGAAACAAAATTGGCTCCACCAAATCCCGAAACAAAAATATCGTTTTTGAATATCTGGAAAAACTCTCTAAACTCTACGGCTACAGATTATGTGATGGTCTTAAAGATCGTGTCATTTATAAAGAGTTATTTTTAGAAGGGTTGACAGTATTGGATTTGCAACACGAACAACTCAAACGTCGCATGACATTGTCTCATATTGCCGCCAAACAGGAAATCAAACAATTGGCAGAATTTATCTGGCCGGAATAGCTCTTAAAAATTTTCCACAAAACCATTATATCTATTGTCTTTACACACACGAGTGTTAAACTGGCGCATATGGTTAATTTAAGAGAGGAAAGATAATGATTCAAACCATTCAAACCAAACCTTATACCGACCAAAAAATGGGAACAGCCGGTCTCCGCCGTAAATCAAAAGTTGTTATGCAAGAGCATTATATTGAAAACTTTATGCAGGCAATTTTTGATGTTATTGGTAATCTCAAAGGAAAAACTTATGTTTTAGGCGGAGATGGACGTTTTTATAATGATATTGCAATTCAAAAAATCATCAAGATGGCCGCAGCTAATGGTGTTACCAAATTAGTTATCGGACAAAACGGTTTTTTATCAACACCGGCATCCTCAAATATCATTCTTAAAAATCACTTAGATGGCGGTTTTGTCCTTTCTGCGTCACACAACCCTGGAGGCGAAAATGGCGATTTTGGCATTAAATATGCCAACCAAAGTGGTGGACAGTGTCCAAGTTCAGTCAGCGATGCTATTTATCAACGCACATTAACGATTAAAGAGTTTAAAATTTGCGATACCCCCGATGTTGATTTATCAAAACTCGGTCATCAAGAATTATGCGGTATGGAAATTGAGGTCATTGATCCGGTTACAGATTATGTTGACATGATGGAAAATATCTTCGATTTTGCTGCCATTAAAAAACTTTTTGCAAACGGCTTTACAATGTGCTTTGATGCTATGAACGCCGTTACAGGACCTTATGCTAAGCGGATTTTTGAAGACATTTTAGGAGCACGACAAGGTTCCGTTGTTAATGCCACGCCTCTCCCTGATTTTGGCGGATTGCACCCTGATCCGAATTTATTATACGCTAAGGAACTGGTCGATCTAATGTTTTCGGATAAATCTCCGAATTTTGGTGCCGCTAATGACGGCGATGGTGACCGCAACATGATTTTAGGTCATAAATTTTTTGTTACACCAAGCGATAGTTTAGCCATTTTAACCGATAACTTTGACCTTATTCCGGCATATAAAAACGGTATTTTCGGTGTTGCCAAATCAGCAGCGACCTCTACTGCTGTCAGCCGCGTTGCCAAAGCACACAACATCGGTTACTATGAAGTTCCGACCGGTTGGAAATACTTCGTTAACTTAATGGATTCCAAAAGAATAACATTTTGTGGCGAAGAAAGTTTCGGAACAGGCTCGTCTCACATTAGAGAAAAAGATGGTATTTGGGCAGTTTTATTCTGGCTGAACATTATCGCAGCCACAGGCAAATCTGTTGAAGAAATTACACGCGAACATTGGAAAAAATATGGACGTAGCTATTATATGCGTTTTGATTTTGAAGGCATTGATACCGTGGTTGCAGACCGCCTGATGGCAGATTTGGAAAACAAGTTACCTCATCTCAACGGAAAAGATTACGGAAGCTATCATATAACTGAAGCAGCACCTTTTATCTATCATGATCCGGTTGATAATTCAGATACAAAGAATGGCTTAATTATCAAATTTGCAGATGGTTCTCGCATTGTTTATCGCTTATCCGGAACAGGTTCAAGCGGGGCAACCTTGCGCGTCTACTTGGAAAAATATGAAACAGCAAACTTATCAGAAGATCCTCTCAAGATATTAAATGATCTTTTGCAAATTGCGATGGAAATTGCCGAAGTTTCTCAACGAACAGGAAAACAACAAGCTGATGTCATTACATAAACGACATATTCTGATAAGTGTATTTTTAACAACAGCACTTGTAATTTCAACAAGTGCTGTGGCTGGTTTATACGGTTTCACACAAACAGAGAATCAACCTCATGCTGAACATTTCAAAGTTCCACCGCGTCATATATCAAATTATCGCAAAGCTATGCGTGATTTGTTTGTTTCTCTTGCTGAATATGGAAAAAGCCGCCACAAAAACTTTCAGATTCTTGTTCATGAGGGGCAATATTTGTTCAATAAAAGTTTGTGGGAATATAATTTAGACAGCTACAACAAGATTCGTCGAAGCAACAAAATAATCAAAGATGATTCTTTTTTAAGTTTTGACATTCCTGAAAGTGAAGATGACCAACCTTCTTATGTAGATAATTTCATCAAAGTCATTGATGGTATTGCGATAAACAACCACTATTGCGGAGGAAATCCTGTTGATAGCACAATTTATGCGCATGAACTTCCGATTTTTACTCTGGAAAAATGTGAAAATGAACAAGCTCTGGATAAAGCCATCATTCAATCATTTACCGACAAGAATGTCATTTATCCATTTATATATACACAACAAGCATTTCAAAAGCTTCATCATCAATTAATTATCAATGAAAGTGCAGACAGTATTTTAAGCCTAAAAGACGCTAAAAATATCGGATTATTGATTAATGACGAAAGTTACGAAGAATCATTCATGCCCCTAAATGAGATTCGTAATTCCAATTATGATGTCATCATTATCAATCCGTTTTTTCACAATAAAACCCCTTATACTAAGGAAGAAGTTCATGCAATGAAGTTCAAAAAAAATGGAGGAAGAAGGTTGATTCTGGCTCTGTACAATATAAGTGAAACATCTGAACAAGATTATTTTTGGCAAAAAAAATGGATCAAAAAACTCCCTTCTTGGATTGCAGAAAAATCACCGACAAATATTCAATCTTACATTGTTAAATATTGGACACCGGAATGGAAGCAAATCGCCAGTCGCTATTTTAAAGGTATTGTTGACAGCGGCTATGATGGGGCTTTTATCACAGGTCTTGAAAATCATTTGATTTTTGAAGAAAACAAACCGCTTGAATAAAGGAGAGCATAATGAACGAAGTTGAGATTTTGGATATTTCACGAGATGCAATTTTTACGTTATTAAAGGTTGTAACGCCTATCCTCTTGGTTGCTTTGTTTATTGGTTTAGTTATCGGTATTTTTCAGGCATTAACTCAAATTCAGGAAATGACATTAGCTTTTGTTCCTAAAATTTTATGCGTTTTTGTAACTTTGATTTTAATGTTTCCTTTTATGTTAAATCAAATGCGTACATTGAGTACAACCCTGTTTGATAAAATTGTCAATGGCGGCTGATAATGCAAGAATTACTCTTTGCTGAAATTTATAAATTTGCTTTTATCTTTTTGCGCATCGGCGGAGCTCTAATGCTCATGCCGGGATACAGCAGTTCTTATGTAAATATGCGTTTTCGCCTATCTATTGCTCTGATGGTTTCAGTAATTTTAATTCCGTTTTTAAACGACTATCTTCCCGAACCGACATCGAATACAGCCGAAAATATTCGTATGCTATTGCTAGAAACAATGTATGGTATTTGCTTAGGAACGATGATGCAATTCATGTACTTTGCGGTTAACTTGTGTGGTAATTTTGTAGGACAATCATCCGGATTTGCAAACGCCCAAATGTTTGACCCGACATCACAAAATCAGTCTATTGTTACTGAAACTTTTTTGAGTATTATCGCCGTAACAGTTCTTTTTGCGGCAGACTTACACCATTTAATGTTGAGTGCGGTTATTGACAGCTATGAAGTTTGGCCTGTTGGAGGAATTTTTCCGACTGATGATATGAGCAAATTTTTAACAACTACCATGAATAAATCTTTTATTATTGGGTTCAAAATAGGCTCTCCCTTTATTGCCTTCACCCTGATTTTTTATACCGGCATGGGATTACTCTCGCGGTTAATGCCACAACTAAACATTTTTTTCTTATCTCTGCCCTTACAAATATATTTAGGTTTAGGGCTGCTATTTATCACTTGTCCGGTCATGATTATGTGGTTTTGCCACTATTATGAAGACGGTTTAATGCAATTTATACGTTAGAGGATAGCCGATGACAGCCCCAGAAGAAGAAGACGAATCCTCCAAAACCGAAGAAGCCTCCGAACACAAAAAACAAAAAGCTAAAGAAGAAGGTAATGTTGCTCTTTCCCAAGATGCCAAAAGTTTTATTATGCTTATAGGAATGTTGGCGGTTGTCTGGCTGATTTTGCCACTTTTATGCCATTGGTACATTCAAGATTATTCTATTTTTATTTCCGATTCGGCAAATATTCCGACAGATGACAGACATTTACAACATTTATTTATGCAAATAGCCCTTTCTTTTTTCAAAATCATGGCGATTCCTTTGGGTATATTTATGATTTTAGGTGTTTTTGCCAGTATCGGTCAAACCGGTTTTATATTTGCCCCCAAACGCCTAGAAGCTAAATGGGATAAACTCAATTTCTTTGCCAATTTACCTAAACTGATTACCAAGCAAAAAATTTTTGATAGCTTAAAAGGAATTGCTAAAATATCTGTTATCGGTGTTATTGGAATTTTAGTTCTTACCCCCTACCTTCCTGAAGCAGATTTGTTACCGGATATGTCTGTCGGCGGTATTCTCAAACTTATACATAAAATAATTGTTTTATTAATATTCACAGTTGCCTGTGCGACACTCATTATTGCACTTGCCGATTTTGCATATCAGAAGTATAGTCACCTCAAGAAATTAAGAATGACCAAACAGGAAGTTAAAGATGAATATAAACAAATGGAAGGTGATCCGCTTATCAAATCTAAGATTCGACAAATTCGCACGGAACGCGCACGCCGCCGCATGATGGATAACGTCCATAAAGCCGACGTCGTTATTGTTAACCCGACACACTTTGCAGTTGCTCTGGAATATAAAATAGAAACAATGGATGTTCCGGTTGTTGTTGCTAAAGGTGTCGATCATATTGCGCTAAAAATAAAAGAAATTGCTAAGGAAGATGATATTCCGATAGTTGAGAACCCACCCTTGGCTCGTGCATTATATGCCAGTGTTGATATTGATGAGCCGATTCCGAGTGAACACTTTAAAGCTGTAGCAGAGGTAATAGGATATGTTATGCAACTTAAAAACCCCCAGACCTGATAAACTTCTTCAAAAACGCTTGATTGCGTTAGCCTATTCACTCATAGCCCTAACCTTGGCTTTAGTGTTGTTTTTATTATATCCAGACTATCGTTTATTACTTGTTTTTGCTTTCATTATCATCACGGTCTACAGCCTAAGCATGGCTATCAAGACCCTAAGTACTGCTGAAGAAGCTATCAGCTATGGCGGATTTGCCAATGAATTGATGAAAAATGATTTTGAAATCATGCGAATAGATAACGCCAAATTAGAACCTGTCATTCAAAATGACTTAGCACGAGATTTTTTTAAGAACGCGCCAATCATTACCTTTTTAGAGCAACATTTAAATCAGACATCTGTCAATCAGGTAGCCATCAATCGTCTTAAAACAGCCTTATTACATCTGACAACTGACACCGTTGTCCTTAATTTAGATATTCATCATGATGAGATGGTGTTTACCCCTGAAAGTTTTTTTGAAATCACAGTCAAACCTATATATCTCAAAAAAACAGATATTTTCAGTGGTCGATTTTCGGTCAAAGCCATCAAAAAATCCTGCTACATATTATGGCGACTAAAAGACATCTCTGCTCACCATAATATGGAACAAATGTTCCAAGAAGAGCGCAAATCACTTCACGATTTTTTGGATTATCTCCCCGTTGGTTTATTTACATACAGAAACGATTATGAGCTTGAATATTGCAACCATACCTTTGCCAATCAACTAGGAACGAAGCGCGAAGAATTAATCAATCGCAATCTCAAAGAATTTATAGCACCACAGACAACACTGCCACCTTTGCAATCACGTTGGAATGGTAATGTATATTTAAAAAATGCCAATCAAGAAATTTGCGAATTCTTTGTAACACAAGATAGTTTCCGTGATAACAAAGATATCAAATTTCACTGTGTAGCCCTCAACAACATTCCTAATGACACTGATTTAAAACACCATCTAGATAAATCCCTTGATGAAATCACTTGGTTATTTAATAACGCCCCCGTCGGTATCGGATTTATGGATACACAACACATAATTATTGACTGCAATACACACATCAGCAATTATTTTTCCTGTCCGCGCGAAGAAATTATTCATCATGATTTTTTAGAATTTATTGAAGAAGCTGATCAAGAACAATTTCTAAAATATATCTCCGATAATTCAGCACAAATTTCCGGAGATACCGCTTTAGAACTTCATCTCAAGACTCCTGAAAACGAAAAAATTGTCATTTTATACTTGCAACCCATGCGCAGCCTTCGAAATATAACTCCCCATCTGGAAGGTTATGTTTTTTATCTGATTGACAATACTCAGCATAAAAAACTCGAATTACAATATGCACAAGCCCAAAAGATGCAAGCAATGGGACAAATGGCCGGCGGCGTCGCCCATGACTTTAATAATCTCTTGACGGCAATGCTCGGTTTTTGTGATTTGCTTCTGCAACGTCATGGTGTGGGAGATCCGTCATTTTCAGACTTAATGCAAATCAAAAACAATGCCACCAGAGCTGCCGGTTTGGTCAGACAGTTACTTGCTTTCTCTCGTAAACAATCCTTAAAACCAAAATTGATTGATGTGACCGAAAGTCTGGTTGACCTAACACAACTTTTGCGCCGAACACTCGGAGAACAAATAATCTTAAAATTCAACCACAGCAGCGATTTAGGCTATATTAAGGTTGATCCCGTTCAATTTGCTCAAGTCATGTTGAACTTAGCTGTTAATGCCAAAGATGCTATGAATGGAAAAGGAACGCTGACCATTACAACGCGTGTAGAAAATCTTTCCACGCCTTATCAATTCGGAGCAGATATCATCAAGCCCGGAGATTTTGTGGTTATTGATGTCAAGGATACAGGATGCGGAATTTCATCAGAAAATCTGAGCCGCATTTTTGAACCGTTTTTCTCCACCAAACAAAATGTTGTCGGCTCCGGAACCGGCTTGGGATTAGCCATGGTCTACGGGATTGTCCGTCAAACTGAAGGTTTCATCAAAGTTGAAAGTAAGATAAATAAAGGAACAACGTTTTCGATCCACCTCCCTCGTTTTGAGCAACAAAAAGAAGTACTTTCGGATTCTCAACCCGAAACCAAAGAAATCATCACAGATCGCGACGGTTCCCCAATTTTAACCGTTCAAGAACGAAATGCCTCTCCGATAACTCTCAACCAAAAAATGATTTTTGGCCTTAATGTTTCGGCCTTAGATCGAAACACTGCTCCCAGTAATTCCGCCGACAAAAGCGTTAGAATTTTGTTCGTAGAAGATGAGGATTCTGTGAGAGCATTTGCAGTGCGAGCCCTAAAGAAAAAAGGATATGAAGTTATCAGTTGCAATTCTGCAGAAAATGCATTAGAAAAACTGGAAACAGACATAAACTTTAATTTACTGATAACCGATATGGTTATGCCCGGCATGAACGGAGCCGAATTAGCAGGTATTGTGCGCCAAAAAATTCCGAATATTGAAATCATTTTGGCCTCCGGCTACTCTGAAGAAATTATCCGTAAAGAGTTAGCTAATTCACAGGATTTTGAATTTATGACTAAACCATTCAGTCTTGGCGACTTGACTCGTAAGGTTTTTGATATACTCAATAAAAAACAGGCACAATAATGGTCAAAAATACACAATATACCTTTGATTTTGCACCACACCCCTACTTCGGACGTGAAGATTTCATGGTAGCCAAATGCAATTATGAAGCTGTCAAAATAATTGACGCATGGCCACAATGGCCATTTTTTGCAATCTGTTTATACGGACCGAGCGGTTGTGGAAAAACACACTTAAGCCGTATTTTTGCCGACAATGTGTCCAAACAAACTAATTATCCGTATCATATTCCATACCTTAAAGCCCAAAACATCAAAATGGATTCTGTTTATGATTCTTTTGAAAAACATAAATGCCTGGTAATAGAAGATTTAAATAATAATATTGATGAAGAAGCTCTCTTCCATTTGTATAATTTGTATCGCAACGAAAACGGATTTATCCTGCTGACTTCTGAACAAGCACCTGCCCGTTGGCACTTCAAATTACCTGATCTGCAATCACGTTTAAATATTGTCCCATCAGTTGCGATTGGTGAACCCGATGATGAAATGCTGTCAGCTCTGATTGTTAAACTGTTTGCCGATAGGCAACTCATAATAACGCCGGACCTTATCAGCTATATGGTCAAAAATATGCAACGTTCCTTCAGCTTTTGCAACCGATTAGTAGCCGAAATTGATACCATTTCTCTTATCCGCAAACGAGCAGTTTCTCTGCCGATTATCAAAGAAGCTCTGGCGAATCTTAATGAGACAATACAAGGAGAACTATTTTAATGCTCAATATAAAATCTATGCAATCCAGCACTTTTTTACAAATTTACAGTTTTTTGACTGTCATTTTATACGGATTTTATTTCTTTAAAGAAGCTTACTTAGACAATTTACCGCTGTATTATATACCGGTTGCCTTTATGATTATCTGGCAAACCTTATTTATTTGCTTTCGCCTACTGTTTCCAAGACGCCTGATTAAACAATGCAGTATTATCTTGGTCATTTGTAACGCCTTCGTCTTTTATTTTATGTATACCTATCACACCCCGGTTGATAATGTCATGATAATGAATGCCTTACAAACAGACACCGGCGAGGTCTCCGAATTGCTAAACATCAAATTGTTGATATGTCTTTTGTTTTTAGGAATTGTGCCAGCAATCATCATTTATCTGTGCTCAATCCGTCGCGCCCCATACAGTAAAATTTTCAAATATTGCGGACAAAGCCTGGCAATTATCCTGCTTTTAGGTGGCTTATTTTACCAAAGCACAAATTTAATGCTACACCGCTTCAAATATTTGATGAATTATTTGCCGCCAATCAATTATTTAGCCGGAGGGACAGAGGTTTTGATTGATAAATTAACGCCTCGTCCACCGCTACAAAAAATAACCGAAGATATCAAAAAAATTCCCGTCACCGGCAAACCAAATCTGATTGTTTTTATCTTGGGAGAAACCTCTCGTGCCGCAAATTTCTCGCTCAACGGCTACCACCGCCCGACCAATCAGGCCTTAACGCCTTATTTAGAAAATATTGTTTATTATCCTGACGTTCAAAGTTGTGGCACATCAACGGCCATTTCCGTCCCTTGTATGTTCTCAATTTATGACCGCAAACATTTCAAGGCCGGAAGCGAGGAGTACATGGAAAATATTTTGGATATCTATAAAGCCGCCGGCTACAAAATTCGTTGGTTAGATAACGACGGCGGTTGCAAAGATGTTTGTAAACGCGTTTTATATGAAGAACCATGTGATGCCAAGAGCTGTCTTGATGATGTATTACTGCAAAATCTTAAACAAAAGATTGAAAAGTATAATGATAATCAGTTGATTGTATTACATACTCGAGGAAGCCACGGTCCGTCATATCATCTCCATTATGATGAATCCAGTAACATCTATCAACCGATTTGTACCACTCAAAATTTGAAAGATTGTACACAAGAAGAACTGATTAATGTATACGATAACACTATTCACTATGTTTCCAAATTCATCGCCCGTACCATAGATATTTTGCAAAGCGTACAAAATCAATATAATGTCGCCCTGATGTATACCTCAGATCACGGAGAATCGCTGAAAGAAAATGACATTTTTCTGCATGCTGCCCCCTATAAAACAGCCCCAATTGAGCAAAAACAAGTCCCAATGTTGGTTTGGATGCCTAAAAACAATGAATACGGCTATGATATGGAGTGCCTCAAGCAAAATGCAAAACAAAATCACCATAGCCATGATAACATTTTTCACAGCTTACTTGGCTTAGTCAGTATTCAAAGCAAAAATTATCAAAAAGAATTAGATGTTTTTGATGGATGTAAAAAGTAAAAACAGTCATTATGTTTAAAAATCAATCAATTAACAAGAGGTATAATAATACCATTATTCAATTTATTGAAAAATATTGATTTTTTCTTATTGACATTAAAAAATTTTCAAGTATATTCACACACGAATAAATTAACAATCTTTTGAGTAAAGAGAGAAAATATGAACCAAACTTATGCAACAAAAGCATCAGATATTGAGAGAAAATGGTATGTTCTCGACGCTGAAGGTGTTGTTCTCGGTCGTCTCGCTGCAGAGGTTTCTAAACTTTTGCGCGGTAAACACAAACCGAGCTACAGCCCGAACTTAGACTGCGGCGACTATGTTATCGTTATCAATGCTGATAAAGTTAAATTAACAGGCAAAAAATTAACTGATAAAAAGTATTTCAAACATACCGGCTGGATTGGCGGTATTAAAGAGACAACTGCCGGCAAAATTTTGGCTGGTCGTTTCCCTGAAAGAGTTATTATCAAAGCTGTTGAACGTATGATTAGCCGTAATCCTCTGGGGCGTCAGCAAATGACAAAATTAAAAGTTTATGCCGGAGCTGAACACCCACATACAGCACAAAACCCTGAGGTTTTTGATATTGCCGCTAAAAATGAAAAGAATAAAAGGAGCGAGTTATAATGGCTGAAAAAATTGAATCTTTAAAAGATATTAAAAGCGCTGCAAAAGCTAAAACAGCTAAAGCAACTGCCAACAAAGCCGCTACTGCTTCTGAGACTGAAACAGCTGCTCGCAAACCTAATCGCGACAAACAAGGTCGTTCTTATGCCACAGGTAAAAGAAAAGACGCTGTTGCACGCGTATGGATTAAGCCGGGTAAAGGTAACATTACCATTAACGAGAAATCTGTTGATCAATACTTTGCTCGTCCGGTTTTGAAAATGATTATCAATCAACCTTTTGAAATTACCAACCGTGTTAATGAATTTGACGTTATCTGCACCGTTAAAGGCGGCGGATTATCTGGTCAAGCCGGTGCTATCAAACACGGTATTTCAAAGGCTTTGAACGAATACGAGCCGGAGTTGAGAGCTGTTCTGAAAAAGGCTGGTTTCTTAACGCGTGATGATCGTGTTGTTGAACGTAAGAAATTCGGTAAAGCAAAAGCAAGACGCTCTTACCAATTCTCAAAACGTTAATCAATTACGTTACGTTTTTACGAAAGACCGCTGTTTGGCGGTCTTTTTTTTGTGTTCTATAATCCGCTGATGCCTCTTGACTCCTGACTTATTTTGCTTAAATCTAAAAGCAAGAAATATCTTTTAAGAGAGCAAAAATGTCAAAAGAAATAAAACACAAACATAAACACCCGCACTTTGAACCCCATATTACCCCCCTTCCGCCTCACAAGCAAGAACACCGGCACGAGCACCACCATGGTTTATGTCATCACCACCACGGGGAAGTCAGCGAAAAATCCGTACACTTGCTACTACTGTCTTTTGCGATTAACATGATCCTCTCCGTGGCAGAAATTATCGGCGGTCTCATCGCCGGCAGTGTCTCTCTGATTGGCGATGCCCTCCACAACACCTCTGATGCCTTGTCTATCCTGATTGCCGTTATCGCCTTCAAAATCGGGCATAAAAAAGCTTCACCCAAATACACCTATGGTTTCAAACGCGCGGAAATTATCGGCGGCTTTGTCAACCTGATTTTGCTCTTTATTTCCGGTATTTACTTATTCATCGAAGGTATTGAGCGCCTCATTAAGCCCGAACAAATCGACGGCATGGTTATTATTTGGATTTCGGTTTTAGCATTAATTATTGATACAGCCACCGCCAAAATCTCGCATCACGACGCCCACCACAACACCAACATGAAAATGGTTTTCATTCATAATCTGGCAGATGCCCTGGGCTCCGTCGGTGTCATTATTTCCGGCCTATGCGTTGTGTGGTTTGAGGTGTACCGTGTAGATGGCATTGTTGCCCTGCTCATCGCTTTTTATATGATTTTTCAGGCGGTTATTTCCTTCCCGAAAATTGTTAATATTCTGATGAATGCCGCCCCTGATGACATGGATATGGAAGAAATCCAAAAAGCCATTCTTAAAATAAAAGGCGTAAAAGGTGTACACCATATTCACTTATGGTGTATTAATGAGCATGATGTTTCTTTGGAGTGCCACATTGAAGCCGATGACCTCAACCTGACCTCTAAAATAACAAAATTACTCAAAGAGGAATTTGCAATCAATCATTGCAATATTCAAATTGAAAATGATAAATGCTGTTCACAATGCAATTTATAAGGATTGATCAATTTCTTGCAGGGCTTTTTGCATAATTGCTTCAACATCATTACCGACAATATCCAAGCCCTCAGCCTTAAAAAATTGTGTCTGTTTAATGCCGTATAACTGCGTGGCAAGATCCTTGAAATAGCCGTATCCTGAGTTATTTTCAGGAATAAAGCCACCCGAAGTTGCAACATAAATCAATTTTTTGGCTTTGCATAACCCCTGAACCCCGTGCTCGGTATAGGAAAAAGTAATGCCGGAAATGCTGATTGCTTCAACATAACATTTCAACACTGCCGGAAACGAAAAATCCCAAAACGGTGCCGCCACAACAATTGTTTCTGCCTCAGCAAATTGTCTGGCATAGCGAAAAAAATCATCATCATATTTTTTCTCCGCCACCAATTTTGAGCGCTTTTCTAAGGTTTTGCTGTTCAGAGGTGCAATATTTTCCACCTCTAAATTAACTTCCGTAAATTCACCGCCTAATTTTTGCAAAACTTTTTCTGCCAAACGATGTGTCCGTGATTCGGACCGCACACAAGCATTAATAAATAAAACGCTCATTTTAATCTCCTCTATTACTTAATATCTGCAATATAATCTCTCTTTTGCATTTTTCCAACAAAAAACCGTCGGTTGCCCAAAAGCAAACCAACGGCTTCGTTTAGAACATAAGTTTCCGCTCGTACAAAGTCAGAACATCATCTTTGGTAAAGATATATTCAGCCTCCTGAGCAGAGAACTTGTACGAATCATTCATTTCCGTCATGACGGCGGGCAGAAGCTCGGCTTTGCGGCCATAAATTGACTGACGGGTCTCGAAACAGTCTTTTTTGATGTCAATAAACACCTGACCTCCTCTTATGATTACTACCGGAATGTAGCTTATACGCTCCTCTGTAGTAATTTTTTGCAAACCCCATCCCATCAATTCGCGACGGATGTTAAATCTCTTGGAAAAAAATTCCAAGTCCATAATGGATGGCATCTCACCACGCATCAAGGAAGTCTTTTCATCTTTCATAATATCTTAATATACTTTAGCGGATTCCTGTATATCACACTTCAAAACCGAATGCAAGAAAAATTTTCATAAATTTTGTCAAAAATTGTTTTAAATATTTTAAGTTTTATTGTATAATATAATAAAGAGGTAAAAATGACAAACGATGAAAAATTAGAATCCATGCACCAAATACGCACAAGTATGCAATTACTTGATGATAAGGATTTGCCCAAAGATAAAAAAAACAAAGCACTTGAAAATCTCTTTGATGCATATCTTCAACTTAGAGCCAAACAAGCCCATATTGCCCCACTTCAAGATTATTTAGCTGGTCAAATTTCTATCCCTGCTGATTTTAACAATCTTCCTGAAACCACACAACGCATCGAGGAACTGCAAAAAATCTTATCCTCACAGGAACTCCAGCAAGAAAACATCTTCTCACCAGCCCTACAAAATGGGATTGAACTTCTAACTCAGGGAGCAAAAATAGCACAGCAAATTTCGGATAACCTTACCCAATTAAAAGCAAAAAAAATTCCGGTTGATACAGCAGGAGTCGATGATTTACTCAAAAAAGCTACCAGAATAATCAATAAAGAAAAATCAGCAATCAAAGAAACCCCTTCAGATAAAACAGTTGCTAAAGTAAAATCATTTCTGCAAACCGCTTTTGCTAAAAAGCAGAACTTACCTGCAGAGGCTGTAAACTTAACTAAAGTCGAAATACAAGAAGAAAACGGTATAAAAAAGGTTGTGATGACAGATAATAAAAAACAATCTGTTTCTTATAGAATATATGCCTCTAAAAAGAAAGAAATGTTGGGCAACGATACCACCACCATAAAAGGTTTGGCAGAATTATATTCTCTGCTTAAAGGCGATAATTCTTTCTCTTTTGCAAGCTCTCCAACACCTGCAAAAAAGAAAGAAAAAGGCTACACCTCTCAAGATTTTTGCAAAGAATTAAACATCAAATTAACAAAAACACAAGCACCGGATTTGGCCAAAGAGCTTTCTGCCTATAACACTCTACTCTCACAAAATCCTTTAGCGGCGGAAGAGCTCAAGCAAAAATTAAAAGATAAGTATACCGCATTAACCCAAGAGCAACAAATGCAAACCTTATCAGACAAGCTCTCTCAAATAACTCAAAATTTGCAAATGACGACAGATAAAACCAGTAAAATTTTGAAACAAACAATATCAAGTATTTCCCCTGATGCCCTTCTTAATTTATCTGCGCCCAATGCCGGACAAAACCAAGATATGGCTCAACACAGAGAACAATTTAAAAAATTGATAAGTTTAGTCTGTCCACCCAATACCCTCAATCAAGCGCGTCAGAAAATGCTAACCTCGCTCAGAAGTGATGATATTTTATGGAAAGAATATAATCAGCCTTACTATGACCTTATCAAAGAATGTGCTCAAGACAATTTTTATCAAACTCGCGCCAAACAACTATTTGACAATCATAAAAAAACAAAAGAAGTTTTAGAAGAAGTTTCTACCCAACTATCCCCTGATTTGGCAAAAAAAGTTTTGGCTCGCGCCATTATCACCTATGGTATGGGCGACGCTAATCGAGAACCGGATCCGGAAAAAACGAATAATGTTCTAAAAACATGCGGTTTCCAAATCAGTCTGACACCTGTTGCCGTCGAAAGTAAACATGAAACAACTTCTCGGGAATTAACTTCTGTCATGCGTTGTCTGGCAGATGGTCATAAATTGGATTTATCTGTTTTATCTGACGAAGACAGAACACGCATAAAAAAACACGCACCGGAATTGGCAACACTTTTCAAATCTGAAAAAAATTATGAATCATTAGTCGGTCAAGTTTTAACCCACAACAAATCAGAAACAGCTTTGGACATAACCTCTTATCAAAAACATAATATAAAAATCGGGTTAATGGCTGCTCTGCATCCGGAAATGGCAAAAAATATTGATTTTAATGAATCTCTCAAACGTTCTTGTCCTGACTCTGAGCAAAGACAATGGGATACAGATGATTATTTATTCACCTGCTATATGCAACTTTATTTTAAGCAACATATATCCCCGACAAATAAAGAAGCCATAAAAAAACTGAAAATAATCTGCGACTGGGAAGGTTTCAAAAAACAAAACAAGCAAATTTCTGAAGAAATTTATCAAGACTTTACTGCCCTAAACAAGAAAACAGAAAAGATTGTCTTAAATGCTCTGGTTGAAGGAAAATTAAACGAATGCACCAAGCACCACCAAAAACCTCTAAAATACGCTATATTTTCCAACGACCCTGCTGCTTATAATAACACTTTAATAACCTCAACCCAAGCTCAACAATGGCAGGAAGATTGGCACCAATTTCATCACTTAGGCACTGTTGAGGGAACAGATATGATACCGCCTTATTGTGTCAAAACGCCAACAGGTTATACCCGTCGCGGGCAAAAAGATTTATGCGCCGGAGATACAGTTTACTTTGAAAGTCTGCAAATTTTGGGAGACGATGGTAAATATCATGATATTATGCCAAAAGGAGCATTTTATCTCAGTTCACAAGGGCACGCGATTTCTGAACCTCAACCGACAACAAAAGCCTACACCAATATCAAACAGCTCAACAATCACTATACCAATCAGGAACAACGATGAAGTCAAAAAATTTAATAATTCGCCCTGCCCGCTTTGAGGATATTGCCGAAATATTAAAAGTCAACCAAATTACATGGGATATTTCCTATCAAGGATGTATTCCTGATAAAATTCTCGAAGAACGTCATAAAACCTTTGATAACCGAGTACAAAAATGGCAAGCCTCTTGGCACGAAAAAATCGGATTTGTGGCAGAAATCAACGGTCAAATTGTCGGTGAAACAACGGGATGTTTGCACGGAACAAACGAAAACTTTGACTGCCTTCTAAATACTTTATATGTTCTACCTGATTATCAAGGTTTCGGTATCGGCAAAGCCTTGTTTTTAAGATTTGCTGAAGAAATGAAAAAACATAACAAGCATAAACTGGAAATTCACACCATGTATAAAGGCGTTCCCGATTCAAATGGGGTTGCCAAATCTGGTCCTTCTATCGGTTTTTATCAAAAAATGGGCTGCATCTTAACCGAAACCTATGACACCCACCCTTTAGGGATGATTGATGTGTTGATGATAAAAAAATTGTAAGTTTCCTATATTGTCTCTCTCCTCTTCTTCTCAGTCACTCAGGCCTCCTCTATCCCCTTCTCGGTCACTCCGGCCTCCAAGCTGGAGTCTACTATTAAAGGAATCAAATTTTTTACAAAATTTTTACAAAAAAACAATTTTGTCTATTGACACTCCTGTAAAAATGTGATATATTCAATCCATAAAATGATTATTAACAAATTAAAAAAACTCTCACATATGAGCAAGACAAAACAAACAAACAAGGTTCGCGACATCGCAGTAATTGAGACAGGTAACATGGAGTTCGTTAAGTCTGAAATCAAGGCTTTCGCCTTTGATCAGGAAACACAGAATCTCCTGATCAAGACCCCAGAGATGCGCCCCATACTGGAGCTCTATATGAGCCTCCGTAAACTCGGGCCCCAACCAGTAGCTATGCTACTTGGAACCAAAAAGGGTAAATACGACCTCACCCTCATCCGTGCCGCCGTCATCGGAAACTCCCTGAGCGAAGGCAATGAGAAACTCCTCATCCGGAATTATCCGGAACTCGTAGAAGAGTACCTCGCCGCCAAACCCGAAGACAGCCGCTTCTTCAGTACCAAGGCTGTCGAAGAGGTTGCTCGAACAGCAGGACTGGGAAAACTGATAAAAAAGTATCCACGCCCCCGCTATGTGAAAGAGCACGCCCAATCTCTCGGTGACATGTTCACCCCTGAGATGCTCGAGAAATTGAAGAGCACTTAGCTCCCTCACAAGCCACCGAAACTGACTTTGTTAAACGCTTATAAAAAAGACGATGCCCCCCAAAGCACCGTCTTTTTTTTACCTAAAAATCATCTTCAAAAACATTAAAAACCCTCGTACTTTCACACGAGGGTTTAAATTCATGAGTAATTAAACTATTATACGAGAAAAATAGTAAGATTTAAGAGTGAAAAAAGCGCAACGTAGATAGACCTACGTGAGCATTTTTTCAGCTTGCAAAATCTGCCCTAGTTTTCCATAAAATCATCCTCAAAAACACAAGAAACCCTCGTGCTACGACGTTACTTTTGAGCGCGGTGTACAAAAAAACAACATAAAAACGCGATAAATGTTGTTTATAGTAAGATACCCGAAAAATTGCGACAGGAGTGTACATAGACGTACATGACTTAGCAATTTTTCGGGCATCTGCACTAGAAACGCATTTTGCGCGTTTTTATTCAGCTGATTTTGCTTGCTTGCGAGCCTCATCCTCAGTTCTAGCTACGTTAACCGTAATCTTCTGAGAAACTTCCGGATGCAAGTTTAAGCGAACTTCATAAACACCGAGGTCTTTAATCGGTTTTTCCAAATAAACACAACGACGTTCAACATCAAAGCCGGCTTCTTTAACAGCAGCAGCAATGTCACGAATGGTAACAGAACCGTACAACTGACCTGTTTCAGCGGCTTGACGAATCAAAACGGCACTGAAACCTTGCAAAGCTTCAGCTTTTTTAGAAGCTTCTTCAAACAAAGCTTTGTTGTGAGCTTCTAATTCAGCCTTTTGTTTTTCATAAACAGCTTTGTTAGCATCTGTGGCACGCAAAGCTTTATTTTGCGGCAATAAATAGTTACGGGCAAAACCGTTCTTAACATTAACGATATCACCCATTTTGCCGAGTTTTTCAACATGCTCTAAAAGGATAACTTCCATAACTTTCTCTCCTCTTAATTACATAGCAACATAAGGAAGCAGGCCGATATAACGAGCGCGTTTAATAGCGCGGGCGAGCTCTCTTTGTTTTTTAGCTGAAACAGAAGTGATACGGCTCGGAATAATTTTTCCTTTTTCAGAGATGTAGCGTGACAACAGCTTAACATCTTTGTAGTCGATTTTCAAAGCATCTTCGCCTGAGAACGGGCAAGATTTTTTTCTTTTAAAGAAAACTTGTTTAGCCATTATGTTACTCCTTATTCTTCAACAGCAGATTCTTTATCGCTATTGAGAGTTGAAAACTCTTCAACCTTAATTGTCATATAGCGAATAATATCTTCGTTAACACGCATAACACGCTCATACTCTGCAATAGCAGAAGCCGGAGCGGCAATATTCAAAATAACATAGTGACCTTTACGGTTTTTCTTGATACGATAAGCTAGGTTTTTCAAACCCCAGTTATCAACGCGAACAATCTCACCGCCTTCTTTTTTAATAACACTGCTCAAATCTTCAACAATGCTGTTAACCTGAGAAGCGCCGAGATCCTGACGTGCAATCAGCACGCTTTCATAATTAGCCATATAAAATCTCCTTATGGATTCTCAACAAATGAGGCAATTGCCTCGGTTAATGTATAGCCGAAAAGATTATCTCTCCGGCAAGGGACGATGAGCACTATACCCCATTTTTCCCAAAATTCAAGCATTTTCTTCAGCAAAATAAAGATAATTTTAATCTTTTTCAACTATGGTAAAATAAGTAAGAGAGGGCATAAACAATGAAGCTAATAAAAACAGCCACTATTTTGATTTTAACAGGAGCATTAACAGCTTGCGGTTCAATGCAACAGCAAACCTGCACAACTTGCGGTGCATCAACCGCTTTTAATGATGCAAATTTTGAATATCATGGAATCAGCACAACAACAGAAATTTATTTGCAACACCCATTTACCCGAGTTATTGCACGTTGCTATGCCTCAACGGAATATGCCACAAATGCCTGCGCCGAAACTTTCGAGCAAAAAGGTTATGTACGATTCCGTAATATTCCGTACAAAACAGCCAAATACGATTTTTTGAAAAAAGATACCTACCCCACCCGCCGTTGGCGTGAACACGAAAAAACGCCTCGTTGGTAAAACTGGCGAGGTCATAAATGCTGGCAAGAATTAACACTATAACTTTTAACGGATTAGAAACCTTAGCCGTTGATTTACAAATTCAGATTGCTTCCGGCATGCCCAATTTTACGATTGTTGGTCTCCCTGATAAAGCTATCGCCGAAAGCCGAGAACGTGTCCGCGCTGCCATTCAGTCCTTAGGGTTGAGTTTACCGGCCAAAAGAATTACCATCAACTTATCTCCTGCTGACTTGCTTAAAGAAGGTTCTCATTTTGATTTACCCGTCGCTTTGGGTATTTTGTGTTGCATGGGAATTATCCCTGTCGAAGAGCTGAGCGGATATATTGCACTCGGCGAACTTGGCTTAGACGGCTCAATTGTTTCAGTTAATGGTGTTTTACCGGTAGCTATTTATGCCAATCGCCAAGGTAAAGGTTTAATCTGTCCTTTTAATCAAGGCAGTGAAGCCGCATGGTCCGGTTTAAAAGACATTGTCGCTGCCCCTGATTTAACTTCTCTGATTAACCATTTTAAAGGAGAATGCCGTTTATTGCCGCCTGTTCCCAAACCACCCGTCGCCTCAAGTAAACATCTGGATATGTCTGACGTTAAAGGACAAGAGAGTGCCAAACGTGCATTAGAAATTGCCGCAGCCGGTGGGCACAATTTACTGATGGTTGGTCCTCCCGGATCCGGAAAATCCATGCTCGCGGCGCGTATGCCAAGTATTTTGCCGCCCATGTCACCGCAAGAAGCTCTGGAAACAAGCATGATACACTCTGTCGCCGGCATTCTGAAAGAAGACGGTTTGTGTTTGGAGCGTCCGTTTCGTGATCCTCATCATAATGCATCTACGCCATCTTTAGTCGGTGGCGGTCGCAAAGCCAAACCGGGGGAAATATCTCTGGCACATAATGGTGTTTTGTTTTTAGATGAATTGCCTGAATTTGATCGTTCTGCTCTGGAAGCCTTGCGTCAACCTCTTGAAAACGGACAAATCAGCATTGCACGCGTCAACACACATGCTGTTTACCCTGCAAAATTTCAGTTAATCGCTGCTATGAACCCTTGCCGTTGCGGAAATTTAGGTATTCCGGAACTGGCTTGCCCTCGCGCTCCTAAATGCGCACTGGAATATCAGTCAAAAATCTCCGGTCCCTTGCTTGATAGAATTGATATCCATATTGAAGTACCTGCCGTCAGCCCATGGCAATTGAGTCAAGAACGCACAGGCGAAACCTCAGATACAATTAGAAAAAGAGTCATTGCGGCTCGCCAAATTCAAAAAAATCGCTTTATAAAACACGGAATTACCAATTTATCCACAAATGCAGAACTAAAAGGACAATTATTAGAAGAATTAACTCAACTCGAAGATGACGCAAAAAACTTACTTGTGGCGTTTGCTGATAAAAATCATCTCTCCGCACGCGCCTATCATCGCACTTTACGGTTAGCAAGAACAATTGCGGACTTGCAAAATAAACCAAACATTCTTAAAATGCATATTGCTGAGGCTCTGTCATATCGTCATACAGTGCCTGAATCATAAGGGAAACGGGAGTTTTTTAAGAATGAAATCACTAAAATCCGCACCAATTGCTGTTTTATCTGTTTTGCTGGCGGGCAGCACTGCTTTATCAACAAATACTTTTGCAGCTTGCTCAAGTTGCGGCCAAAAACAGACGGATGAACACCTTGTTGCGACAACATCCACCCCAAGACGCACTGTGTTTGACGGAACTCGTCCACGCGTCACCGTAACGCGCCAAAGAGGCATTATCGGTAGTATTGACAGTGCTGACGATTCGCATGACTTACGCAAAATTGCTTCCGGCCCGATATTTGGTGATGACGATTGTTCACGCAACAGCGGCCCGATATTTGGCGATGATGATTGTTCTTATGCCAATAGCGGGCCGATGTTTGGTCCAAACACTTGTACAAAGCGCAAATGTGGCGGTGCAATGTTTGGCCCGCAAACCTGCGCCAAACCGGATTTACCTTGCGGAAGTTGTAAAAAAGCGGCTCCCACACCCAAAACTCCACGTCGTGCTTTCATCCAAAACTACAAAATCGTGCCGGATAACACACCATTTGAGCGCATTCATAAATGTTCTGAGTTAGCCCCGTTTCAATTAGAATGGGTTGATTTCAGAATCAATGACGGCAATTCTGAAAGTTTTTCTAAAAAACTGGGTAATTACAGATTCCGTCTTTTCGGTTGTCGCCGTTTTTCAAAAAAAGCCATGTTGAATGAGGGGCGCATCATCCAGAAAGACATGCAATTTATTGATATTTTTGAAAATTTGGTTGATGATTGCTACAACATTCTTAAAGTTCCAAATGATCTTTGCTTACGAGATCAAGATTATGAAGCACCGGAATATATTTTAACTGCAGAAATAACCGATTATTTTATGAATATTTGTGACGGTTATGACTGGGATAATGCCCAAAAAGCCGATAAACGTACGGGCTCTGCTGAAATGACTGTAACTTGGAGATTACTTGATTTAACCAAAACCAAAGTCATGTGGAAAGGGCAAACAACCGGTTACAGTGAATTAGATGAAGGTAGCTATGATGGCGAAATTGATCTAATTGAACAAGCCTTCGCTGATGCCACTCTCAACTTAAAGGGATTACCTGAATTCGAAAATCAATTAGCGATTCGCGTTCCTAAGAACGTTTTGGAACAACAAAAAACTACTTTGTTAGCCATTGAACAAGCCTCTGATCCGGTTAAATGCCGTTTAGAAGTTCCTCAAGCAACCAGCTGTCCTGTTCCTGAAACTTTTGAGACAGCACCGACAATGGTTGAATCGATTAACACAATTCCGTATGCTCAACCGCAACAATGCACTATGCCGGCTGAAATTATTGAATACATCCCTGTACAACAACAACCGGTCGTATTAGAGACAATTCCGTTGGAGCAAACAAGCAATTATATCCCATATGCTGAAAATATCTGCTACGGACAGCCAATGCAAGAATTAATACCTGCAAGTACACCTCCGATTATAACTTATCTGGAACCGGAAGAAAACGCTTGTGAAAATCCATTATTCGGACAAGAAAATCAAGATTGTGATCCCTCTCTGTTAAGCTATTTGCAAGCAGATACTTTGCCTCAACAAATAGAGCAAATCTTTGATCCGGAGCCACAAGAATGCTTAATTACGCCTGAACCGGAAGAAAGCGGCGGAATCAGTAAAGACAGTGGCTTCTATATTCCTGAAACAGAAGAGTTAACACCTGTTAATGATACGCGCCCGACCAAAGATTGGCAACCTTATGAAGAAGAAACGGAACAAAGACAGCCTGAAAGTATTGTTGAAGATTCGGGTATAACCGAAAACCAGTTACCTGAAGTAGAATTAAAAGAAGAAGGAAATTATAAAACAGCTAATCATTTCTGCATTGAAAACATTGCCCCATATCCGGATATGCGTCCGGAAAACCTTTATCGCGTTCGTGCATCTATGCTGTCTGTTCGCGGAAGAGACAAACGGCAAAGTGCCGGTCTGTTAATTGCAGATGATTTAATTTTAACCTCCGCAGATGCTGTTGATGAAAGCATCACTTGGTATGATGTTGAAACCATAAACGGAGTTAAAGCTAAAGCTAAAGTTGTTCGCATTAACGTCAAAAAGAACATCGCCCTTCTGCAGACAGATCAAAAGATGTACTTCCGTCCGTTATCTTTGAATATGGAATTACCTCCCGTCGGCAGCACCGGCTATATGTCGCTTGGGTTATTAAACAATGCCGAGGGCGAAAATTATCTTGATGATAAGGGTAAGATTAAAGGTTACCGCTTTACAGATCAAATGGGAACAGAGATTATTACTGACACATTTGTCCAAACGGTCAGCTCCGGTGGAGCCTTGATTGACAGTAAGGGAGTTGTAAACGGTATTGCTTCGCACAATCAAAAATTTGATGATAAGGGTGATTTATTCTTACCGATTCAAGATGCAATTAACAGTGTCGGACTAGAGGTTTGCGGTCAGGCTGAACCATTTGTTCAGGTACCAAAAGCGGTTGTTAAACCGATTTCAAGTGCCATTGATGATTACAAAGGTTCTAAAGAACCGGCCGTCATGAATAAGGGAAAACGCAAATAATCAAAAAAACACTCTGTAAAAAATGTTTTCTTGCTAAAAAGACTTGCATTATGCCTAAAATTTTCCTACATACAAATATATAACCAATCTGATAGGAAATTTTGATGACCACAATCTTATGTATTCGCAAAGGAAAAAATGTCTTAATGGCAGGTGACGGACAAGCAACGCTAGGACAAGCAATTGTTTTCAAATCTAAATCCGTTAAAGTCCGCCGTATTGGTAATGGTAATATAATTGCCGGATTCGCCGGTGCTGCGGCAGATGGTATAACCTTAATTGAACGTTTAGAGGCTAAGCTGGAAAAACACGCCAATCAGCTTAAACGAGCCGCTGTCGAATTAGCTAAGGATTGGCGCATGGATAAATATTTGCGGCAACTTGAAGCCTTTATGATTGTGGCAGACAAGGATGTTTCTCTGGTTATTTCCGGTACCGGTGAAGTAATGGAACCTGATGATGGTATTATTGGAATTGGCAGTGGAGGCAATTATGCCATGGCAGCTGCCAAAGCCCTTTATGATATTGAGGATCTGTCTTTAGAAGATATTGCGCAAAAAGCGATGAAAATTGCCGGAGACATAGATGTTTATACAAATCATAATGTGATTATAGAAAAGGTTTAGAAAATGAGTGACACCAACTTTAGCCCTCGTGAAATTGTCTCTGAGTTAGATCGCTATATTATTGGTCAGGAAGAGGCTAAAAAAGCTGTTGCCATTGCTCTGCGCAACCGTTGGCGTCGTATGCAGTTATCAGACCACCTCAAAGAAGAAATTGTTCCTAAAAACATCTTAATGGTTGGTCCGACCGGTGTTGGTAAAACCGAAATTTCCCGTCGTTTAGCAAAACTGGCAAAAGCCCCGTTTATCAAAGTAGAAGCAACAAAATTTACCGAGATTGGCTATGTCGGTAGAGATGTTGAATCCATTATTCGTGATTTGGTAGAAATCGCCATTAACGATACAAAAAAAGAAATGAGTAAAGCGGTTCGCTCAAAAGCTGAGCTTGCTGCGGAAAATCGTGTTTTAAATGCTCTTGTCGGCGAAGACTCTTCTGAAGAAACCAAACAAAAATTTCGCAAAATGCTGAGAGAAAATCAATTAAATGATAAGGAAATTGAAGTCAAAATCATAGACAACAGCAATGCCAGCATGCCCACCATTGATATTCCGGGAATGCCGGGGGCGCAAATGGGCATGATTAGTTTAGGTGAGCTGATTGGTAAACCGTTCGGCGATAAATATAAAACCAAAAAGATGACTGTTGGCGATGCTTATCAAGTTCTGATGGATGAAGAATGTGATAAATTATTGGATAACGATACCATTACACAAACAGCCATTAAAGCTGTAGAAAACGATGGTATCGTTTTTATTGATGAGATTGATAAAATAACCGGTAAAGATGAGCGCCGTGGCGGAGACGTTTCACGAGAAGGTGTCCAAAGAGATTTATTACCTTTAATTGAAGGAACAACCGTCAATACAAAATATGGCAGTGTCAAAACTGACCACATCTTATTCATATGCTCTGGTGCTTTTCATTTAGCCAAACCATCAGATTTGTTACCGGAATTACAAGGTCGTCTCCCGATTCGGGTAGAACTTAAAGCTCTGACCCATGATGACTTTGTCCGTATTTTGACCGAACCGGAAGCAAACCTGATTGAGCAATATATTGCCCTACTCGGCACCGAAAATTTTAAACTGAGCTTTTCCAAAGAAGCGATAGATAAAATCGCTGACGTTGCGGTTCATATCAACGAAAACGTTGAAAATATCGGGGCACGCCGACTTCATACTGTTTTAGAAATTTTATTGGAAGAAATCAGTTTTACCGCCTCAGAGCGTAGTGGCGAAGAATTAGAAGTCACACCGGACATGGTTATCGAAAAACTCGAAAAATTCACCCATAGCAGTGACTTATCTAAATTTATTTTGTAATATCACCATCCATGTTTTTCGAACTGACTGCAACCAAATTGTTTTGTTTGGTAGTTAAATTGCTGTACATTTTCACAATTCTTGCTTTTAACGGATTTTGAATCGTTTGTTGAGGCATAACAATCCAGTCTGGAATTTGTTGCAAATCAGATTGTTCCAGAACCCTTCTGTACAACTGAAGATTTAAATTAGAAAAAGCCATCCTTTGATGGTTAGCATCAGAAGAACATTTTTCGAGCAACTTTTCCATATATTTCTTACCGAACTCAGGATATTTTTTAATATCAAATCCCAAACACCCCAAACCATCTAATTCTTCATCTGTATAAGGTAAAATACAAACCTTATTTAACCAAAACATAACATCATTAAAAATAGGTTCTTGCTTAGCCATATTACATCTCTTTCACATTATTTGAATTTATTACATCATTGTCTTGATTCATATTATCAAGCATTCTTTGTCTGCGATCCATAGCTGTAGCCGGACGCAATATATCAGGCATATTTTTACCTTTTTCGACAACCAATCTAGCTTTTTCTCCAGATAATACGGCAATATCTGAACATAACTCTTGAAATTTTATAACTCCATCCATTCCTCCAACACTTTCTGTAATAGCTTTAATAATATCATTTACAGGTTTCTTTCCTATATCATATTGTAAGGCTATATCATTATAAAAAATTATTCTTGCGACGCCATCTTTTCCTGACATGCGATCTACAACATCAAGCGGAGACTTTCCTTGCTTTTCCAACAAAGCCTCATTACCGAGTAAATCAATATCTGCATCCATACTATCTGCTATTTTTTTTAATTCAGGAAGAGCAACTACGACTCTATCAAAATTGTTATATATTTCTTTATGCTCAAAATTATCATGCTCTCTGGCCAAAAATTTTTTAATACCCGCAATTTTTAGAGCAGCTGAAAGCATCACAAATTGTTTATCTTTCGCCGAATACTTATTGAGAAGACGTCTATCTTTCTGAGGTTTCTGTAATAATTTAGCAAACTGATTTTTCACCTTTGGTGAAGAAAAATCTGGATAATTTTCATTTAAATAATTTAAAGAAGCCGTTGTAAAATCGTGTCCAAAATTTGCTTTCAAAATTTCATATAGAGAAACTGTTTCACAAACACACGTTTCAGACATAAAATTTCTCCTAAATTATAAGTTTCAAAATATGTTTTATTATGACATAATTTCATTTTTTTGTCAACTTTTCTTGTTAAATAAAAAAACATCTTTTCTATCAAAAAAATCCCCGCAATTGCGGGGATTTTTCATCGACTAAATTCTTATTTATTTGCGTCTTAAGAAAGAAGGAATATCCAAATTCAGCTTTTCATCCTCATAATTATTATCAAAAGAAGGCGTTTCTGCCTGACGCATGGTTTCTTCCTTCTCTGCTTTTTTCCGAGCTCTTTTAGCAATCGAAATACCGGTAACTCGCTCAATTAAAGTCGGCCTGTATTCTTCATTTTTTTCAACAATTAACTGCTCGGGTTCTTCAACACGGCGCGGTGCAAACACAGACGGATGCGGATTATGGTTTGGGAACAATTCCGGCTCTTCCTCTACATGCTTTACACTGGTTTTAGCACTAAAAGAATTAGAATTTGCAGATAAAATATCCTGCATTTGTGCTTCTACATTAATATCCGCATTTTTATCCAGAATAGCCTTAAACAAAGAAGATGCTTGCGGTAATTCGCCAATAATGGTAGAATTATCGACATTCTCAACTTCTGTAAACATTTCATCTCCGGCAGCGGCTTGTAAAACCGGTTGCTCCTGCGGAATATCTTGTTCTGCACTTTCTTCTGTTTCATTTTTATCTTCCACAACATCTTTTGCTTCTGATGTCTCTGATTCAGCCTCTTCAAACTTAATATCCTCAGCAACGACAACAGGAGCAACGCTCTCTGCTGCGACACTTAAAGGTTGAGTATCTGAATTTTCAGATTCCGGAGCAAAACTTTCCTCAATATAATCGACATGAACTTTTTTCTCCGGAGCCTTAATTGCCGGACGAACAGCAGCTCCGATTCCGGTTGCAACAATAGAAACACGAATTTTTTCGGCAAGAGATTCATCAAAGCTGGAACCGAAAATAATATTTGCATCATCATCAACTTCTTCTTTAATGCGGCTTGCAGCTTCATCAATTTCAAACAAGGTAATATCTGAACCACCGGTAATATTAATCAGCACCCCTTTTGCGCCATGCATTGAACAATCATCTAAAAGCGGGTTGGACAAGGCCTGCTCGGCGGCTTTAACAGCACGATTTTCGCCTTCAGCCTCCCCTGTTCCCATGATAGCTTTTCCCTTATCTTCCATAATGCTTTTGATATCAGCAAAATCAAGGTTTATCAGCCCCGGCATTAGCATCAAATCAGTGATAGAACGAACACCGGCATAAAGCACGTTATCCGCCATGATAAAAGCATCTGCCAATGTCGTTTGCTTATCAGCCACCCGAAACAAATTTTGGTTAGGAATAATGATGATACTGTCAACTGAATTTGTAAAATCCTCAACGGCACAATTAGCCGTTTCCATCCGTTTTTTACCTTCAAATTGAAACGGCTTAGTAACGACACCGACTGTTAAAATCCCTTTAGATTTTGCAATTCTGGCGACGACAGGTGCAGCGCCGGATCCCGTACCGCCGCCCATTCCGGCAGTAATAAACACCATATTGGCACCTTCTAATTCTTTTTCAATCTCAGCCTCAGCCTCTTCTGCTGCCATACGTCCGACTTCCGGTCTGGCACCGGCACCCAAGCCTTGCGTTGTTTCCAAACCGAGCTGAATTTTTCGAGATGCTTTAGAATTAGCCAACGCCTGAGCATCCGTATTTGCAACAATAAAATCAACCCCTTCGAGGTTCTGTTCAATCATATTATTAACGGCATTACCACCGCCGCCACCGACACCAATAACCGAGATTCTTGGTTTAAGATGCATAACATTACTTTCCGGAATGGCTATTTTGATTGACATGATTACTTATACTCCATTTAAATTTCTCATTTACCTCGAGTATAAAAAAAATAAATTAAGGTTTAGTTACTAAGAACAGATTTATTTTGGAAAAAATATAAAACCATAAAAATACTTCTATAGCAATAAATCTTATTAAAATGACAGAAACTTAAGTGCTATTATAGAAAAAATTAATGCCATAATAAAAACTAACCCCTAAAAATTTCCTCTTTCTTCTATTATTCGCTTAATATGTTTTTTTTGCAATATATCATTTACAATATCTTTTTCATTCTTAAATATATCTAGCACCCTTGAAATAACCTCATCTTCATACTTTTGGTAAATAACAACAACGGCACATTCATCAGCAAAAATTAAATCTCCAGGATTTATAATTACTCCATCTATTTTTATAGGTTTATTAATATATTCTAAAGTTGCTCTTCTTCTAACATCTGTAGCATTATAACCTTTAGCAAAAACGGGAAAATTTAGTTCTTTTGTAGCATTTTTATCTCTAGTTGCACCATTTATAATAGCACCAGAAGCTCCACTTTGAATAGCTAACCTTGTATTCAAATCTCCAAAATAAGCATAATCACCAACTTCATTTTCAACGATAATAATATCATTTTCCGCAATTCCTTCATAGGAAGATAAAGCCCCATAAATGCCTCTAAAATCCTCATTTTCATTCAATTTTCGCAATTTTAAAGTATTAGCACGCCCCAATAATTTACAACCTGTAAGATTGCAAACAAATTTATTTAGCACAGCTCCACAAACTTTTCCTTTTTCTAATTTCATATCATCTAATAAATCAGATAAGGCTGGAGAAGAAACAAAATGCTTTATTAATCGTAATTTTTTATTTTCTTCATTTCTTTTACCCTTGGCATATACTTCAGCAAATTGCAAATCCTCTGGAGTATTTACATCTATTAACTCTTCCAAATTACCATAAACTAATAAAGGGTTATTACCATAACGACGATTTAATTTTAAAGCACTTTCTTTTTTATGTATATACAAACCCATAGACTCAATAATTGTCTCAGACAAATCTTTAGAGTTTGGAATATGGCTAATATCATAAGTTGGTCGCCCATCTTTCCAAAAATAATACTTATCTTTTTTCATCAAAATAGCAGAATCATATTCTGAATTATTTTTTAATTCTTTAATAGCATTATCAATTGTTTTTGGATGTATAAAAGGAGATGTACATAACAATTGAACATAAATATCTGCTTCAGGAAATGAATTAACTTCATTCATAAACATTTTATGTCCATCCGTTTTATTATTTGCTAATGAAGCATCTCTTTTCATAAATGTAATAGGCAGATAATCTGCTAGCTTATACATTTCTTCTGATTCTGTATCTAGGAAAACTCTATCTATTTCCTTGCACTTCAATAATGTTTTTAAAGCCCGTATAAATAAGCGTTCTCCATCTAAAAAACGCATATTTTTATTTTCAACTCGCTCACTAGTCCCTTTTGCTGGAACGAATGCATAAACTTTCATTTTATTATTCCTTTAAAATTTCTACTGTATTTTTATTCATTTCCGGATGTTCTCTTAAATAAGCTTTTGTATATACATCCTTAAATACTCCTCTTAGTCCAACAGGATTTACTGAAATGATTTCTACATTGGGATAATAGGTTTCTTGAAATTGTTTTAATAACTTCCAATCATTAATTTGTAATTTTTCTAAATTTTTTATATCTTCACCTCTATCTGATACAAAATGTTCTTTTCCTGCAAAATGAGCTCCGTTAGAAGAACAATCCATTCCAACAAGATATACTTTTTGAGGATTGGTAAATAAAATAAACTGCATTGCTTGAAATGCAACACTATGAAAAGATCCTAATGGTTCTTTGTCTATATCTAGGGAAAATTTTGATGACACCATTCCACAAGTTGTTTTATAAGGACGAGAATTGCATAACAACCGAAAATCTTCTGGAATTTGATACTTAATACCATAATTAATATCACCAATGAATTTTATACATTTTTCATTCTTATAATGAATTAGCTCTTTGCTAATTGCATCTAAACCTATTTTATCTATGGCAAAAATATAATCAAACGTAACGGAATCTAATAAAATTGCACGATTACAAGCAACATAAATTGAATTCTTTATTGGAGAAAACTGACCTACCGTTGGTCCCGCCCCCACAAGAACTATTGTTTTTTTATTGTGACAATTTTTAAATTCAGAAAATGTTTGGTTATTTGTATAAGCTGCATTTATTGATCTTTGGCATTTGGTAATAATTGAATTCTGAAAAGCTATTAAATTTATTTCCCGTTTACTTTTTTTCAAAAAGCATTTTCCCATAAAATAATATTTAGTTTTGGAAACGTTATAAAAATCAACTAACTGTGAAATATTTTCCTTTCTATAGAGGAACCATTTGATATTACTAAGTAAATTTATTTTACTGTCAAAAATTTTTTTTATTTTAATCATTAATTCTTTATTGTCTTTTAAAAATGGATAGCATTTTAGCATTGCTTTTACATGTTTTTTCATATGATATATATAAAGGATTCTAACATATCCATGAGCTCTACTTGCGTAGTATAACATCCTGCATATATTTTTAAAACACAAAGAATTTATAACATCTATACTTAATGACAAAGGCTTTATCATTTTAAATGTTAATTTAGAATATTCTATTGTTGTATTGTAATTCTTCAAATTTAAATTAAGAAGATAGTGCACAATACTATTTGCATTTGAGACTCTATAGTTATATAATGCATTCTTCGTTATATATAATGAAGATGACTTTATTACAGTTTCTTCAGTAAATAATCCATCATCCATTCCATATATGTTTTTATTAAATAAGATTTCATTATTTTTTATAAAATCACTCTTATATATTTTATTCCATGCTTCAGTCGGTATATAGTCAAAAATATTAGGAAAAGAATCAAGATTTATTTTCTTTTCTATATATTTATCTGAGATATCCATAAGGCTTCTATTTTTATCATGTATAAATTCCTTTGATTGCGTATTATAAACATTAGATGCAAATATTGTAATGTCTGGAGAATTTTTATTTATGATATTATTTAAAATTTCACATGCCTTTTCTTCTATCCAATCATCAGCATCTATAAACCAAAGATATTTACCTTGAGCTTTTTCTAAGCCTAAATTTCTCGCCACAGCAGGACCGGAATTTTTTTGTGTAAAAATTTTTATCCTTGTATCATTAGTAGCATATCTTTTGAGAATATTTAAAGATTTATCGCTAGACCCGTCATTTATACAAATAATTTCAAACTTTTTAAATGTTTGCTTAATTAAAGAATCTATACACTTTGGTAAATACTTTTCTGCATTATAGACAGGAATAATAATTGAAAATTTAGGCTGCACTCCCATAATTACCTCCATCTAATTGTGTTTTGAAATATGCGATTGTCTTATCTAAACCCTCACTGAGTTTGATTTTCGGCTCCCAACCGAATTTTGTTTTTGCCAAAGTGATGTCCGGCCTTCTCTGTGTCGGATCATCTGATGGCAAATCTTTATAAACCACTTTTGAACTACCGCCGATTTTAGCGACAACCATTTCTGCTAACTCTTTAATGGTAAATTCCCCCGGATTACCGATATTAACCGGTCCAGTAAAGCCTTTTTCGGAATTCATCATACGGATTAAAACTTCTATCAAGTCATCTACAAAACAGAATGACCGTGTTTGATGACCGTCGCCATAAATGGTAATATCTTGCCCGGATAATGCTTGGCAGATAAAATTTGAAACCACGCGACCATCATTCGGGTCCATATTCGGACCATAAGTGTTAAAAATACGCACAACTTTAATATCAACACCCTCATGACGATGATAATCAAAGAACAAACTCTCCGCACAACGCTTGCCCTCATCATAGCAAGCTCTGATACCGATTGGATTGACATTACCGCGATAGGTTTCAACTTGCGGATGAACTAACGGCTCACCATAAATCTCTGACGTTGAGGTTTGTAAAATTGTCGCACCGTGCTTCTTGGCTAAATCCAATAAATTGATTGCCCCGAACACGCAAGTTTTAGTGGTTTTAATCGAGTAACTTCCCTGATATGCCGGAGGAGAAGCCGGACAAGCCATATTGTAAATCTGATCAATTTTCTCATCGTTAACGTTTAACGGCTCGCAAATATCGTGCTGAATAAAGCGGAAATTCGGATGATTCATTATCCCGCTTATATTGCTCAACCGACCGGTGTAGTTGTTATCAACGCAGATAACTCTGTTCCCCTCATTAATTAAGCGCGTGCATAAATTGGAACCTAAAAAACCCGTTCCTCCGGTAACTAATATCGTTTTCATTAAAATATTCCCCGTGTAATAAAACAGAACAAACGCCACCTCAATGGTATGTTAAAATATTTATTAAGAGGCGACTTTATCAGCAGAAAATGTCCATACAATGTATGGGTATGTAAAAAAAGTTTACGAAAATGGTTTTTGAATAGTTTACCGATTTCTTGTGAGGAATATGTTTTACTAAGAAGTTTATTGTATACTTTGGGCAAAATATAATTTATATGTTTAATCTCCTCAATGGTCAGGTTTTGTTCTTGTAAAAATCTATCCCATATATTTTCGTTTAAGTCATGCACACTTAAATATTTGATTATAGCTTTGATTCTAGCTTCATTTCCTTTTTTAATTTGTTTATCTTTTTGCCTGTTTGATATATTTTCTGAATAAAAACGATATTTTCCTAGACATTCATCTAAAACTGCAAATTTAGTTAACCCAACTAAATCCAACCACAAAGCATAATCTTCTGTTGGAACATAATAAGAGTTGTATTGAATTTTATTTTTATCCAATATCTCCTTCCTCACCATAACGCTCGATTGACAAAAGACACAACCGTCAAATAAAAGCCACAATTCTATATCTTTATGATTTGTTGGTTTTGGAAAACACATATTGAAAGCTGAATCTCCTACAATTTCAACCTTTGTCCCTAAACAGCCGATTTCGGGATGTTTTTCCAAGTAGTCATACTGTTTTTGCAAACGTTCCGGATAAGAAATATCATCTGAATCCATAAATGCGATATAAGGTGACATCGCTTTTTTCAGTGCAAAATTCCTGGTTTCTGCTGCTCCTGAATTTTCTTTTAATCTAAAATATTTTATTCTCTGATCTGAATATGATTTAACAATATCTGCAATATAAGGCTTTGAACAATCATCAACAATTAAAAGCTCAAAATTTTTGAATGTCTGCCTAAGAATACTCTCAATAGCTTCTCTAAAATACTCTTCCTTAGTATTATATACCGGCATAATCACAGATATTTGGGGCTTTCTGCTTTGTTCAGTCATGACATTCTCCTTACGGCAAGTAACTCGGGATACTTGTGCATCAGGTTATAGATAGTTGCTGAACAAACATGATATTTGTCAGCTATTTTCTTGATAGAAACGCCAGAAAGACACATCTGACTAATATCCTCTCTATAATCATCTAATTTTAATTTCGGATTTGCCCCAAATGGGCGACCGAGTTTAACGCCTTGTGCTTTCCTTTCTTGCAAAGCGGTTTTAGAACGTGTGGAAACAAGCGATTGATACAACCTGAACACGAGTAATAAAGACGAAGAAATCTCTTGCAACTTCTCAGCCTTAAAAGACAAATTTTCATCTGCTAAATAAAGGTTAACCCCGTATTGCGCTGCCATATTCATACTCTCAATAATCTCATGGACGGATGTTCCTAAATACTGAACATTTGCAACAACTAACGTATCATGCGGCTTTAGTCTTTTTAACAATTGCGACGAAACCATTTCACCAAAGAGATATTTATCGACAACAACATCCGTATATTTCAAAATAGCTTTTGATGTTGTTTTATTTTTGAGTAGTCCGTAAATCATAGTAGACACAAATTTTATTGACGATTATTATAATTTGAAAAAATTTTATAATATTATTTATCTTTTTTGCAAGAGTTTTTTTTAGGTAATACAAAAAAAGCCTCTTTCTTTACGAAAGAGGCTTTTATCTGAATGTCGATTCTATCGTCTATCACCAAACAGATTTAACAAAGCAAGAAAGATATTGATAAAATCCATATATAAAGACAACGCACCTGCAACAGCTTTTCGTCCTGCTGAATCTGCGGTATCACTCTCAGCATAAATATTCCGAATGGTTTGTGTGTCATAAGCTGTTAAACCGGTAAATGCAATAACACTCAAGAAAGATAAAGCATAATACAACCCTGGGCTTTTCAAAAAGAAATTAACCAACATGGCAATAATAATCCCCCACACACCCATGCGCAGAAAAGATCCCATAGAAGTCAAATCACGATGCGTTGTATAACCATACAAACTCATCCCACCAAACATCGCTGCCGTAATCAAAAAGATTCGCGTAACGCTAGCCCCTGTATAAGCAAACACCGTCGGCATAATCGCGATTCCCATAACCGCGGCAAACAACCAAAATGTCCCTTGTACTTGGCGTAAAGACCCGCGTGCAATCACCCAACCAAAGGCAAAAACCATAATAAACGGAGAAAACAAGGCTAACCACCCTAAAGCAGATAAGCCAAACGCTCCCGTCGGAGAAAGTGTAAAAAACAAACCTGCCAGTGTCGGATTACTTCTAATCAAAAACGCCACCAATCCGGTTATACATAGACCACCTGCCATATAATTATAGACACGCATCATATATTGACGCAATCCTTCATCAACATAAACAGCCGATGAGCTCTGGCTTATTTCTCTATTTGTTAACATTTATTCTCTCCTTACTATCTATTATATTCAGTCATAATATAGGTTACATTTATATTAAAATCAACTAAACCTCAGGGAAAATATTCATTCCTCTTGCCATACGGGTCATCTGTTGTTCAATTGATGTGCCTAAATTCAGCTTACCGCTCTTAATAATACCGCGAACCTGATCACCCTTAGTGGTATCTGGATTCGTAAACAAATAAGAAATTTGTGGTCTCTTTTTAGTGACCCCTACCAAAGATTGGTGTATAACTCCCAACATTCCGCGAGAAAACAGGTCAAAAGCCAAATCTTCCGACATTGCAAATGCCGCAGCATACTTGACCACAGAGTTAATGGCATCTGTCACATTATTAGCGTGAATAGTTGCCAGCACAAGGTGACCTGAAGTCGCGGCACGCAAGACCTCATTAGCGCACTCCGGTGTACGAATCTCACCTACCATAATAAAACGAGGTTTTGAACGTAAAGCAGAACGCAACGACGCCCCCCAGTCACTATTGATTGGTATTGTTTGCTTGCATAGTCCCAAACCACCGGCACGCGCATGGTAAACACCATCAAGAGGCATTTCTGTCGGATCTTCAATCGTATAAGCGAAACCACCTTCCATATTCAAATATTCTTTTAACAAACTGGAAATTGTAGTAGTTTTACCGGAACCCGTTGCTCCGCCCAATAAAATCATACCTGCAGCATTTGCGAGCGATAATAAGTGTCGCATAACTTCTATCGGATACCCCAATGTTGCAAACGGCGGCACAGATTTCGGCATTTTGCGTGCACAATACTGAACTCCATAAATACTGACTGTTCTTTCCACACGATATAAGATTTTATCATACAAAATTGAATAACTGCTGTTTTTACCATCATACGTCGTTTCCAACATATGGAAAAAGCGCTCAAAATCTTCCGGAGCAAAAATTTCCAAACCGTTTGCAGTCTGATTATCAGGAATATAAGCAATTTTTTCCGGTGTTATATAAATATCCGAAAAATAAACTTCATTAATTTTAACCATAAGAACAACACCCTTATCAAAACAAAAATGACATTGTCACACTATGCAATAGTGTTAGCATAATATATTAAAAATTTCTATAGTTAAATAAAAAAAGATAACTATATAAAAATATATTGATAATATAAACACACAGGGAACAAAATGAACCTCAAACATTGGATAATTTTAGTATTTTTTCTGTTTGCCATAACAATTTCACTTTTTTTCTAAATAGGGGTTGACAAGAAAAAGAAAAAGGCGTAACAATACCCCTGTTTTGTATCGCGGGGTGGAGCAGCCCGGTAGCTCGTCAGGCTCATAACCTGAAGGTCGTTAGTTCAAATCTAGCCCCCGCAACCAGTAAAATCAATGGGTTAGACGATTCTCTAACCCATTTTTCTTTTAAAATTTCTCTCGGTTCAACCTATGTTCAACCTGACATAAAAAACACGTACGTCAGTTTAATCCTTCAAAATCAATGTGTTAAATGCTATTCTCCCAAAATTTTAAAAAGTCAAAATTATTTTATATATCAGCATAAAATAATAATTTTGTCGTAATTAAAATGCTGTGCTAAATTTTTATAGTAAGATTTCAATAAATAATAATGTGAAGCGGACTTTTAGACCTTCACCGTAAAAATTTTAAGCCATCTGCTGATAAGAAGACGGCATTTCTATAATAATATCTAAATACAGGACTTGATTACATGGAACAAATGACTGATTTTATTAAACAATTCAATACTGAATGTGTAGAAACTAATGAAATAAAACGGCAAAATATATATGAGCAGATGTCTCAATTAAAAAACAAACAGGTTGAATTGATGCGTGAACTGAAAAATATTACTGATGTTCAGCACTTTACAGAAGAGCAACTAACCAAAGAAGTTGAAGCAATAAGAAAATACTGGATTGAGGCAATAAAACAAATGCATTTTCAATCTCGGTTTAATTTGGCTATATCTCTCAACTTTAACAACGAGAAATTATCATATCCATTAAATCTGCAATCTGTTCAAAACCGAATTGACGAATGGTGGAAGTTGTTTTGTTCTTATCACCTAGGGAGAAATGCCAGAAATTACCAACAAATGTGTTATATTGGGTTCATTGAACATCCATATACCAATATTCATGCACATTTAGCGGTTCATACGACTCAAAGACATGCGGATATAACAGATGAATATGTTTATGATGAAGAGCAAATTGTCAAAACACTTTGGAAATGTGTTCAAAGTAGTGGTTCGGTATATGTTGAGTCAATTACTGATAATAAATGGTTCTATTATATCACCAAAGAACGAGGTTTTGAAAATCGATTTATTTCTTCTCCGAATATTTTTGATAAATAAATATAGCAGATTACCTATAATATTTCAATGAAACTCGATTCTGAAACTGATTTTATTTTAACTGTGGCTCAGATGCTTATAGCTGAGGGGCATGTCAAAAGTTTACGCGATTTTTCTTTGCGTTATTTAAATAAAAATCCAAATATACTCTGTGTTATCAAATATAAAAATATCAAACCGAGTATACCTATGTTATTGGCACTATATTTACGGCTAAATAAAGAAGAAATTTATCCTGACATACAGAAACAGCTAAGTAGACTGATATATCAACGAACTTTTGCATAATATGGTCAGGCATCAAATTAAAAATCTTTTACTTTATAAAATCAAACTAATGTCAGATTTGCTTCTTTATGAATGTAAAAACAACATAGATATTTTGTAAAATCTACATATAAAATGATTGACTTTTTACAAATTGTAAAGTATAGTAATAATAACTTTACATATTTAAAGGGGTATTATAATGAAGATTTTATATGTGAGAACATCAACAGCCCATCAGAATGATGAAAGACAATTAGTTGATGCAGATTACGACAGAATTTTCGAGGATAAATTATCTGGTAAGAACACTGATAGACCTCAATTAAAGTTAATGTTGGATATTATTAGACCTGATGACCAGATAGAAGTTCACTCGATGGACAGGCTTGCTCGTAATACTCGTGATTTATTGGAATTAGTGGATACAATTACCCAAAAAGGTGCCACAATCCGTTTCAAAAAGGAAAACCTAACTTTTAATAGCAATACGAACGACCCTGTTCAGAAATTGATGCTCACCATAATCGGAGCAGTTGCCGAAATGGAAAGAGAGTTGATTGCTTCTCGTGTTCGTGAAGGTGTTGCTCTGGCAAAGGAAAAAGGAAAATATAAAGGGGGTAAAAAGAAATTATCGGCGGAGCAAGTAAAAATATTGAATGACATGTATGCTAAACATTACTCATTAACTAAAATAGCAAAAGAGCTACATATCAGTCGTCCTACTGTTTATTCTTATCTCAATAAAAGTAAGTAAAAAAGAAGGCTATCGTTTAAGCACATTCAAAATAAAACGTAATTAAAGGATAGCCCTCTCTTTTTGCTCGCCACAACTTTCTGTCATTCTTTTTCTTCTTATTGGCTATGACTTTCTGGCGGTATAGCCCATTATGAAATAGGTCAAAAAGCAATGCTCGCTCTTCGCCTGTCCTAAATCGTTTTTGTTTTTGTTTTCTCATTTTATTTCCTTTCATTTTAATTGGGATTTTTAATTATAAATTTTTTTGGATGCTGTCAAGAATTGTTTACCTCTTCTAAAATTTCACATAATTCCATCGTATCAATCTCGTGATTCCAGTGTTTCATCAGTAAATCGTAGTGATTGATGACAAACTGTCTCACGGCTTCAACATCTTCGGGCTTGATTTTGATATATTTTTCATCTTCCAAGACCTTTGGATTTTTTGAGATACTCATCGGCAAAGGAACCCAAATTCTGTCATCATATGTATTTTGAAAAGTTAAAAGAGGTCTGGATAAGTGAACCAGCTTACGTCCGCGTTGGCAACCTAATTCATCAAGTCTAAGGTCAACAGGGAGTCCTGTATATTTTTTATATAGATAAGCCCAGAAAAAAGCGTAATCTTCTTCAAAAGCCATCCATTGAAGTTGATACAAGGTGAGTTTATCACCAGAAAGTGAAATATCTACCCCTTGACTTTCAAGCCATTCTCTTAGACTTTTTTTCGTTTCACCTCTTAACCATCGTTGCCAGAAAAGTTGTTTAGTCATTTTTACCTCCTTTCTTTGGAGCTATCTCGGCGATAAATTCCAATTTACAAAGCATAATTTTGCCAAATACATCAAAACCTTTGGAAAAATCGATATCAAACATAAATCCCAGCCATTCCCAGTATTCAAAAGGCTTTTGAAAATCAAATTTAAGGTAATGATGAAACGGCAGAGCAATCTCAACAACGCGTCCGAACGGGCAGTTCTGATAATCTTTATTATAAATTTTGATGCGTTTTGATTTATAAAAATTCTTTTTTCGCTGCGGTTGCGGCTTCACATAGTTTTCGGGTATTGTCATTTTTTTATCCAAATAGGCGTGCCAATTACCATCAACTAATTCACCATATGGAAAATAAATATCTCGGTGAGCATCATACTCATCACAAAAGACTTTGCCAACTCTAAACGAGATCTCCCAGCCGAACAGAGCTATACTAGCCTTCATTCGTGTCCGCTTGAATTTAACTGCTGCCGAAAAGGGGTGCTTCCACTCAAAATCGCCATAGCCATAAAGAGCTATCTCATGGCGTTTGGTAATATAAAATCGCAATTCAAACTCATATCCTTTTTCAAACGGCTGATAAAAGAAGAAAATACGATTGTTTAGCAGCCATAGAACTATTTGCTTGCCAATACGGCTATATTTATACCATCTCATCGTTTTTCTCCCTTTTATCCAAAATCTTCCTTACCACATCTATGGTTTTGTAAATCTTCCAGTCAGGATATTGATCTGAAATGTCGTAGGCATTTACTTGGGAAATCAGCTCTTTCGAGAGTTCAAGAGGATTGGAACCATTTTTGTATTCTTCTGTAATCTGTTTGATACGCCCGTTTTGAACATATTCGAGAATTATTTTTCGCCCATAATGGCAGATAACCTGATATGAGATGATTGGATTGTCTTTATAGCAAAATCCGCTATCCCAAAGATTTATCAAGTCTTTCAGGTAGATTTTGTATTCCTCAGAGGAATTCCAAGCAAACCCTGCAACCATTCCGGCACTGCGATAAGGAAGCAAAAAATCAATCACTATATTGTTAAGTTGTTTGCTTTCCTTAAATTCATCCGCGTGTCTCAGGATATAGTCCAAATGAGCTACAAACCAGCGTTTATCAATCTCTTGCTGTTTTTTGTAAAGACGGCTAAAACTATCACGGGTTTCATAAAGATAGTCGTCTAAATCACTTTGTGCTGTTTGGATTTTACTATATAAGTCAGCATAATGCTGACGATAGTCAGATAAAGTCATTGTAATCTCCTTTTAGTCCGCTCAGAAGTGGGACAAGTTGGTTCATAAATTCACTTTTAAGAGATGTTATTATGATCTCTTATAGTTGACGTATAACAAATTCCGCTCAAAAAGTCAATATGTGGCATGCCTTAGTGATGTCATTTTATGGCATTCAATAAAATATTAGGTTGAAAAATTTCTATCAGAGCGATAGCCTATATATAAATTAAGGAGAAAACCATGCCTCTGTTAAAGGAAATTGCTGTAAGCCCGTCATCTTCGGTTGATATCTACCTTTTATCATCAAGAAACGAGCTAAATGCCTTGCTAGATAGGCATAAAGCCGTACGTGTTCTATACAATGGCTCGGAAGCATACGCTTGGCAGGCAGATATGGCAGATCATCAGACAATTCGCCGTAAACTTGGCTTTTCTGATGAGTTCTTCGGCTTCATGATTGACCACTCCGACGGCGATAAAATCCTGCAAGGTTGGGCAAAAAATCCGGATTTAGTAAAGAAGTTTAGGGAAATTTTTTTATAACCCCATTCTCTTTATAAATCTTGAAAGCGTCATATACTGAACACCCATTATTTTTGATATTTGGTTCTTGGAAACACCTTTATCCAGTAAATCTTGAATGCGTTTAAGATTTTTGCTGAGTTTTAACCTCTTGGATTCTGCTCCAACAGGTCTTCCGAGCTTGATTCCTTGTTCTTTCTTGGAAGCAAGTGAGCATTTGGTTCTTTGGCTGATAAGGTCTCTTTCTATTTGACTGGCAAGCCCAAAAGCAAAGGCTAATACCTGTGATTGTAGATCATTTCCTAAATGATAGTTCTCTTTGATTGTGATGACTTGGCAATTCTTGTTCAAACAGGTTTGCAGAATGGAGAAAGTTTCTGGAACAGACCTAGAAATCCTTGATAGTTCCGAGCATATCAAGGTATCACCATCCTTTATTTCTTCAAGTAATGCACCGAGTTTTCTTTTGTTTAATGGCTTGCGAGAAGATATTGTTTCCTCAATCCAGACATCAATTTTCATATTATGCTTGGCAGCATATTCGTTAATTTCATACTCCATATGCTCAAATGACTGTTTTTCTGTGCTTTTGCGGATATATCCATAAATCATAAAATTCTCCTTTTATATATTTATCGGAGAATCAAAGATTTATGATGATAATGTTCTGCAATTTTAACCAACGATAAAATCAACTAATTTTTTCGCTTTTTGAGGCGGATATTCCATCTGCCCAAACAAGACATATATATAAGCAAAACCTCAGGAAAATAAGGAGTATCAGCAGATTTAATGGTAATTTCTGTTTCTCTGTTTTTTTCAATAGCCGACACCTAACAAAAATGTTCATTTCTGTTAAACCCAGTTCAGGTATAATTTTGGATACTTGTAATGGGAAAAACCTGTGCTTTTTTAGGTAATGACTACGGTCTGGGGCAACCGATAGGTCTGATGGATAAAGTTGTTAAACAAATCCGTAGGCTTATTACCGATGAAGGTGTTGATACCTTTCTGGTCGGTGAAAAAGGAAGCTATGAGATTGATACTTACCACACTATTATCAACCTAAAAAACAAGGAATTTCCAGACATTCATATCATTCTTGTAATAGCCAATATGCAAGACCTCAACAATCATACAGAGTATTTTGATGAGTTCTATTATCCTCCGGAAGCCGAAAATGCCAAACGTTGGTGTATTTCTAAGAGAAATAACTGGATAGCAGATAACACGGATTTCGTCATAGCCTATAATAAATATCAAGGTCGGGCTTATGGCTTTTGCAAACGAGCCCAAAACCAAGGAGCAACGGTTATTGAACTGGCTGAGATGATGAAATAGACCTCTTTATAAAGTGGTACAAACTACTGCGATGCACACCATACATTTTACAAATATTAGCTTTTGATATTCCTTTATCAAGCAGGTCTTTAATCTCTTTTTCCTTACCTTCTAACTTATAGGATTTATTTTTTGAACCAAACGGACGACCTAATTTAACTCCCGCACTTTTTAACCTTGCCAAAGTTTCGCGAGTTCTGGCGGCAATAAGTTCCTTTTCTATGGTTGCTGAGATAGAAAAGGCAAAAGCTAAAATCTGCGAATTAAGGTCATTTCCGAGCCGGTAATGTTCCTTGGTTGTCCAAACCTGACAACCTTTATTCAGGCATTCGTACAGAATTCCCATAATTTCAAATGATTTTCGACCGATTCTGGATAGTTCTGTGGTAATCAGGATATCATCTTTTTTCATTTTTTTGAGTAAAGAGTTAAACTTCCGCTTTTTGAGGTCTTTACCGGAACTTATTGTTTCTTCAATCCATTCGTTAATGATTAGGCTGTTGGCAGTAGCAAATTGTTCTATCTCGTAATGCTGATTTTCTTCATTTTGAACAGCAGAACTCACCCTGACATAGGCATATATCGTCATTTTATCCCCCTGTTATTTCTAATATTATTTATAAAAAAATCAGAAATATTATGGGGAATATGTTGAAAATTAAAGAACTTATTAAAAAAACATACAATTCACTTTTAAATTTTGCAATAACAATTTCAAAATTATTGTGAATGTCTTGAAATGCCAATGTTTTTTATGTGTTAAATTGCTTTCTCTGAATGTCTTAAAAAATGAACAATTTAAAGTTCATTGGATTGTTCATTTGGGAGACTGTGATGTTTGAAGGACTACAAGCTATTCGTAAAGAATTAAAGGAAGCAAAATTAGAGAATCCGGATAAAGAAGAAATACACGATGGCTACCAATTGCGTTTTGTTGGTAAAGATTATGCCAAATTTATTACAGGGCTACCCACAGAAACAGTTTTAGTTCCAGATACCGAGTGGAATAATCAAGAACAAAATAGAAATAGTGAAAACATTTTTATTACGGGTAATAATCTTGATGCCTTAAAACATCTATTGAACGCTTATGTGGGGCGGATTAAGATGATTTATATAGACCCACCCTATAATACGGGTTCTGATGGGTTTGAGTATCCAGACAAATTTGAGTTTTCATCAGATGAATTAAAGGTTAAATTAGGTTTATCAGAAATGGAAGTTGCTCGTATTAAAGCATTACAAGGAAAATCATCACATTCTGCTTGGTTAACTTTTATACTTCCTCGGTTAATTTTAGCGAAATATTTATTAGCTGAAAATGGTATAATTTTTATATCGATAGATGATAATGAACAAACGAATTTGAGAGCGTTATGTAATGATATTTCATTATTTGGTGAAAGCAATTTTGTCGGGCAAATTACAGTAGCCAGTAATCCTCGTGGACGAGACTATGGTGGTATAGCAAGAATGCATGATTATTTGTTAGTGTATAAGAAGACTTCCGAAGCTGAAATTAATAATATTAGAGATGAAGATAAGAAATTTCCATTTGAAGATAATATGGGCGGATTTGAAATAAGAGAATTAAGAAATAGAAATATTGCCTTTACCTCAGAAAATCGTCCTAATTTGTACTACCCATTTTATATTAATCCCAATAAAATTATAGATAATGAATTTTATGAAATATCATTAGAAAAAAAAGAAAATTGGATTGAATTATATCCTAAGGAATCGCAGGGTTATAAAACTGTTTGGCGGTGGGGAAAGGAAAAATCAAAAAATAATTTAAATATTAATATATTAGCAAAAAAAATGAAAGATGGCGGCTATCAAATAATTGAAAAATATAGAGAAAAAAATCATATGGCTCGTTCCATTTGGAATACAAAAGAAGTAAATACGGAAAAGGGAACTCTGGAATTAAAAAATTTAATGGGAGCCAAAGTATTTCCTTTTCCTAAGCCAGTAGATATGATTTGTGATATTATTGAAATGGGAAGCAATCACGATTCTATTGTGTTAGATTTTTTTGCAGGTTCCGCTACTACTGCACACGCTGTAATGGCTCTAAATAGTAAAGATAATGGTCATCGTAAATATATTATGGTTCAATTAGATGAGCCGACCAAAGAAGATGGAGAAGCCAGAAAGGCGGGGTACAGAACCATAGACCAAATTGCTCGTGATAGAATAAAAAAAGCAGCGAAACAACTTGGTGATTTCTCAGGATTCAAGCATTATAAATTGGCTAAAATTAATGATACAAAGATATTAGAAAAAATTGATGAATTTAATCCTAATGATAAAACACTTATTTGTGATAACATGGTTGAATCTTTTTCTGGTAAAAACTTAAATACAACATTAAAAGCTTCTGGCATGCAAACACTGCTGACAACCTGGTTAGTTGATGACGGATATGCCCTCACAACGTCAGTTGAAGAGAAAAAATTCGGTAGTTATACTGCGTACACACCAAAGGAATCTCGTCGGTTGTATTTAATTGATACCGGATGGAACAGTGATGCGACGAAGGATTTGCTCAATAAAATTGGTAAAAATGAACTAATAGTTCAAAGCATTGTGGTATATAGCCATTCATTTGATTTTACATCTCTGACAGAACTAAAAAATAACCTAAAATCTGTTTTGAGTAATGATATAAAGTTGATTGAGAGGTTTTAATGAAACTTGTTTTAGAAGAATTGGCTCATCAACAATCAGCATTAAAAGCAATAATAAAGGCTTTGGATAACTGTCATTTTGAAAAAGGTGATGTTTATGCAAATCCGATACTTGATAAAAAAATATCTGAGCCTTTTTATATTGATGTTAAGATGGAAACAGGAACAGGAAAGACTTATGTATATACACGAACAATGTATGAATTATTTACGCGTTTTGGTATCAATAAATTTATAATATTTGTTCCATCGTTAGCAATTAAAGAAGGAACAAAGAGTTTTATTCAATCAGATTATGCTCGTCAACATTTTGCAGATATACCTGAATATGAAAATACTCGTATAGATTTGTGTTATATCAATGCAGGTGATTTTAGCACAAAAAAAGGAAGAAAAACAATCCCTGCTAAACTGATGGAATTTTTGGAAGCAACAAGAAACGATAAAAGGACTATTAAATGCCTGTTGCTAAATGATGATATGCTTACAAGTTCTTCAATGGCGAGAAATGATTATGACCAAACACTTTTATTTTCAAGTTCTTGTCCGATTGAAGCAATTAAAATGGTGCATCCTGTTATCATCATTGACGAACCTCACCGTTTTCATGAAAATACAAAGGCTTGGGAGAAAATTACGGAATTAGAGCCGCAAATAATTTTGAGATTTGGGGCTACTTTTCCTGTAAGAACAATAGGAGCTGGTAGAAATAGAACGCAGAAAATAGATTATAAAAACTTGGTATATGACTTAAATGCGGTTGATGCTTTTAATAAAGGATTGGTAAAATTTATAGATGTTCAATATCCGGAAAATATTTCAGACAAACAATCTCAAAATAGATATAAGGTTGTAGGATTAACAAATAGGCAACTTACTCTTCGTAAAAATCATCAAAATAACAGTATAGTACTTAATGTTGGCGATATGTTGCCTTCTGATTTTGACGATGGATTACTTTATGACGGAATGAAACAATTGTCAAATGGGTTAGAAGTGTATGAAGGTATGGAGTTAATTCCAGAAGTCTATACAAAATCTTATCAAGAGTTATTGTTGAAGCAGGCAATAGATGCACATTTTGAGGCAGAACGAGCTAATTGGATTAGAGAAAGTTGTGGTGAGAATCCTGCAAAAATAAAGACATTAGCTTTATTTTTTATCGATGATATTAAATCATATCGCCCCGAAAAAGAAGGAGCCGAGACTTGGCTTAAAGATACTTTTGAAAAATTGCTCAAAGAAAAATTAAAACAGTTGATACAAATTGAAACTTTACCTGACTATAAAAAATTCTTAGAGGAAAGTTTAGATAACATATCAAAGACACACGCAGGATATTTTTCCGGTGATAAAGATGATAAAGAATTTCAAGATGAAGTTGATAAAATATTAAATGGTAAAGATAAATTACTTTCTTTTAAGGACGAAAATGGTAAATGGGAACTTTGCAGATTCTTATTTTCCAAATGGACTTTGAAAGAAGGTTGGGATAACCCTAATGTATTTACTATCACAAAATTACGAACATCAGGCAGCGAAATCAGTAAAATTCAAGAAGTTGGTCGTGGCTTGCGATTGCCGGTAGATGAGAATGGTAGAAGAATATCAAATCAAGAATTTAGACTTAATTTCATTATTGATTGGTCAGAAAAGGGATTTGCCGCTAAATTGCTCGGTGAAATCAATGCTAATATTGATAACTCAGGCATAATGAAATTAACTCCTGATATTTTAGATGCATTAGTAAAAAGCAATTATGCAATAAATATCGCAAAAGCAAAAGGTAAATTACTATTAGATGATATTATTGATGAAGAAGATAATATTATAGAACTTTCCAAACTTGAAGAATTATTACCAAATGGTTGGGGTAAACTTAATCCCAGAGCCATTACAGTTAATAAAAAATTGGATAATAGAGTTAAATTAAATAAACCTAACTGGAATCAGCTTAAAGACCTATGGCAGCAGGTTGTTAAACGCTATATGATTAAATATGATAGCATTTCTTTGTCTGACTTGGAAAATATTTTAATCAGTGCTGTCAAAGATGCTTTTACATCTAATGTGGGTGAAATAATAATCAATAAACTGGTCAGAAATGAAATAACAGGAGGATTGTGTCTTGAAATAGAGAAAAAATCAACAAATATCCCCGTTGATATTATTCCTTATGGGAAGTTTTTAACAGAACTTTCAAAACTAACCTGTGTAGGTGTTAATTTATGGCATAAAGCTTTATGTAAGGTTTATGCCACAGGTTTAAATAAGGAAAAATTCAATACTGCAAGTCTGCAAAATATTGTAAACAAGTTTAAGTCCGAGTTTCACGAGAATTATGCTCAAAAATTTGATTATGATTCTTTGGATTTTTCAGCAAATACATCTTTGATGAAAGATGGTGAATTTGTTGATGATATACCTCAAAACGAATTGGGGACTAGCGAAGATAATTCTTTCAAAATTGAGCCAAATTATCTTTATGATAAAAAAGTTTATGATAGTGAGCCAGAAAAAGAGATATTACAGACAACCCCACCTAACGAGATTATAGTATTTGGTAAACTTCCTAAAAGATGTATTCAAGTTCCTAAATATACCGGAGGAACAACATCTCCTGATTTTATTTATGCCATTAAAAAAGGGAATAATATTAAAATTAACTTATTTGTAGAAGCAAAGCCAAATGATACAAATAAACGAGTGTCAGATGAGGATATTATAATATCTCAAAAGAAATTCTTTGAGAAGATGAAAAATGAGAAAATAGAATGGCGAGAAATACAATCAGACCAAAGCATTAGCAATATCATAAATGACTTACTAAAAGAATAACCTCTGTCAGAATCTGACATAACTATAAGTTAGGGGGCTTGCAATAACGGATAAGGTGTGTTAACAATATTTCCGGATGTGGTTATTTAACCAACTTGTTAGCCACGAAAAATAATTAACTAAACCGGAGATTGTTGATGAAAATACTCAAATTTTTGTTTGTTGCCCTTATCGTTCTTGGTAGTGTTATCGGAGCATATTTTTACGGCAGGCATTCTGTTTTGTCCTCTGATGAAGAAGTGTTGAGGCAAGCTAATCTAAATATTCTTAAAGAGTTCATGCTTAAATTTAATGCTCGCGGTGGGGCTTATATCCTCATTGACCGCGATACAGGCGAGACAGTCGATACTTCTTTCATCAATATGGATGAGAATTTTGCCCTCACGCCACATAACATTAATAAACTTTTTCTCTATGCCGCAGGGCTGAAAAACGGTGAAATTACCGCAGAAAATGTTTCGTTTGAAAAAGATAAAGAAGCCTATAAAACCATCACAGATGAGGCTAAGAAGCCTGTCTATGAAGCATTGAATTTGACGGATACACTTACGCCCAGACAACTTCTAACCGCTTATACGTCTCTCCTAAATAACAAAAACAACCTATTAACATCCGAACAGCTTGATATTCTCAGAGCCGCTTTGCTCAATAATGTCCAGAACGGGATATCGCGAAAAGCACAGGTTGAAGGCGTACAGGTTTCAGGAATTTCAAGCACAGACCATAAAGAAAATGCTCAAAGAACAAATGTTTTTCTGGCTGATTTTGCCTTAAACGGCAAGAACTACGCGATTATTACCGTTTTGGATGAGCCGAAACCGCTTAAAATCACTTATGGTTTCAACTCTGCCGGATGGAATGCCGTGCCGATGACACAATTTTTAATTCGCAATATGATAAAATAAGGACTTTTAACAATGTTTCTCTCTAAATCTGACTATATCATGGCTCTCGATTGTGTGAAGGCGTTATGGCTTAAAAAGAATCGAAAAGACCTCGTGCCCGAATATGATGCACGCACGTTGCAATCTTTTGAGGACGGGAATGAAATTCAAGACCTCGCCAGAAAATGGTATCCTAACGGCGTTCTCGTTGATTCAGAATCGTGGGATGTAATCGGTGGTGCCGTCAAAACTAAGGCTTTGGCTGAAACCAATGATATCTTGTTTGAAGCGACGGCTAAACTTGATAACGGCTGTTTCTGTCGGATTGATATTTTGGAGCGAAACGGCGATGCTTGGAATCTGATTGAGATTAAGTCTGCGACATCGGTTAAGGACTATTACATTGATGACCTCTCGTTCCAAAAATATGTTTTTGAAAATGCCGGATATCCGGTTAAACAATGCCGTGTGCTGTATGTCAATAATGACTATGTCAGACATGGAGAGCTTGATATTTCTCAAATGTTCAGAGAGGAAGATGTTTCCGAGCGTGTTGCGGAAGCCTGTAAAGATGTTGAAATGTATGTCAAAGGTATGCTTTCCGCTCAGCAAGAAAAAAATGAGCCAGAAACAACGCTTCACGCCAACTGTCAAGATTGTCCGTTTTGGGGTTATTGCGGTAAAGATGTGCCCGAATACTCTGTGTTCGACCTGCTTTCCGCTCAGGCTGCCGATTTGTTTTATAATCAAACCCATTCCACAAAAGTCGAAGATGTGCCGATAGACCTTTGCTCAACAGATAGGCAACTCATCGACAGAGATTGTTATGTTAATCAGGCAGAGCACGTTGAGCCTGAACATATCAAGGAATGGCTCGATACGTTGGAATATCCTTTATATTACCTTGATTACGAAACTGTCCAATGCCCCATTCCGATGTTTGATAGCTCAAAACCTTATAGCCAGATTCCGTTCCAATTCTCTTTGCATGTTCAGGAACAACGCGGCGGAGAGTTAAAACATTATGAGTTCTTGCATCAAGAACGCTCTGATCCTCGTCGTGCCTTAGCAGAATGTTTAGTTAAGTATTGTGGTAAACAAGGTTCGGTCGTGGTTTATAATCAGGCATTTGAAATGACCAGAAATAAGGAGTTAGCAGTTTTATTTCCTGATTTAGCAGATGATTTGTTGGCTATTAACGAGCGAGTGGTTGACCAGCTGATACCCTTCCGTCAGAGAGCTCTGTATAGCTACAAGCAAAAAAGTTCGGCTTCAATTAAGTATGTTTTGCCGTCTTTCTGTGACCTCTCGTATAAAGGCATGGCAATTGCCAATGGTGGCGAGGCGATGAGCCAATATAAAGCCTTTCTTGAAGGTAAACAGACCAAAACCGAAAGTCAGCAAATGTTTGAGGCATTACTCAAATACTGCGGACAAGATACCTATGCTATGGTGCTGTTGATGGGTGTGCTTTACAGATATGCGGAGGGAAATAAATGATTGGAGCAATTGTCGGGGATATTGTCGGCTCGATTTATGAGTGGGACAACATTAAAACTAAGGATTTTAATTTTTTCGATGACCATGCTTTTTTTACAGATGATACGGTTATGACCTTGGCTGTTGCTATGGCTCTTAAAGAATGTCAGGGGAATTATGAGAATTTAAGCCAGACAGCGATTAAATGGATGCAAAAATTGGGAAGAAAATACCCTGATGCCGGATATGGTGGCAATTTTAGAGCTTGGCTAAATGAAGAAAATCCGTTGCCTTATAATTCTTGGGGAAATGGCTCAGCAATGAGAGTTAGTCCTGTGGCATATTTTGCAAAGTCTTTGGAAGAAGTTAAGGATTTATCTTACCAAGTAAGTGCGGTTTCTCATAATCATCCGGAAGGAATTAAAGGAGCTGAGGCAACTGCTGCGGCAATTTATCTGGCTTTACAGGGTAAAAAGAAAGAAGAAATTAGGGAATATACCGTCAAAAATTACTATCCTATGGATTTTACACTTGATGAAATTCGCCCGACTTATAAATTCAAGGTATCTTGTCAGGGAAGCGTGCCGCAAGCCCTTGAAGCCTTTTTTGAATCAACGGATTTTGAGGATGCTATAAGAAATGCTATCTCCATAGGCGGAGATTCCGACACAATTGCTGCGATTACCGGAAGTATTGCAGAGGCTTATTATGGTGTGTCTGATAAGATAAGAGAGTTTGCTCTTGGTAAGCTGGACGACAATTTGCGTGGTTATTTGGCAGAAATTGAAGGAGCATTGTCATGTCATCGGGTGAATTGATTGAATTATCTGCTGACAACAAGTATCTGTTTAATGACTTTTTGTTTGATAAATTGTCGGCGGAAACATTTAGCAAAATCAACTTTGATAATATTGCTTTTGTGGCAGTTGCTTCAAGCGGTGCTATGGGTTGGGCTGGTGCTAGCCAATTTTTTACCAAAGATGGCAAAAAATATATGTTAACCGCCGAATGTATAGAATCAACTGAGGTAGTTGATGCGTTTTTTGAAACTCTTCATAAGCCAGAGTGGCGGTCTTGTAATTTGGGCGTTGGCAACCGTTTGTATATGAAATCAGAATATTATCCGCAATTTATTGCGGAAAAAGGAAGATTAAATCTGGATAAGCCGAACAAAGTTTATAGAGATTGGTGTAAGATAGCTGATGAGATATTGAGTAAAAAAAGAGCCCATGGCTAATAACCATAGGCTTTTTGATTGGTGATGTTATGAGGCTATTATTGTATTTTTGCTTATGTAATCATCTAAATCGCTAATTTTATATCTGACAACAGAACCTATTCTTACATAAGGAATATCGTATCTTTGCTTACAACGCCAAGTCTCCAATGTTCTGGCAGAAATTCCAAGATATATAGCAGCATCTTCTGTGCTTAATAATGTAGGAGTGATAGTTTTATTCTTCATCATCGTTCTCCTCACCATACTCACCACTTATTGCTAAATTGATGGATTCTGCGGCTCGTTCACTTGCTGCTCTTGCAGCATTATCATTTATACGGGCATATACTTCTGTTGATTGCAAAGATTTGTGTGTTAGATTTTTACCTATAATGATTAAAGATTCTCCATTCATTGCTTGGTAAGATCCAAAAGTTCTTCTTAAATCGTGCATTCTCAAATTCGTTATTTTATCTTCTTCACAAGCAATGGCTTCATTCAATTTATTCATCAATTGTTTCCATTGTCTTTTGGGCTCAACAATATGACCTGATTCAGAATTATCCGATGGAAATACCCAAATATTACCCTCTTTTCGTTCATTAAATCTGCGTTTTAGAATTTTGAATGCTTCATTATTGATGCTTACATAATCACTATCATTATTTTTTGCTTCTGTTTCATCAATATACCATTTTTTAGCTCGAAAACTAATATTCTTCCAAGACATACCAAGAATATTGCTTTTTCTTCCTCCCATATAGATACTTAACATAACGAAATCTTGAAAATACTGAGGCATCGTTCTTAATTGCTGAATAAATATAGGAAATTCCTCTGGTTGAACAAATCTTTTTCTTGCTATTTTAGGATATTTTTTTATACCCATTGTTGGATTAATATGTTCCCAATGATAAGTTTTTATCATTCTATTAAACATAGCTCTTATAAATTCCAATACATGACTTGCTTGTGATTTACCATTGTTAAGACTAATTTCTTTGAATAATGCTTGAATGTCATCACTTGTTATTTTTGATATTTTCATATCATATAGGGCTCTACAATATTTGATATTGTACCCATCATTTCTGATTGAAGATGCTTTTTTATACAATTTGCTATCTTCCTTAAATTTTTCATACATCTCATAAAATGTAATTTCATTTTTTAATTGATGCTTTTTATCAGCCGGGTTAATTCCTTGCTCTATTTGGGCTTTCAATTCTCTGGCTTTGCCACGAGCCTTGTCGATTGCCATATCCGGATATCTGCCGATTTTCAAACGGATAACCTTGCCATCAATTTTCTTAATCAGATAAAAAGTTTTGCATCCTTTTGGGGTAATTTGTAAGCATAACTTATCCTCAGTAGCATCATAGTATTCCGTGCGTTTTTGCGGTATAGTTAATTGATCTATCTTATTTTTTGTAAAATTTATAACTTTTTTCAACTTCGATTCCTTATTCTGCGGTTCAACCTTTTCACTCGTTTCGGTTCAACCTTTTATGAATTAAATATATCCTAAAAAAATAAAAAAGTCAAAATTATTCAATATATTAGCTAAAAATTTACAAGATGAAAAAAGGTTAACAAAAGCTCATTTTGGTTCAACCTATGTTCAACCTGAGAGGGCAAAAATGGTCGAAAATGAGCGTATTTAAGCGTATGAGTATTTTTACTAAATTATTGATATTACTGAAAACACATTGAAAATTAAGGGGCGAAAAATGCTTGTTCTAAAGGCTCATAACCTGAAGGTCGGAGGTTCAAATCCTCCCCCCGCAACCAATAAAACAGAAGCCACCCTTTAGGGTGGTTTTTGTTTTATATGAGTTGCCAGGATTTGAACATCCGAAGAAGGAGGTTCACAAGGAGGAGCAGGCGAGACGGAAGTATCGCCGCCCTTGCGACGACGCAGCACGAAGCCCCTGAAGGGGCGAGACAATCCTCCCCCCGCAACCAGTCATAAAAAAAGCACCTTATGGTGCTTTTTTATTTTAATCGTCATAAAACTCATTTTAATTCTGCAATATGGCCAGATTTAATAACCAAAATTAAATATTTCAGACATAATCTCGTATTGACTCGTGCTAAATGTAAATTTATATATAGAAAAACAACAAATTTTCAGGAGAATAAGATGTTAAAAATTATCTTGTATGTTATTATATTAGCGTCATTAATTATCGGTGGAGCAACTTTTTATCACCTTCACAAAGTCGCGGCTAAAAATAAAACCGAAATGGCCAATTTTGAAAATAAAATTCCGCTTAACATAAATTTAGGCAAAGTATTGGTTGTTTACTATTCTCTAACCGGTCATACTAAAGATATTGCTGAGCAAATTGCAGCCAAAACAAATGCCGATATTTTTGAAATCAAAACACTTGAAACTTATTCTTCTCCGTCAGTTTATCTGAAAAGCAAAAAAGAATTAGCTGATAAAGCCTATCCGGAAATTCAAAAAGAAAACCTGCCGAACGTATCCGCGTATGATACAATTTTTATCGGTGGTCCGGTATGGTGGTACACTATGGCACCGGCTATCTACAGTTATTTACGAATCACAAACTTTAACAATACGCGCGTTGTTCCATTTTCAACCCAAGGAAGTAATTTTGGAAAGTTTTTTGATGATTTTGCCGACACTGTTCAAAATGCGCAGGTTTTAACCGGCGAAAACTTTAATAATATTGATGAAAAGTATCAGTCTCAAGTTTCTAACAAAATCAACGCTTGGCTGAACAAATTATCAAAATAATCAGAATTTGCCACCAAACAAAAAAGGAATGCCACATTGAGCATTCCTTTTTTTGGTAACAATAACACTCTTACATCCAACTTTTCGGATAAGATACACTTCTCCCCAAAAGCACCTTCGACATAATTTTTCCCGTTATTGCTATACTAATCATACCTAATGTCGGATACATCATTCCTTTTGCCATATAGGCACAAATAGGAACAAAAACATTCACTCCAGTCAACACGAGCCAAAGCCCCGAAGCCTGAATTAACATGATAAAGGCATAACCTTTCTGAGCACCAAACAACACCGTTACAGCCAGATTAGCAATAACAAAAAACGTCGCAGTTACCTGATAAGTTGGAACAGACAAAATATGCCACACATGAGCATACTCAGCTGATGCAAAAGCACAAATTCCCAAAACATACATAACTATCGCTACATATGCCCACAATAATTCTTTTGTTTTCATTTTTTTACTAAATTAAGTGACACAATAATTTATAAATACTTATAGTAAACTTTTCCTACCCTTCAAAAGTCTTGGCAATTTTCCCCATCCATTCACTGATCTTGATATGTTGCGGACAATGTTTCTCACAGTTACGACAATGAATACACTGTGATGCCTTCCCTGATGTTTGAATCAAATTATTGTAATAAACTCTCTGAATAGTAAACGATTTATCACTGCTCTCTTGCTTTTCCGCATTATAAAGGGCAAACACATTAGGAATAGCAATCTTCATCGGGCAAAATTCCACACAATAACGACATGCCGTGCACGGAATAGCAATAGAGGCATGCAACGCTTTGATAGCTTCTTCTATCGTTTTATTCTCAGCATCATTCAAAGGTTTAAAATTCTGCATATAGCTTGTATTATCTTCCAATTGCGCCATAGTTGTCATCCCGCTTAAAACTGTCCGTACCCCGGGCAGACTTGCGGCATAACGTATAGCCCATGAAGCAACCGACATATCCGGCTCTGCAGACTTAAATATTTTTTCAACATTTTCGGGAACTTGGGCCAAACTTCCCCCTTTAACCGGCTCCATCACAACCACCGGCAAATTATATTTTTGCGCAATTTCATAGCATTTGCGTGATTGAATAGAAGCATTATCCCAATCAATATAATTGATTTGCAACTGCACAAACTCAACCTCAGGATGCTTGCTCAAAATACCTTCCAACATTTCAGGAGAATCATGGAACGAAAAACCGATATGTTTAATTTTGCCCTCTTTTTTCTTATCACTAATAAACTTAAAGGCATCGTATTTCTCAACATTACCGATAGTATTGGCATTGATATTATGCACCAGATAGTAGTCAAAATAATCCAACCCCGTTTTTTCCAGTTGCTTATTAAATGTTTTTTCTAATTCATCTTGGCTTTTCATAAATCCAATCGGCAACTTGCTTGCAACCGTAAACTTTTCCCTCGGATATCTCTCCACGACAGCCTTGCGAATAGCAACTTCGCTTTCATAATTCATGTACATCCACGCTGTATCAAAATAGGTAAAACCGCGTTCAATAAACTTATCAACCATTTTATTAAGGGTATCATAATCAATCGAGGTCTGATCTGCCTGATTTTTAAGCGGCAACCGCATAAACCCAAAACCGAGCTTATTGTTGTTATCAATAGACGCCTTAACCTTATCCGATACGGCAATAGTATCGGCAATAGTTAATTTTGGTAACGTCGCAAGAGCAAATGTAGCTAAAGTTGTCATCAAAAACTCACGTCTGTTCATTACAAATCCTCCCTTAATATAATCAAGATAACGCCACTTTAAACTTTAGAGTATACTCTAAGTCAATCTTTTTTTTGCTTTTTTGCAAAAAACAAACCCAATTCGAAAAGCCCGTAAGTCGGTAATGTTAACATCAACTGACTGACAATATCAGGAGGAGTCAACAGTCCCGACAAAATCAAAATACCAACAAACACATAAGCACGCTTATTTTTAATCACCTCATACGACACAATATCCGCACGTATTAAAGCATATGTTACCAACGGAAATTGAAACATAATCCCAAACACCAAAGACAGCCACAAGGCAAGCGAGACAATATTGGCTATACCGAATACCGGCTGAATATTATCCGTTACAAAGCTCATACCAAAACGAATAACCAAAGGTAAAATAAAGAACAAACAAAAAAGAACCCCAAATATAAACAACACACTTGAAACCAAAACGATAGATTTAATAAATCGGCGTTCATGCTCATACAACGCCGGCAACACAAAAAGCCATACCTGTTTTGCAAGATAAGGGAAGCACAGCAAAATATCCAGAACCACTGCCATTTTAATCTGCAGGATAAACACTTCCATCGGTGAGAAAAAATTAAGAGTAACGGCATTATCCCGCATCATGACACGAATAAGCAAATCCATCACATACGGTGTTACCAAAAAAACCGGCAATAATCCGATTGCTAAAGACAACAAGCACTTGATAAGCATTTTTCGTAATGCTTCCAAGTGCTCAACTAAAGTCTCGTTATCTTGACTCGTCATTATTTCTTAGATTTAGTCGGCGTTTTTTTGGCTGTTTTCTTTGCCGTCGCTTTTTTTGCAACTGCCGTTTTAACGGGTGCTTTTTTTGCAACAGTCTTTTTAGCTACCGGTTTCTTGGCAACAGCTGTTTTAGTTGTCGCCTGAACTGCCGCCTTCTTGGTTGCTGCTTTACGAGTTACCTTTTTTGCTGCTTTTTTAACAGGAGCTTTTGAAGGCTTATTTTCGCCGGCTGCCTTTTTTACCTCAACCTTAAAGTCATTAACTTCATTTTCGAGTGCTTCTTTAGCCTTTTTATATTCGGCCTGTGCCCGACCCAAACCGCGCGCCAACTCCGGAATTTTCCTTCCGCCGAATAAAACTAAAACCACAACCAAAATCAAAACTATTTCTGTAACACCTAGCGACATTATTTTCTCCTTAACCAAGAATAACCTGCTGATCGACGGTTGCAATCGAAATGGCTTTCACAGGACAAACAGAGGCACACTTACCGCAACCGATGCACGCATCAAAACGAATAATCGGGACTTCCCCATCTTCTTTAATAATAATTTGTTTCGGGCATTCTCTCACACACAAACCGCACGAGATACACACATCTTCACGAACAACCGCCGTTGCAATCTTTGTGCTTTGTTTTTGCGCCAATGTCAAGCGTTTAATTGCGCCACTGGGACAAATTTCGGAGCATTTATGACAATCAAAATCACAATACTTATCCCCGTAATCAAGGTGCACAAAGGGAACATCAGCTGTTGCCGGTTTAATAATTTTCATCGGACAATTTTGCACACATAAATTACAATTAAGACAACGATTGGCAAATTTCTCCGCATTTTCCGAACCGGCCGGCAAAATAACCTTTTTGATTTTTCGCGCCGCCAACTGGCTCAAAGCCGCACCGCTCTTAAATGCCGCCCCAAACACAGCAACCATCGCTCCCGCCAAAATCAACTGACGCCGTTTGAGACTAAACTCAATCGGCTTTTTCTTGGGCAATCCGTAGAATAGAGCTTGATGCGCACAATGCGGCAAACACTTAAAACACTTAACACAAGTCTCATTATTAACCTTATGATTCTTAAAATCTATCGAACCACAAGGACATTCTCTGGCACACAAACCACATGCTTTACATTTATCCGTATCAATTCTTATTTGATAAGGAGAAAAACGAGACAGCACACCCAAAATCACACCGACCGGGCAAATGTTGACACAGAAAAAGCGTTTTTTGAAAAACACCAAGACACCCAAAGCCACAGCAAAACCAATCCCGAACCAAGCCCCGCTAAAAACATTTCCGGCAACGGAATACGGATCAAACATACGTAACAAGACGACCGTGCCACCGCACAAGGTACCGAACAAGATCGCAGCCCCCCAATAAGCCACCCGATAATGTTTCAGCATTTGTCTGTGGCGCTTTTTGTAAAAAGGCCGAAAAACAAGAGTTAAAATTTCCTGATATAAACCAAGCGGACACAAAGTTGAGCAATAGATTCTTCCAAACAGCAGTGTCAAAACAATCACCGCCCCAAAAAGAATAAATGCAACACTGAAACCGGAAATGAGCCCGTTTTGAAGCGCCGGAACAAATTGTATATCAAATATTTTCAGAGGATAAGCATAACCGCATAACGCCGTCACACAGAGAATGAGAACCACTCCGGCAACAAAATATCTGCCATACAACAAAAATTTATTCTTCATAACGTCTCCGACTTTTTAATTTTTAACATTTTGCTGACGAATATATAACATCACAAACTCTGATTTCGTACCGGTCTTAAATTTAATGGCCCAATCCGACAACCCGGAAGTCACGATAAAATCCGTTTTATTTCTTTTTTCATGCCCGTAAATCAAATCATTGGCACCAATCCACTTACCGACTTGGTTAAAGGGAAACAGCTGTCCGCCGTGTGTATGTCCGGACAAAACCAAATCGACTTCTGCATCCGCCTGATTTTTATAATCAGTCGGTTGGTGGTCTAATACAATCGTATACTTATTTTTATCCAATTTTTGCGTCCATTCCTGCATAGATAAGCGGCGACCACGTTGTTCTCTTTCGACCGAAAAATCCCGTCTTCCGATTAGATAAAACTTCTTATTTATCAAAATACCGTCATCAAGTAATACCTTAACCTTATTTTTTTCCAATTCATCAATCAAATCTTGCCCGCTAAAGCCACGATGTGCTGCGCCATAATACCCTTTATCATGATTTCCAAACACAAAATAAACACCATATTTTGTCTTCAAATCACCTAAAATTCGGCTGGTTGCAACCATATCTTCACGACTGGTATCGTCATCCACAAAATCACCGACAACAACGACAATATCCGGATTCTGCTCTTGTATTTTAGCCATATGTTTGGCAAATCCTTCTGCCGAAAAAGTTGTTCCGGTATGAGAGTCGGCGAACATGGCTATTTTAAGTTGCCCGACATCTTTTTCCGTTGTTAAAGAATAATTAGTTTGCCAAACATGATGATTGAAATACCATCCTGCAGACAACGCTATAACACTAAGTATAATTGCTGTCACCCCGGCATAATAATGATTAAACGATTTTTTGCGTATGTTTTGAACAAAACCAAAAAACAGCTCACAAACTATCCATATTAAAGCAAAATAAACAGTGCAAACAATGGCATTGATAAAATTAAGAACCAATCCGATAAGAATAAACAAAGCAATTGCAATGCCACCACCTATTAAGGCTTTTCTGGTTTCTATTTCTTTTGTGACACACTTAATACACCCAAATCTACAAATTCGCGTACTTAAATAAATCAATGCAATCGCTGTTACGATTAACGTTGTCCACATAATGATAATCCACATTGTCATAGCATATTATCCCTCTTTATCGTTTTCTTATCGATATAATAATTTTTAGAGTTACCTCTAAGTCAAGACTTAATTTTATTTATAAAATGCTAAAACTAATAACAACCCCAGACCAAATGGGGCAAATACCCGCAATGCCACTAAAAAATACCGCATAAAATTTTCAGTGACTATTGCGCTGCGTCGAATATTATGAATAATCGGTTTCATTGCAATATACCCAACAAATAACGCCGTTGTCAAAGAAGTTATCGCGGCAAAATAAGTTGACGATAACCAATCAAATAACGTAAAAATATCTCGTCCCAAAATTTTAATATTCCACACGCCGCTGAAAGATGCTGTAACCATTGTAACGCCGATAATTGATATCAATAAGACCATCAAAACAGCACCAAACCTTTTCAACTTGAGTTTATCCATAAATAAATTAGTCAAGGCTTCAAAAACAGATATCGTTGAAGTAATAGTCGCTAACATCAATAACAAATAAAAACAAATCGCCCAAATCTTACCTCCGGCTAATTGCTGGAAAACAATCGGCAAACTGATAAATGTCAGCCCTGGTCCGGAATCAGCGGACAAACCTGCCGCAAAAATTGCAGGAATAATAATAACCGCACTCAGCAAAGCGGCCAATGTATCAAAAATTTCAACACGACGCACAGCCGCAAACAAATTATCTTTCGGAGATAAATACGAACCGTAAACTAACAACACACCAAATCCCAACGATAAAGAGATAAATGCCTGTCCTAAGGCTGCTGTTATAATATCAAATAAAATGCGCCAATCAAACCCGTTTTCCGTTACACCCCAATAACGCTTATCTAAATGCAATAAAAAATCAACACCGATATTTGCCCCCTCTAACGTAACAGCACGGAAGCTCAAAACCAAAAACATCACAAACAAAATCGGCATCAAATACAAACCTGTTTTTTCAATTCCTTGTTTGACTCCGGCTACAACCACCAGAGCTGTCGCAAATAAAAAAATCAAACCACAACTGTATTGCATAGAAAAATTGTGTGTCAAAGATGAAAATTCTGTCGCTAAATTCTCTTGCGTAATCACCATAAGTTTACCGGAGACGGCCTCAAAAAAATAATACAACACCCAACCAGCAACTAAAAAATAAAAAGAGATAATCATAGTCACGCCGATAAACGCGGACCATCCGCCGAATAATGACCAAAACCATGTTCGGCGTAATCCCACTTTGTGAGCAATAACTTTATAGGCGTCAACAAAATTGCTGTGTGAAGCTCTTCCTAAAGCAATCTCTGCCACCATTAGCGGATTGCAAATCAAAAATAAAACTAATAAATAAACTAAAATAAAACTGAGCCCGCCATATTGTCCACAAAGATAAGGGAAACGCCAAATATTACCCAGTCCGACAGCAGAACCTGCAGCAACTAAAATAAATCCCCACTTACTAAAATTTTCATTTTTCATTATTTATCTTCTTCCTCTTCCGGATTGACAATACCACCGGAGATAACAAATTTAATTGCTTCTTCGACACTCATATCCATTTCAATAACTTCTGATTTTGGGACAAAAATTAAAAAGCCGGATGTCGGATTGGGCGTTGTCGGAATAAAAACATTTAACATCTCTTCAGGAAGTTTTTCTTTTATTTCACCTTCTGTTGCCGTACTGACGAGCCCTAAAATCCACAATCCTCTACGAGGATATTCTAACATAACCACCTTATTAAAGGCATTATTTTTGTTAGAAAGAAATGTACTGAATACCTGTTTTATCAAAGAATAAACACTTGAAATAAAAGGAAGTTTATAAACAATCCATTCACCGAGTTTAAGAAAGAATTTACCTAAAAATCCAGTTGCAAACATCCCGATGAGAATCAATAATCCGACCAGAATCACAAACCCCAACCCCGGAATTGTAAATGGCAAATATGTATCAGGTAAAAACTTTGGAGGCAACATTTTACCGACTAAAATATCTACCCAGGCAATCAGCTTATACGCCAAATAAAACGTCATTGCTACCGGTGCCGTGACTAAAATTCCCGTAAAAAAATACGCCCTGATCTTAGCACCTAACTTCATAAAAACCGCTTTTTCCTTTTCTAAACGGATATGCTGGATTTTTTTAGCGCGTTTCACAATTTGTTTTCTGTTTCTTTTCATTGTGTTACCCTTCTCACATCTTCAATAATAAATTGTACATTATCTCGCCCTAACCAATTATCACGACGCAATGTTCCTAAAACATCAAAAACTTCATGATGATTATTTAAAATAACCTGTCCGACCTCATTATCGGCACAACGAAATGCCATAGCTTTAACACTGCCACCGCTGTCAGAACTTAAAACACAACGCACATGACCGCTTCCGACGATATCTGCCCTTTTAAAATATACATTATGAATAACCAATTTAGGTTCACTATTCCCTACCCCATATGGTTCCAATAAAGCCAATTTTGCAGCCAGATCAGATGTCGCCCCCGACAAATCAATCATTCCGTCATATTCGATAACCGGTACAATAGCCTCATTTCCGACACGCGACTGGACATATTCACCAACAAATTTTTGAAATTCATCAATTTTTTCTTCATTCAGAGAATATCCGGCAGCCATAGTATGTCCACCGCCTTTAGTAATAATCCCCTTTTCCTTGGCTGCAATAATCAAAGCCCCCAAATCTACTTGAGGAATAGACCGTGCTGATCCTTTAACTTCATCTTCTTCAATTGACATAACAAAAGCCGGAACATTATACCGCTCTTTCAATTTACCCGCTACAATACCGACAACACCTTGATGCCAATTTTTTCCGGCAACAAAAGCTATCGGATATTGAGATGTGGTACTTTCAAGTTTTTCTATAGCTTCTTGCAAAACATAATTTTCAATATCTTTGCGTTGTATATTAAAATCATTCAGTTGCGCAGCCAATTGCTCAGCTTGCTTAGAATCATGGCAACATAACAATTTGTTTCCCAAAGACGAATCTCCAACTCTTCCTCCGGCATTGATTCTCGGACCAAGCAAATACCCCAAATGGAAAGCTGTTGGTTCTTCATTTAATCCAGCCTTATCTGCCAAGGCTCGTAACCCGATATTGCCACGTTGTGCCATAACCTTAAGACCTTGTCGAACAAAAGCACGATTCAAACCCCGAAGTGGTACAACATCACAAACCGTCCCTAAAGCAACCAAATCCAACCACTGTAACAAAGAGGGTTCAGAATGTTCTTTGTAAAATCCTCGCTCACGCAACTGACGATTAACAGCTACAACGGTCATAAAGACCACCCCAACTGCCGACATATACTGCAAATACGGATAATCATTTTCTTCATCAAGACGCTTAGGATTAATTAATGCATAAACTTGAGGCAATTTAATTTCTGCTTCATGGTGATCTAAAACAATAACTTCAAACCCCTGCTCTGCGGCATATTCAAAAGGCTCGAATGCTGTTGTTCCGCAATCAGTTGTAATGACAAAATTTATGCCCTGATTCTTAAAATCATCAAATGCTTGCCGGCTTGGTCCATAACCTTCATCTCGATCCGGAATATGAACAATTGATTTCACCCCCAGACTTTCCAAAAACAAACACAACACGGCTGAAGAAGTTGCACCATCAACATCATAATCTCCAATAACTCCGATTACTCGACGCTGCATTATTATTTCAGCGATTTTGGTTGCAGCTTTATCCATATCCTTCATCACCGACGGATTGGGCATTAACTGCTGTAATTTCGGATTAAGAAAACAATCTACTTCATCAACTTTTACGCCTCGAGCAGCTAAAATAGAAGATAACAAAAAAGACAAATGGTAGCGCTGTGCAATTGTTTCAGCTAAACGATCTTCATAAGATATCGCTTTCCACAGACAACCACTCAAAGATTTATCATTATCAGCACCTGCCACTAACATCTCCCTTCATGGCTAATAGCTGATATAAACTTCTGCGCGACGATTCAAGCGTTCCCCCTCCGGCATAACCTCCAAATATACCGGACGGCTGTCTGATAATCCTTCTGTAATAATTTTTGAACGAGGCATACCGTATTTTACCAACAAATCAGCAACCTTTTCTGCCCGAGCAACCGACACTTTCAAATTTGCCATTTTATGCGTCATCATATCTGCATTACGCGTCCGGCTGGATGCAAACCCTTGAACCACAACTTTACCATTATGAGCTTTTGCTTCTTTTACTATTTTCTTGAGAGAGTTATAATAACGGCTATCAACAACAGAACCTCCGTTATTAAAATAAATTGTCTCAGCTAAATAAAAAATACTCGGTTCTGAAACAACATCTTTTTTTGGCATAACCTCTTTAATTTCCTTTTTAACAGGAACAATTGTTGCTGTTTTACTGACCGGTTTAATTATTTTAGTTTTAATCACCTTGTCTTGTGCATCCATCTCAGTTAAATCCATATCGGTAATAACAGAAGGTGTGGTCTTGCTAGGAACAATAACAACAGCATCATCAGCAATACTATCATCAATTTCCGGATTCGGCTTACTTAAATCCTTTTTACCTTGAGGATTCGAGTTATTCAAATTTTTCTTATCATCTGACGCCGCAACAGCTGCCTTTTTATTTTCAGCTATTTTTACTGTTTCAGAGGCTTTTTGAGGCGTTTTCTTTGCAACAACAGGCTTAACTGCAGTATTTTCTTTTTTGGCAGATACAACCGAATTTGCTTCAGTATTTTTTTGAGAGGAAACAACCTTGCTTTGAGTTTTATTTATTTCTTTACTACCGATAATAGGTGCAGAACTATCGTATGCAACATTCTCGGCATCAGCCTTTAATATACCGTCATTATCAAGTTCAGGGAACGGAGCATAATGCTTACAGCCACAAAAACATGCCATAATCAAGAACAAAGAAAAACTTTTTTTAATTATACCGGACATCATCTTACCCTTAAAAAATAATTTTTAACATTTATATAAATATCTTAAGAATGATTATAACTCAAGCATAAAATAAAAAATTGACAGGAAAATTTATTATTTTGCATTGTCTTTATTTAAATTTTATTTTATAGTACGCTAAAAATAGAGGGAAAACAGATGGCAACTCCGGCAACAGATTCATCTCTTGATGTTGCTTATTGGTTTTTCAATAGAGCAGAACGAGATGATATCTATCTTGAAACAGAAAAGATACACCATTTACTATTTATGGCGCAAAATCGTTATGCTAAACAGCATACGGATACATTGCTGATGCCTTGCGTCTTTTTGTGTGATGATAAGGGTTTTTTCGAACCGACCTTAAAAAAAATATTTTCATTAGGGCGGCCGTTTATCCCTACCGTTAAATTTAAAAACCAAATTTCCTCTTTTTTGGAAGAAATCTGGCAAGAGTATGGACACCTTTCTTTATCCCAATTTTCACAACTGATTACCCGAATGCCATGCTACACCCAATGTCAACGTAATGGCAACCCGATCACTAATGCCGCTGCTTCTTTTATTGATAAGACGACTGTCCAAGCGACACAGGATAGATCATCTCATGACCTCTCTCGAAAAAAAATGTTAGTTTCACAAAATGGTCCTGTACTGGTTTCACAATGGCTTCCCCGTAAATTAACAACCAACTCAAATAAGGAATTATCCAATGAATAAAATGCCCATATTACTGATGACGCTCATAATTTTATGCAGTTGTCAAAAAACCGATTCTATCTTATCCCCTTTAAGTATTCAAACAGAAAATGGCGAGCTTACATACAATGTAGAAACCGCCATTTCTGATAAAGAATTGGAAAAAGGGTTGATGGATAGAGATACTCTTGATACAAAAAGCGGTATGATTTTTGATCTTTCTCGCCATCAAGATCGTCCTACGGCTATGTGGATGAAAAACACAAAAATTTCATTAGATGTTTTATTCATAGACGATGACAATAAAATATTTTGGATTAAAGAAAAAACAACACCAATGTCTGAAGAAATAATCATTGCCCCTGCACCGGCCAAAGCATTTGTAGAACTCAATGCCGGTGAAGTAGAAAAACATCAAATCAAAGTAGGACAAACAGTCAATCATGCTATTTTAAAACCACAGCCGAAAAAATAGTCACATTAAAATATTTTTCCTATCGTTTGAAAAGATACAAAAAGTACTTGACTTGAGGGTAAGAATAAATTACCTTCCAGTGACGAATGAAAATAGCACGAAATATAAAGATGTGCTTAATTTAGGTGTCGGGCCCTTAGCTCAGTTGGTTAGTTTGAGGCAAAAAAATTAGTCCGGCGGACTAATTTTTACCGAAAGGTGAAGCGCAGTTAGGTTGTAAGAAGCGACAGCGCACCGAAACAACCGTTACGAGCGAACAACAGGAGCGTAGTTAACGAGGTGGAACCGAGTTTTACGAAGCGACTCAGGCCTGCTCTTAATAATTATGTTTGTGGCACGAGAAATAAAATGTGCTTAATTTAGGTGTCGGGCCCTTAGCTCAGTTGGTTAGAGCAGGCCGCTCATAACGGTCTGGTCGCAAGTTCGAGTCTTGCAGGGCCCACCAATAAAAAATCCTACCCTAGCGGTAGGATTTTTTATTGGTAAGTTTATGACAGCTCGAACTTGCGAGAAGCAAGTTTGAAAACAAGCGAAAGGTGAGCGGGAGCACACCGGTCAGCGTTAGCTGATGAGTGCAGTTTCGGCGGAGCATAAGCGACGTCAATCGTAGCAGGACCCACCATATAAAAGCCTCTTCGTAGTGAAGAGGTTTTGATTTATTATTTCTCCAGCACGCCGATACCGCGGAGAATACCGATCATCCCTTCGGCGGCTTATTCTTAACGGCCGGAGTGGATATTCAAAAAGACCGTATTGAGTGCGAGGTTGTCGCTTGGGGACGGCAAAAACAGAGCTGGTCGGTGGAATATTTTGTTTTGGACGGAGACACCGCCAAACCGGAGGTATGGAAAAAGCTTCAGAACGTCCTGTTTAAGGATTATCCGCACGAAAGCGGCATAACACTTCCTATTCGCGTGATGTGCGTTGATAGTGGGTACGCCACGCAAGATGTTTACAGCTTTGTGAAAGATTACAGCCAAGCCGTTTGGGGCGGTTCGGGTGCGAGGGCAAGCCAACCGCACACGGTGGTGGCGATAAAAGGTCAAAGCCGCGACACAGCGATGATACTTTCCACTTCCAAGGCCGACACCAAGAAAAAAGGTCTTAAAGTTTGGAATGTTTCGGGACCGGTAATCAAAACCGAGTTGTACCAGTGGCTGAGAATGCAACGCACCGGCGAAGATTCCTCACAATTCGGCCGGTGTCACTTTCCGCAGTACGCTGAGGAATATTTCAAGCAGCTAACGGCGGAACGTCAGGTGGTGCGCATAACCAACGGCTATCCGAAACCGGTGTGGGAAAAAGATCCGACACGCCGCAACGAAGCGTTGGACTGCCGCGTTTATGCCCGTGCCGCCGCCGCGATTTATGGTCTTGACCGAATGAGTGAGCGCGGATGGCAAGAATTGGAAGCCTTAATTCCGTCTCCTGACGAGGCCAGACAGCGCAAAAAACAACAACGATTTATTCAAATGAGCCCAACAAAGGTGGATGATCCAAGGCTTTAGATAAAGAAATTAAAATCCCCGTTCGTTTTTTTAAACGACGGGGAAGTATCTAACATAGCGGGTCTTTGTGAAATTTCATGCGGATGAGGGTAATTACCAAAAATACCGGATAACCCCAGATAAACATGAGAGAATAGATGGTAAACATCCTTTTGGTATATGAAAATATATCCCAAATACGATCACTGAAACAATTAACTCGGAAATACATTCTGTTAGCCGGTGCGCCGCATACGCGATAACGCCCCATGACAACCATATTCCAAAAGGTGCGGTAGCCCAAGTTGGCTTTGAGCATGTATAAACGAATAGTGCTTTTTTTCATATTCACTTTTTCGTAATCTTCGCCAAAGAACCAACTGGTCGGACAATGACGCCTATCTTGGATGATATCATCCTTATCAGCGATATCAAAGGTTAGACTGCGTACAATTAAGAGAAACGGCGCACAAATGGCACAGAGAACAAACATTACGACGGCAAAAGTTAACAATTGCCATGGCAACACGGATAAGGAGAAGTCAAAAGTACTCTGCATATCGGCGAGCCAGTCGGAAAAAACATAATTACTGCCCATAACTTCTGTATTTTAGTTTATAATAATTTGCAATATGGGTTGTTTGTAGCAAATTTTTGCATTTTTTGCAACTGGTAATTTGCAATGATTATTTGCGTTGTGAATAAATGGGCAAAGTTGGTGTCGTAAATTTTGCTTTAAACAATCTGATGTGAACTTTATCCGACTTTCTAAAACGAACAATTTGCTTAAAATTAGGAGATAAAATGAACAAGGAAACCATAAAAACACGGCTTGCCGGGGCATTGTAAGGCAACCACTTGGCGGTGGTTTTCGTCATCATAACCGCCTTTGCCTGATAAAAAGATGTAATCGTCAAGCGGCGCTCGGCACACTGCACCATACCAGACCGGAGGCAAGTTGACCATTTCTGCAACTGTCACTTCTTCGGCCTGATTGTTATAGCACCGGCATAACTCCTTAACTTCGTCAATATCTGAGGGTTTTCGGACCATGTAAATCTTAACTGTTTTCATTGTATTTCCTTTCGTTTAATACAATGAATGCTTGGAAATGGGGCAATATCAAGTACAATATGACGTTTGTCGCACAATTCTTCAAAATTTCAGAGAAATACTGATTTTTTGAGCGGCTGTATTGGGCATACAGTGCGAGGAAAATTGGTGTTTATATGAAATTTTGA
>JAFUXF010000051.1 GCA_017477185.1 Alphaproteobacteria bacterium | reverse complement strand
TGCCTGGGGCGAACCGATATATGTTTTGGTAATGATATTTTCGATAGTGATTAACTATGTGTGCGGCCAGTTGATAGGAGGAGAGAGTGCCAAAAATAAGATGGCATTAGTCATTGGAGTTATCATTAATTTAAGCCTGTTAGGTGTTTTTAAATACTCAGGGTTTATAGTAGAAAACATCAATGCCTTGACAGGTTTGCAACTGGCAGTTAAGCCGTTGGCGTTACCGATAGGTATATCTTTTTATACATTCCAATCAATATCATATCTGGTTGACATTTATCGAGGTGTTTGCCAACCGCAGAAGAACTTGGTAAAAATGGGATTATTCATTTCATTTTTCCCGCAGTTGATAGCCGGTCCGATTCTGAAATATTACAATATTGCAGAGCAGATTGATAATCGTGTTGTGAACTGGGCTAAATTTAATGAGGGCGCAAAACGTTTTCTGATTGGTTTAGGGAAAAAGGTAATTATTGCCAATACGATGGCGGTGACAGCCGATGAGGTTTTTGCATTGTCAGCAAACGATGTGACAACACAAGTTGCATGGATTGGGTTAGTTTCTTACTATTTTCAGGTATACTTTGATTTTTCAGGCTACTCGGACATGGCAATCGGCTTAGGTAAAATGTTTGGTTTTCAGATTAATGAGAACTTTAACTATCCTTATATTGCCAGTTCAATTCAAGATTTGTGGCGGCGGTGGCATATCTCGTTGGCAACGTGGTTTAAGGAATATGTTTATATTCCCTTAGGCGGAAGCCGTGGTGGGACGCTCAAAACATATCGCAACCTGATGATAGTCTTTTTCCTTACCGGTTTGTGGCATGGTGCGGCGTGGACATTTGTTTTGTGGGGCGTTTGGAACGGATTATTTATCATATTTGAAAAAATTGTTCCGATAGAAAAAATTCTGCATTGGCGCCCATTACAAATGATTTATGTCAACTTTATTTTCCTATGCGGCTTAGTCTTTTTCCGGAGTGAAAATATGACCCAGGTTGGGTGGTATTTCCGCCGCCTGTTCGAGCCCTATAAAACGGATATTTCGACTGCACTGCTGTCAAGGGAGTTTATACTGATAGCAATAATCGGCTTTATTTGTTGCGGCATGGGGGCACTGGTTTGGCAAGTTTTGCCTCTGAAAGAAACAATCAAGCAAAAGACAATAACCATATGTACACCGATTTTTTGTTGTATATGTGCTTATTTCAGTGTACTGATGCTGGCCAGTAATACTTACAATCCGTTCATTTATTTTAGGTTCTAGCGATGAAAAAATGTTGGCAATCCATAAAGCGTTTATACATAAGCTTACCGCTGATTGTTTTATTGATAGCTCTTTACTATCCTTTTTGTGCAAATTTGTTTTTTAGCAATACGGAATTGCTGGATAATAGAGCTTTGAAAACGAAGCCACAAAAGCTAACCTCTCGTTTTTCTCAAGAGTATACGGATTACTATAATGACACCTTTGCCGGCAGAGAAAAGCTGATTGTAAAGTACATCAAGCTTCGTCAAAAGCTTAAAATTGATACAGGACAGTATTTCTACGGCCAAAACGGCTGGATGTTTTACGATTCTATTAAAGTAAACAATGGTAATACGTTGTTGGACTACTATGGTTCTGTCTTTTTTGATAATGATGAACTGACAAAAATGAAACAGGGCTTAGAAGCAGAAAAAACTTTTTTTGAGGGGTATGGTGGAAAATATATGATCGTGGTCGTTCCGAATAAAGAGAACATGTACACGGAATATATGCCGGAGCGAATGCAGAAAATTCGGCAATCGGAGGTTTCTCGCAGTGATGCCGGTATAATTTGGCTGCAACAAAATTCTCAACTTAATGTCTTGAATCTAAAACCATTTTTGTTAGCGGAAAAAGAAAATTTTAAGTATCCGCTCTATTATCAAAAAGACACACATTGGAATGCGATAGGTGCTTATATAGGTTATCAAAAAATTGCGGAAGAACTAAAGAAAACAGGTATTCATGCAGATTTGCAGCCATTGACGTCAGAGATGATTTCCCCTTCGGGATTAGTTGGACAAGATATGCATCCGACCGATAAAGATATGAGCTACGCAATCGATTACCAGTCTCAAAAAACATATCGGAAAACAGATGTGATTCCCAATAAAGTTATTATTTATGAGAATGATAATCCCGTTCATAAAGAAACACTCTTGATTGCAGGGGATTCTTTTGCCGGTGGTATGTTACCTTATTTTGCTAAAGTATATCGCCGTGTAGTTAATGTTCCGGCAGGGGTAAAGGACTTAGGTTTTTATGAAGATGTTCTCAAAAAGTACAAACCGGATATAACAATTCATGAATTGGTAGAAAGGTATTTTTGCCGTCTGGTCAATGTTGGAAAAATTTACAAAAAAGGTAAGAAATAATGGTTTTCAGTTCGTTAGTTTTTTTATGGTTATTCTTGCCGATAGTGATTGGCACATATTTTCTGGCTCAGGAAAAATATCGAAATTTACTGCTGTTAATTGCCAGTCTGTTTTTTTATGCCTGGGGCGAACCGATATATGTTTTGGTAATGATATTTTCGATAGTGATTAACTATGTGTGCGGCCAGTTGATAGGAGGAGAGAGTGCCAAAAATAAG
>JAFUXF010000050.1 GCA_017477185.1 Alphaproteobacteria bacterium | reverse complement strand
TGCCTGGGGCGAACCGATATATGTTTTGGTAATGATATTTTCGATAGTGATTAACTATGTGTGCGGCCAGTTGATAGGAGGAGAGAGTGCCAAAAATAAGATGGCATTAGTCATTGGAGTTATCATTAATTTAAGCCTGTTGGGTGTTTTTAAATACTCAGGGTTTATAGTAGAAAACATCAATGCCTTGACAGGTTTGCAACTGGCACTTAAGCCGTTGGCGTTACCGATAGGTATATCTTTTTATACATTCCAATCAATATCGTATCTGGTTGACATTTATCGAGGTGTTTGCCAACCGCAGAAGAACTTGGTAAAAATGGGATTATTCATTTCATTTTTCCCGCAGTTGATAGCCGGACCGATTCTGAAATATTACAATATTGCAGAGCAGATTGATAACCGAAAAACAACTTGGACTTTAGCCAATGAAGGGGCTCAGCGCTTTATTATTGGCTTGGGGAAAAAGGTGATTATTGCCAATATATTGGCGAAAACGGCAGATGAGATTTTTGCCCTGAATATGGCAGACATGTCAACGATGGATGCCTGGTTAGGGATTATTGCTTACACCTTTCAGATTTATTTCGATTTCAGTGGGTATTCGGATATGGCGATTGGTCTGGGCAGAATTTTCGGTTTTCGGATAAATGAAAACTTTAACTATCCCTATTTGGCAACCTCCATTCAAGACTTTTGGCGCCGTTGGCACATATCTTTATCAACATGGTTTAAGGAATATTTATATATTCCGCTCGGGGGAAACAGAGCCGGAAAATTGAAAACATATCGTAATTTATTGATTGTCTTTTTTATGACCGGCTTATGGCATGGTGCAAGTTGGAATTTTGTCGTTTGGGGCATGTGGCATGGCTTTTTCATTGTTATCGAGAAAATTATTCCGATAGAAAAAATTTTGTATTGCCGATTACTGCAAATGGTCTATACGATGCTCGTTGTGATTTGCGGTTGGGTTTTGTTTAGAGCCGAGACCCTGACACAGGCACTGGCGTACTGGCACAAAATGTTTATTCCCGCTAAAACAGAGATAATAACATCATTTGGGGGACGTGAATTTCAGTTAGCTTTTGTGTTAGCGATGTTAAGTTGCGGCATTGTTTCTGTTTTGTATCGGAAATTTTCTGATTGTTTTAAGGTTGGGGATAGCATTTTGACAATCATAAAACCGATTTGCTGTATCGGAATTTTATATCTGAGTATAATATTGTTAGCCAGTAATACCTACAACCCGTTTATTTATTTTAGGTTTTAAGCAATGAAAAATATAAAACTGTATGTTCAAAAAATATATTTATCGACACCGGCAATTGTCGTATTGCTGTTAGTTTTTGGTGGTTTTTTGGTAAATTGTTTTGTTTCAAACACATATATGCTGGACAATCGTCCTTTAGCTGAAAAACCAACAACATTGACTTCGCATTTTGCGCAAGATTTTGAACAATATTATAATGATACTTTTGCCGGTCGTAAGAAGTTGGTTAAGAAGTTTTCGAAGATTAAATTAAAATTGGGGCTTGATACCGGTTTTACCATCAATGGGTTAAACGGATGGATGTTTTACGATTCTGCAAAAGTTCCGGACGGGTACACGTTGGTTGATTATTATGGCGGGGTTTTCTTTACGCCGGAGGAAGAGGAGATTATGGCTCAAGGTATGCAGAGAGCGAAAGATTTTTATGCAAAACGCGGTATTGATTATGTAATAGTCGTCGTTCCGAATAAAGAGGGATTATACTCCGAATACATGCCCATCAGAATGCAAAAAGCACGAGTTTCCGATATATCCAGAACAGATAGGGCAATTAGCTATGCTCAAAAGAATACCGATGTCGCGATTATTAATTGGCGGGATGATTTAGTTTTGGCAAAAGAGAAGATTTCGTATGCTTTATATTATAAAAAAGATTCTCATTGGAACAATATTGGGGCTTATGTGGCATATCAAAGTTTGGCAAAGAAATTAAAAACAATGGGATATAACATTGAGGTCACAGATTTTAGGGAAGATATGATAACAAATATTTATGCAACTCGTTCTGATTTAGGAGTTGACGGCGAGCCGGATATCGACTTTACTATAAACTATAAGACGGATCAACATCCGAACAATATTATTGATGAAGACCATGGATTTTTCCAGATTTGGGAGAATCCTGATGCGGCTGTCCAAAAGAGGGTCTTGTTGATTCGTGATTCTATGGGAATTGCTTTAATGCGTTATATGGTAAAAGATTTTGCTTATGGGGTTTATGCCCACAGCAAATGGAATACCAAAGAAGGCTTGAAAGAGCTTATCGAGATCTATAAGCCGGATTTAGTAATTGATGAAACGGGAGAGCGATATTTTAATCGTTTTCTAAAGTATAATGACCTGTATAAGGAGGAATAATATGAAATCTATTCTTGTTACCGGAGGTGCCGGTTTTATCGGGGCTAATTTTGTGCCGTATTTTGTTGATAAATATCCTGATTATAAAATCATCAATTTGGATAAATTGACGTATGCCGGTAATCCGGAAAATGTTGCTGAATGTCAAGGAAAACCTAATTATCAGTTTGTGCAGGGTGATATTTGCGATCAGGTTTTGATCGAAAGATTGTTTGCGGATAATGATATTCGCGGCGTTATTCACTTTGCGGCAGAAAGCCATGTCGATAATTCTATTTCAGGTCCAAGAGCTTTTGTTGAAACCAATGTTTTGGGGACATTTACTTTATTGGATGCGGCGCGTCGACATTGGATGGAAGGACCGCATAAGGTGAAGTCCGGTTATGAAAATGCTCGTTTTCATCATATCTCAACAGATGAAGTTTATGGGGCGTTGGGAGATACAGGGTTCTTTACCGAGACAACTCCTTATATGCCGAGTTCGCCATATTCAGCATCTAAAGCCGGTTCAGATATGTTGGTTCGGGCCTATTATCATACCTTTGGAATGAATGTAACTGTTTCAAATTGTTCTAATAATTACGGACCAAAACAACATCCGGAAAAACTTATTCCGAAGATTATTTCTAATGCCTTGTCAGGAAAAAATATTCCAATTTATGGTGATGGTAAAAATGTTCGTGATTGGTTATATGTTTTAGATCATTGTAAGGCTATTGATTTGATTTTCCATACCGGAAAAGCCGGAGAAACTTATAATATCGGTGGGCATAATGAACGCAATAATTTGCAGATTGTTGACGCTATTTGTTCGATTTTAGATCAAAAACAACCGCGTGCTAATGGTAAATCTTATAAAGATTTAGTTGTGTTTGTTGCTGATCGTCCGGGACATGATAAACGCTATGCTATTGATGCTACCAAGTTGACAACACAGTTAGGTTGGAAGGCTGATGAAAACTTTGATACCGGTATTATTAAAACGGTTGACTGGTATTTGAATAATATTAACAAGCATGAAGCTGCGTAATTTTTATTTATTTTATTTAGGAAAACCGCTCCGTTGTTAAACGAAGCGGTTTTTTGGTGAAAAATTTTTTTGATGTTAAAAATGTATTGCAAACACTTTTAAAGTGTGATATTATCATAATAGATTCTGCTATTGGCTATATTAAGGAGGCTATTATGAAAAAGATATCTTATCTTTGCTCAACTTATTTAATCTCTTGTGCAACTTTGGCTCATGCCAATATCTTTTCTCCTGATACACACCTC
>JAFUXF010000047.1 GCA_017477185.1 Alphaproteobacteria bacterium | reverse complement strand
TTGGAGACGGACTTCTGTATGGCTGGGGCAACCAAGAAATATAAGTGTACGGCTTGTCAAGATGGTTATACCATGAGTAGCGGCACCTGTACCGCCAACGCTTGCACCGGTTACGGCACAACTCAAAATATCACCGGCTGTATGGAAACCGATTTCTGTATGGCAGGGGCAACCAAGAAATTTAAGTGTACAGCTTGCCAAAGCGGGTATGCTTTGCAGAGTGATAGTACCTGTAAACAGACTTGCAGTCTTGCCGGTTATGATTTAGACAGTTGTCCGGCTAATGCGACTTGTGAGGAGAAGACTTGCGGCTCAACCACTAAATATAAGATGACAGGATGTCAGAGCGGGTATAATCAAAGCGGTAATACTTGTGTTCTTGCTTGCAGCCTCGACGGCTATGATTTAACCTCTTGCCCAGCTAATGCAACTTGTGAAAGCAAAACTTGTAACTCAACAACGAAATACAAAATGACCGGTTGTGAAAGCGGGTATAATCCAATTGGCAATACTTGTCAGAAGAAGAATTGTATTATTATGCAATGCTACTCACCAGCAGCCTATTGTCATGAAATGGGAGATGGAACTATTGGAAGATACTCAGCAGTATATTGTGATGGTATGCTTAGGAATGATAGTGATCAAATTTATTCTGATTGGGCTTCGTGTGAAGCAACGGTCAGCCTTTATCCTGAAAGCTCTTGGGAACAAGAGGAATGTTACTAAAAATAATCTTACTTCTTATGTTTTTATATAATTAAGACATCTATTAGAGTATAAATATTAAAAACAATAACCGGCGGTGTATTCATCCGCCGGTTTTTTTATATTATAAATTATCAATAATTTCCTTATAGTAGTTCAAAACGGCACGGACTTTGGGGATATCCTTGCGCGTTTTGTGACTGACCAGATATAAAGTATTAGATGTTGGGCATTCTAAATTATCCAAGCAAATTAGGCGATTTTCTATTTTGTTTTGGTAATATGGCATAACCCCGATACCACCGCCGTTGGCTGCAACATCACTGACCACAAAAGCACTGTTTGTCAGAGAAACCCCTCTACATTGTTTTTCATCAAGTTGTGCAAAATAATTCAGCTCATTCCAATTATCTTGACGTAAAATCAGTCGATGGTTAAGAATTAAATCTTGTAGTGTTCGCGGCGGAGAATAAAGTTTTAGATACTCGGCAGAAGCAAAAAATTTGCAAGGAATTTGTCGAGAGCAAATAACAACCAAATCTTCTCCTTTAGGAATTTGGTAGCTCAGACAAATATCATGAGTAATAAGACTCATATCTGGTGTTCCGGACATACTCTCTATTCGTAAAGTGATTTCCGGATAATTTTTGAACAAGTTACGGATGCAACTGGACGGAAAATTGCCTCTGACACTGACATCATAAACCACATTGACCTCGCCGCAAATATGAGCATCAACTTCTTTCAGTAGATAAATATTACTGATACATTTTTTGAGTAGAATGATATTTTTTAGAATTTGAGTGCCCGATTTTGTTAGGGCGCACCCACGACCGGTGGCAATTAGAAGTTTTGTTCCGAGCTCACCTTCAAGCATATGAAGATATTTATCTAACGTGTCGAGAGAAACATTCAAATATTTTGCTGCCAGACGCTTGCTTGAATGCTCACTAACAGCGTTTAGCATCATAATACCTTCAATCGTTGTTAGATCTTTTTTGCTAAACATCATATATCTCCGCGATTCTGTTATATATACTAATAGTTATATTTTTGTCAATATATAATCTTTAAGTTATGCTGTTTTTATTAGTTTTTTGGGATATGAAGTATTTATGTATTAAAAAATACTATCCTTGATTATTTGTCTTGCATGTGATACACCAAAAAAAATCAAATTATAAAGGAGTATATCAATGACCGATAAAATCAGATTAGCCAGTGCTATTTTAGCTTTAGGTATTGCTCTGGGAGGATTTTTCCCCGGGTACTATTATTATCAATCTCAGCGAGATAATCGCACGGTAACGGTAAAAGGTTTGGCCGAGATGAATGTTAAGGCAAACTTAGCAATCTGGAAGATTAAGTTTAAGACCACAGGAAATGATCTTGGGGTTTTGCAATCGCAGATGAATACCAATTTGCAAACGATTGTCGCTTATCTCGAAAAGCGCGGTTTTAAACCGGAAGAAATTATTACCGGTCGTATGAATACCAATGATCTAATGACGAATCCGTATCGTGATTCCAAAGCAGAAGACTCGCGTTATATTCTTGATCAGACAGTTACGGTTCGCACCGAAAATGTAGAAAACACTGAAAATGCTTTGCGCGAAATCGGATCACTGGTTTCCCAAGGGATTATTTTTGATAATCAGGATTATTCTTCTCCGGTTTCATATTTGTTCACGGACCTAAACCAAGTTAAGCCTAAGATGCTTGAAGAGGCCACACAAAATGCCCGCCAAGCAGCCGAAGAATTTGCTAAAAGCTCAGGAAGTGTGGTTGGCAAAATTAAAACCGCTAATCAAGGTGTATTCTCTATTTTGGCAAGAGAACAAATTCCTGGAGCAAACGAAGCCGAACAGATTGATAAGACGATTCGCGTTGTTTCAACAGTCGTTTACTATTTAGACTAATTTTTAGGATAAATTTTGAACAATTTTTTCTTTTCTGCGGCTAAAGAGGCATTGCGTTCGTATATGCCTTTTTCGCCGCCGCGAAGAGCTTCATTATAATATTTAATCTTAAATTCGATACGCGCTAAATTTTGTTGCAACTCAACAAGTTGCTGTTTAAGGCGCTTTTCTTGCTCATAAAATAGTTGGCGACGTTCTTCTAAAGTTTGTTCGCCTAGGCGGCATAAGTCAAAATAATGTTTTATCTCTTTGAGGCGTAAGCCGGTTGCTTTGAGACAATCTATAATAATCAGACGATTGATGTCTTCTTCACTAAAACGTCTTAAGCCGGAAGAGTTTTTGCGTATACTTAACAATCCCTCTTTATCATAGTAGCGTAATGTGTGTGTTGTCAGCCCAAATCTTTGAGCGACCTGTCCGATAGAATATTCCATAAATTTTCTCCCGTTTTCTTTGAGGATAAAACTTAGAGGTTACTTTAAGTCAAGAAAAAAATCAGATTTTTATCTTATGGATGATTTCACAAGCATTTTCGGAGACGCAAGAAGGCATATTATGTAAACAATTCAACCCATGTTGTGAAAATTCCTCAAAAACTTTAGGTTCTGATTGTCGTGTGCTGTCATAATAAGCAGCCGTTAAAACCGTATCAAGTTTATCTAAACTTTTAACAAAACGTGCTTCTTCGGTTTCTCGTGCCTCAAATTCCTTAAACCACTCAACAAGGCACGGCATATTTAATTTTTGACTAATTTCGGTAATAGCTATTAACTCACTGTCATATTTTTGTTGTTCGGTTTTTTCTCCGGGGACAGGATCTCCGGCAATGATTTCTTGTAAATCATGAGTGAGAGCTAATTCTAAACAATGAAGTTTGTTAATTTTATAATCTGGGGCTAAAACAAGTGCTAAAAAGGCTGTGGAAAACATATGGTCACCATCGCTCTCCGGTGCCGGAATATTGCGTTTTAACCAACCGGATCGGCGCAAATCTTTAACATGGCCGAGTATCTCTATCAAATTACGAATCGTTTGTTCATTCATGACTTTTCTCCATTCTTTTCAGACTATCGGATAAAAGTAAAAATTTGATTGAAAATAAAAAAGAAACCTCTGACTTAATAGTCAGAGGTTTCTTTGCTGGCAGCCATCTTGTGAGCCAACCAATAAGTCAGCCACCAAGTGAGAACAATATCGCCACAGATTGCCATGGTCATCACCATGGGAACCAGATTTTTTGCCCAGCTATGAAGCGTGGCTTTAATCAGGTAGTCTGCAATCTGTTCCAATACTAAATAAATTTGCCAGCCTAAGAGGCAAGCAATAACGAAACTCACGCCAATCATTAATAATGTTGGCTCTTTTTGAATTTTTTTCATATATATTAATATAATTTATTAAAAATATTAAACCAAGAGGCAATATAGCAGATTCGAAAAATAAATCAATAGACAAAATGGTGTTTTGTCACAAAAAAATGCAGTGTAATGATAAAATAGGGTTGACAAGCTCTCGTAAATATGTATAGTACGCATAAACAATTTCATTTAATCTTTTAGTTAAAGAGTATAAAACAATGGCAAAAGCAGTAAAAGTTAAGGTAAAATTAGAGAGTACAGCCGGTACCGGCACATTTTATTTGGCTGAGAAAAATCCAAGAACTCATCCTGAAAAATTGACTCTCAAAAAGTATGACAAGAAGTCTAAAAAGCACGAAGAATTCGTCGAAAAGAAATTAAAATAATTTCTTTTATATTATTCATAGTAGAACTCCTTTGTTAGAAGGCACTCTCCTGAGTGCCTTTTTTTTATCAAGATTCACAATAAACAACGATCATATGATACTCATTTAGCCCAAAAAAAAGATTGAGGCTAAAAAGTGATTGCAAAAATTTTTTAGATGTGATATCATCATAATAGATTCTGCTATTGGCTATATTAAGGAGGCTATTATGAAAAAGATATCATATCTTTGCTCAACCTGTTTAATC
>JAFUXF010000019.1 GCA_017477185.1 Alphaproteobacteria bacterium | reverse complement strand
GCGTGTCCTGAGCATGGTGTTTGCACCTCTAAAACCTGCGGCGGAACAACAAAGTATACATTGAATAGCTGTGAAGGCGGAGAAAGCACGCAACTGACCTGTAATGTCGGCGACATTTATTATAGCGATGATACTTGTTCACCGGATGTTATCTCCGGCAAAACCCCAATCGGTGTCGTCTATGATACAGAACATAAGTTAGTCATATCATTAAATGAAAAGAGAGGGTCGTGGGGAAATGTCACAGAAAATGATGATACAGAGTTAGAGAATTTTACAAATGTGACTGCAGCCAAAACAGATTTGAATGGTAAAAGTAATACGGATATTTTAGTTCTTTTAAGAAATCATCCGGCAGCCAACTATTGTCATAACATGACAACCGGTAGCAAAACATGGTATTTACCGGCATTTGGTGAGATGCAACTTATGTCTAATTCGGCAGTTAATAGCAAATTAGGGACTGTTGGAACCTCTTTTGCTAGCAGTAGTTATTATTGGTCATCTACCGAACACCATTATCCCAGTGCGTGGTACTTCAATCCAGTTAATGGAGACAGCAGTGCTAGCGGTAAGGGACTTGCTCACTCACTCAGATGCGTTTTCTCCTATGCTGATCCGAAAACTTATGTCAAAGATGGTAACGTTTGTATAAAGCAAGAACAATGCTCTCTTGATGACTATCCGTTGAATTCTTGTCCCGAACACGGAACCTGTTCCTCTAAAACCTGCGATGGAACAACAAAGTATAAACTCAATAGTTGTGAAAGCGGGTATAAGGTCAATGATGGTATGTGTGAATTAAATGATGTTTTGTGTATCTGTCCATCAGCAGGAGATGTGGATTATCAATGCCGTTTTCCAAGTGTGGTAGGAGTCTGGGGAACCTTATCTCAAACGAGTGATAGTTGCGGTAATGAGAGTGTTTGTACAATTTGTTATTGGGATGGCAAATATGTTAGAGAAATTATTACGCTAAAACATGGTGCCGATGGCGTTCGTTGCGAAACGGGAGCTGTCGGAAATACCGATAAACCAGTTATTGTTATCAGCGGCTCAGGATGGTATGAACTTGTTGACAGCACGAATGCTCCTGTTGGTTCGGAACCTAAAGGAGAGTATAATATGAGCAAATATTCTCTGATTTATACAAATAGTAGCACGACACTAGCAAAATCGTATCTTGAGCTCACAGGTACTTATGATAGTATTAAAAATCAGCTTATAAACGATAATACTTACTACCTTGCTTTTAAAACCGAAGCAGAGTGTGAAAGTGCTATAGATCAGTACTTCCCTGATGGAGAGACTGTTGTGGTTGATGTTATGGAGGTGCCTGAATATAACTAAAAATAAAAAGTATTGCAAAAAAACGGCGGTGTTTTCATCCGCCGGTTTTTAGTTCCTCAAAAGATTTTATTCTACCGTATTGTAATCTTTATATATAGAGATATTTATTTTTTTGTTTTAATTAAAGAAATAGCTATGCCACTAAAAATTAAGGCAAAGGTTACAATCAAAGAAATTATCGGGCTGATTTCTGCCCCAAAAAGATGAGGCATAAAAATTTTACTACCGATAAAAATCAAAATCACAGATAAAGCGTATTTGAGATATGCAAAACGGTAGACCATTTCTGCTAATAAGAAATACAAAGCTCTTAGTCCGAGAATGGCAAAAATATTACTGGTGTATACAATGAAAACATCTGTCGTAATGAGGAAAATTGCCGGAATACTATCTAATGCAAAAATAACATCCATGACTTCAATGATAATTAAAGCAAAGAACAGGGGGGTAATGTAGTGTTTATTGCCTTTTTTTACAAAAAAATGTTCTCCTTCAATCTTTGATGTAACATGAAAATATTTATTGACGAGTTTAAATAAGCGACTGTTTTCAAAATCAGGTTCTTTATCTTTTTCAAAGACCATATGAATACCGGTGTATATGAGAAAAGCTGAGAAAATATATAATACCCAGTGGAAATTAGAAACCAGAGCTTCTCCTGCTAAAATAGCTAGGGCTCGTAAGATTAAAGCCCCTAATATACCCCAGAACAATACACGATGCTGATAGCGACGAGGAATGCCTAAACTACTGAATATAACCGACATGACAAATATATTATCCAATGATAATGTTTCTTCAATCATATAACCGGTAAAAAATAAGACACCATCATCTATACCGCGTTCATAAATAACAAAAAAGCCAAAAGCAATTGCCAATGCAATGTAAAAAGAGCATTGCAATAAGGCACTTTTAAAGCTCGGTTCTTCATTACGTTTATGAAAAACGAATAAATCTAAATACAAAATGGCTAAAACCGTTATACCAAAACTCGCCCACATCCAAAAAGAGGGGAGTGTTGTATGATGAGATAATAAAGCTGATAAATTTTCCATAGTTTTACTCACTAAATTTCAACATGAATGACGACACGACGATTACGAATACGATTTTCTGGAATTGGTTCGCCAAAGTGGTTAAAGTTTGGATATTTGGGGGAAATTCCTGCCATTCCGGTTGCTTGAAAACGAGAGGGTACTAATTCCTTAGAAATAAAATAGCGAACAATTGCTCCGGCACGGGCAGAAGATAATTCCCAATTTGAAGGAAATTCTTTAGAACGAAAAGGCGCATCATCCGTGTGTCCTTCGACAACAATTTGAAAACGTTTATATTTTGTGTCTCCTAACAATTTAGCTATTTTATCCAGCGTCGGTTTTGCCTCCTCCTTAATTTTGATGGAATGTCCATCAAATAAAACCAATGTATTAATATCTAAGACAGCTCCTTTCCCATCAGCACCGATACCGACATCTTCCCCCATATCCAAGCTGGCAGCATCTTCCATAAAGTTGAGGACGGTTCCGTTTTGTTGATCGGTTGGGATGGCATTAAAAGCAGCCGCTAAAGAATATTCCATTTGCGCCATTTTATTCTTATCTAAGTTTGATGAAGAGAATAACACAATGAAAAGTGCTAACAACAAACAAAGTAAGTCAGAATAAGGTACAAGCCACGTTTCGTCAGGATGGTCTTCGTGTGGAAATTCCGGTTCTTTTTTTCTAGCCATGGATTACTCCTTAACTTTGCGTTGTGTCTGAGGAATGAAGGCTTGCAATTTAGCCTCAATAGCCATTGAAGATGCACCGCTCTGCAATGCAAGAGCTCCTTCAAGCATCATTTTTTTGAGCGTTGCTTCCTCTTCAGAAAACTGTTTGAGTTTTGTTGCAAAAGGGTGGCAGATAACATAACCGGTAAAAATACCCAACATGGTTGCAATAAATGCGGCGGCAATAGAGTGACCTAATTTTTCAATATCCGTTAAGTTTCCTAAAGCAGCAATCAAACCAATAACGGCACCTAACACACCAAGTGTCGGTGCGTACATACCCCCCTGAGAGAAGATGAGTGCACGAGCCTGATGACGTTTTTCCATATTTTTGATATCTGCTTCAACTACTTCGGCAATAAAATCGGCATTAAAACCGTCAGCAACCATGGTCAATGTCGTTTTTAAGAAAGGATCAGAAATTTCATTAGCTTTTTTTTCAATGGCCATATTGCCATCGCGTTTAGCTAATTTTGCCAGTTCAACAAATAAGTCAACAACTTCTTGCTTTTCCATCAACTGTTGTCCGCCAAATACTTTTTTGACAAGTTTTGGAAACGACTTTAAGGTATCGGTCGGAATAGCGTTACTGACTGCGGCAGAGGTACCAGCAATAATAATTAAAAATGCAGCAGGGTTAATCAAAGCATGCGGATCAGCACCTTTGAGATACATACCGACACCAATAGACAGGATGCCGCCAACCATACCAATAACTGTACTTTTTTCCATTTTTTTAGTCCTTATATAGCAATACTTTTGTTAAAATTATAGTTTAATATATCTTAAATTATGATTAATGTCCGGCAATTAACAATGAAACATTGGTGATAAAAAGTTTTACAGAAATTGCCAATAAAATAATACCGAAAATTTTTTGTAATACATATATTGTTCCCGCTCCGAGAAATTTGCTGATTTTTTCGGTTAATTTAAGGACAACGTAGACAATAATGATATTGCAAAAAATCGCTAATAAAACGTTTATGAGAGCATATTGAGAACGGATGGATAACAAGGTTGTCAAAGCTCCGGCACCGGCGATCAACGGAAAAGCAACGGGAACAATTGTCGCATCATTCGGCGTATTAGGAGCGGTTTTGAAGATTTCAATATCCAAAATCATTTCAGTGGCTATGACGAAAATAATCAAAGAACCGGCAATCGCAAATGAAGATATGTCAATACCGAACAAATCAAGTAAGGCTTCTCCTAAGTATAAAAATATCATGAAAACAGCAAAAGAAGCAATAGCTCCTTTTTCCGGATGAATACTTTTGCCACAACTGCGCAGACGCATAAAAATCGGAATAGAACCAATGACATCAATAATTGCGAATAAAACGACAAAGGCACTGATGAATTCTTGTAAATTAAATTTTTCAAGCATATTAACCTCTTATATTTCAGATATGAGAAGGCATATCACATTAAAACAAACTGTCAAGTCTGATAACCGGTTGGGGACAACTTGCGTTTTTCTAAAATATTTCTTATATTATCACAAAAGGAGGCAAAAATGTATAGAACAAACGATATACTTCAGTGGTTGATGACAATTATCAGTGTTTTTGTGATTTTTTATCTAATGATTTTGTTTTTGCCGATTATTTTAGCTGTCGTTGGGGGCTATCTGTTATATGTGTGGTTAAAAGTGCGTCGAGTTAAGCAACAACTGCAAGAATCGTCTTATATGTTTGAAACAGAGCAAGAGATGACGCATGAGCATAAAATTATCGATGCCGAATTTGAAGTTTTGGATGAAAAAAATCATCAATAAGTATTTTTATGGTTGACAAGCCCAATATTTTTTATTATTAAATAGCTGTTTTTATTGATGGCGGGGTAGCTCAGTTGGTTAGAGCGGTGGAATCATAATCCATGTGTCGAGGGTTCGAATCCCCCCCTCGCTACCATAACAAATAAGCCTCACTCGAAAGAGTGAGGCTTATTTGTTATGGGAATAGTCGAGGAGAGGGATTTGAACCCGAGAAGAGGGTTCGGAATTGGAGTATGCGTGAGCATACGGAAATCGCGGAGTATAACGGAGCTCATCTCCCCCGAGCACAAATATATTGCCTCACTCGAAAGAGTGAGGCTTATTTGTTATGGGAATAGTCAATATCATTTGTTTTAGAATACTTCATCAATAATGCCGCCTCCTAGAACAAAGTCGTCTGAATCGTACATGACGACTGATTGTCCGGGGGTGAGAGCTTTTTGCATATCTTCAAATTCTATTTTGAGTTCATCATGATTGGAGATTGCGTTTGCTAAAACAGGTTTTTGTGAAGAACGAATTTTTACCCAAACCTTCGTTGGTTGTTTAAACGGAGCGGCTGATACCCAAGTAATATTATGCGCAATTAAACCTTGTTTAAAAGATTCGTCAGCAAATCCAAGAATAACCTCATTTTTTTCTTTATTTAAGCCAATTACATATAGCGGCTTTTCTGCTGAAATTCCAAGTCCACGACGTTGTCCGATTGTAAAGTTCCATATTCCCTGATGTGTGCCTAAAATTTTACCGTCTGAAGTTACAAAATTTCCGGTTCTGGGCTGTGCTTGAATAATATCATTGATGTCACCGGAATAGAAATCCTGACTATCCGGTTTGTCACTGACCGGCAAGCCGACTTCTTTTGCAATTTCGCGAATCTGGTGTTTATTATAATCTCCTAACGGTAGCATAATTTGTGAGAGCTGTTGTTGGGATAAACGGTATAGAAAATATGATTGGTCTTTGCTTTTATCTATTGCCGAGCGGAGTTGCCAACGATTGAGTGTGTTATTAAAAGACAAGCGTGCGTAGTGTCCTGTGGCAAATTTATCAAATATAAGACCTTGTTGTTTAGCTGATTGCGGTAACACATTGAATTTAATATTTGAATTACAGCGAACACAAGGATTAGGTGTGCGCCCGTTAAGATATTCTTCTTTGAAATTTTGCAACACGACTTGTTTATATTGTTCCGTGCAGTCAATAACATGATAAGGAATAGCAAGTTGAGTGCAAATCTGGCGGGCTTGTTCAATATCCTTTTCTTCATGTGGGCTAAAACAGGCATCTTTACCGGTGTTTTTAAAAATTTGATTTTTATCCCAGATGGACATTGTTGCGGCGATAACCTCATGTCCGGCTTTTTTTAATAAATATGCTGTAACGGCAGAATCGACTCCGCCGCTTAATCCGACCAAAATCTTCATGTTGTCCTCTTTGGTTGCGTTATAACAGTGCCAAAGAAATATAAAAATTCAAAGTTTTTACTTTCTTTGATGGCGGTACTATATTCGATTATTTTATAAATTTCCAGTCATTTTAGCCACAGTTTTGATAATATCTCTTGCCAAATGGAATGATTGTGTATAGAGTCAGCAGAAGTTAAAAGTTATTAGGGATTGTTATGTTTAAGAAATTAACCAATAAAATTAAATCAACTTATACCGTTAAAAATTATATGAAAATTATGCCATATGTGAAGCCTTATTGGTTTCGCGGCTTGTTGTCTGTTTTGGTTACGTTGCCGATTGGGGCAATGGATGCCGTGATTGCATGGGCGTTGCGTCCATATATGGATATTGTGATGGTTGAGCAAAATACGGCTTCAACGAATTATATTCCGGTACTGATTATTCTTTTCAGCTGTTTTCAAAGCGGATTAAATTATGCCGCGACGTATTTAAATACATGGTTTGGACGTAAACTGGCAAATGATGTGAAGTTTGATTTGTTTCGGAAATTGATGCATAAAGAAGCAGCATTTTTTGATAATACTTCTTCCGGTGAAGTTATGTTTAGGTTTAACGGGGATGTGGACATGGCTTGTAACGGTCTGCTCGTTAATATTAAAATGTTCTCGACACGTTTGTTCTCCTCGTTATCGCTTATCGGTGTTTTGTTTTATAATTCTTGGCAATTGGCGATTGTTGCTATTATTGTGTTATTGGGAGCCTTGTTCCCATTAACAACGGTTCGTCGGCGAATTAAATCTTTGATGGATAAGACAATTTTTTCTGGGGCGGCGGTAATGACACACTATAATGAAACCTATGCCGGTAACAGGATTATTGCTTCTTATAATCTCTATGATTATCAATATAGAAAATTTAAGGATACACTCAACAGCGTATTTAAACTCGGGATTAAAATGGTGCAACGGACAGGTATTATGTCACCGTTAATGCATTTTGTGGTATCATTAGGTATTGCCATAATTATCTGGCTCGGAAGTTATCTGATTGTAGAAAAGCAGATTACAGCAGGGGCTTTTGTTTCTTTTATCACAGCATTGATTATGCTTTATAATCCGATTAAAAGTATTGGTAATAGTTTTAACAGTGTACAGATGTCATTACTTGCAATGGAACGAGTTTTCGGAATTTTAGAGTCTGTGCCAAGTATTCGTGATGCGGATGATGCCAAAAAACTGGATAAAATCAAGAAAACAATAGAGTTTAAGGATGTATGTTTTGAATATGTTAAAGACAAACCGGTATTAAAGCATATTAGTTTTAAAGCTAATGTCGGGCAAACAGTGGCGTTTGTCGGAAATTCAGGCGGTGGTAAATCAACAATTGTCAGTTTGTTGCCTCGTTTTTATGATATTCAATCCGGTTCAATTTTGATTGACGGAAAAGACATCAGGCATTTAGAAATTAATTCTTTGCGTGACCATATTGCTATGGTATTTCAGGATAATTTCCTTTTTAAGGGGACAATTCGTGATAATATTATGCTAGGTAATCCTGATGCAACGGAAAAGGATGTTGATAAGGCCGTTAAGTCTGCTTGTTTAGATGAATTTATCAAATCTTTGGATAAAGGGTTGGATACAGAAATCGGTGAGCGTGGTGTTTTGCTTTCCGGTGGGCAGAAACAGCGTATCGCTATCGCCAGAGCTTTTCTTAAAAATGCTCCAGTGGTTATTTTGGATGAAGCGACATCAGCTCTTGATAATAAGTCAGAAGCGATTGTGCAACAAGCAATTGATAATTTGATGACGGATCGTACGGTATTTGTTATTGCACACCGTTTGTCAACAGTTCGTCATGCTGATAAGATCATCGTTATTAATAATGGTGAAATTGTTGAAGAAGGATCACATGAGCAACTGATGGAAAAACAAGATGGGGCGTATGCGGCTCTCTATAAGATGCAACTCAAGTAAAAAACTCGTATAATGGGCTACTAATACAAATTTAGCGAGTAAGAAAAATGCTCGTCGTACCAATTCCGACTAAAGCTTTTGTATCGTATCGTTTACACTCACTCACAAAAGCAAGTCTCATTGCTTGGCTCATAAAAACAATTCACAGGATTGTTTTTATTTCTCAGTGTACGCTGCGCTTTTTCTTCTCTTGAATCTTATTATTAGCCTCATTCTCCGAGTTTTTTTTGTATAATCTCCGCGAATTTTTTGCTTGTTTGATAGACAAAAATGTGGTATACTGTGAGGTAGTAAAAGTTAAAAAAAAATTATTATGGCAACAATTTTTGGAGCACTTTTTCTGGTGCTCATCGTTTTAGCAGTATGGTGTTTATTTGTCGGATGTGTAGGAACAGTTCTAGGGCTGGTTGCCTGCATTATGAAGACAAAGGTGTTTTGGTATGCTGTTATAGGTGGTCTTATCGGCTATCTGCTTGGCTACCAGACAGATAAGGCACTTGTGAACTGTATGATCCTCGGTGGAGGATTAGCTCTTTTGGAGTTTGTCAGCGACCTGATTGAGGACTACACCATCTTCCGCATTATCTTTTGGACTTTAGGAGGTATCGTTATCGGTGCTTTCTTGAGTATGACAATTATCGGAGGGATTATAGGTCTGGGGATTGGTCTCTGGAAAGCTCTATCTTAACAAAAAAAGCGTCTTGATGTTGAGGGTTAGCCTCAGCGCAAGACGCTTTTTTGTTATAAAAATTTTTTGCACAGGCTCTTGCATGTTAAAAGAAAATGTATTATTATCTGGCTTTGGAATCTTGGGGAAGAGCCTAAACTATAGTCCTTGAGATGATTGAGTGTGAAAGAAGGTCAGTTAAATGGTGCAAAACAACAGCTTAATGGTTTTGGATAATAAAGCAAATCTTCCGGCTTTAGTTGATGGAAACGGGCTGATTGCTTATTTTGAAAAAATTAAGAAATTTCCGGTTTTGAGTGAAGAGGAAGAACAGCAGTTGTTGCTTGAATTTAAACAACGAGGAAATTTGCAAGCGGCGCAAAAGTTAATCACATCGCATTTGCGGTTGGCGGCTAAAATTGCCATGAGTTATCGTAATTACGGTTTACCTTTAGCTGATTTGGTTTCTGAAGCGAATATCGGGTTAATGCAGGCAGTTAAGAAATTTGATTTAAGTAAGAAAGTTCGGTTGTCGACCTATGCTATTTGGTGGATACGCGCTGCAATTAATGATTTTATTTTACGTTCTTGGTCGTTGGTTAAGATAGGGACAGTGGCCGCACAAAAAAAGCTGTTTTATAATTTGAATAGAATCAAGGCTCGTCTCGGTATTTATGAAAATAAAGAACTTTCTCCGGAAAGTGTTAAAACAATCGCTCAAGAGTTGGTGGTTGATGAAAAAGATGTGGTTGAAATGAACCAGCGTTTACATGCGGATACTTCGTTAAATGTCGAAGTGGGAGATGACCAACCGCAAGAAAGAATGAACTTATTGGTTGATGCTCGCGAGAATATTGAACAACGTTTAGCCGTTCGTCAGGAAAATGCGTATAAACAAAAAGTTTTAAGAGAGTGCTTGGCAAAAATGGATGAGCGTGAGCAGTGTGTGATTAGAAGTCGTATGTTGACGGAAATGCCTTTAACTTTAGAGCAGTTGGGGGAACAATTCGGAGTAAGTCGTGAGCGTGTTCGTCAAATCGAAAAGAAAGCGATGGAGCATTTATCCGTTTTGGTCAAGTCTGAATTAGCTAAAAATGCGGCTTAGCTAGGTTAGCATGTCTCAATTTAATGATGTTATTAAACAATTGATTGCGACAGGAATTGCGTCTCCAAGATTGGAGGCGAGGCTTTTGTTGGCGCATGTTTTGGGGTGCGAATCGTCTTCAACAAAAGTGTTAACGGCTGAACTAAATGCCCAACAAGAAACAATGTTGCGTGACTTGCTAAATAAGCGTCTTCGGCAACATTGTCCGCTTGATAAAATTTTAGGTTATAAGGATTTTTACAAATATACTTTCAAGGTCAATGATGATGTTTTATCGCCGCGTCCGGAGACGGAGATTATCGTAGAAGAAGCCGTTCGGATAATGCAAGGGAAAGCATTGCGTGTTTTAGATTTGGGAACGGGAAGCGGTTGTATTTTATTGAGTTTATTGCGTGAAAATCCTCTGAGTTGCGGAATAGGAGTTGATATTTCGGAAAAAGCCTTAGATATTGCCCGAGAAAATGCTGCAACTTTGGGAATCGATAAGCAAGTTAAATGGCAGCATGCCAGTTGGTTTGAGGAAGATTTTATTAAACGTTTTTCTCATTCATTCGAAGTAATTGTTAGCAATCCTCCTTATATTCTTGAGGCAGAAATCAACTCTTTAGCAATGGAAGTTAAAGATCATGATCCTTTATTAGCATTATCCGGGGGAAAAGATGGTTTGGAGTCTTATCAAAAGTTGGCAGAAGTTGTTCCCGCGTTATTATCCGAAGGCGGTTATGTTTTGTTGGAATGCGGGCAGGGGCAGGCGCATGATGTTGCTGAGTTGTTTTGTCAGCAAGGATTAAAGGTTGATAATATTGTGAAAGATTTACAAGGGATAGAGCGGTGTGTAATTTTGAAAAAATAAGTTGCATTTCAAAAATTTGTATGTATATTGCATGTGAAGCATAGTAAGAGAGAATGCTAATTTATTTTTTCCTAAAATGTTTTTAAGTCTTTGATGAATAAAACTATTCATTTGTTTTTTTTGTTATTTAGCTGTGGTAAAATATATATGAAAAGAATCAATAATAAGTATAGAAACAATAATGGTAATAACCAAATATATTCTCTGAATTATAAATTTGACAGTTCTAGTGTTGCCGGTAAGTTTAGCGGTACGGCGTTGGAATTGATTAAACGCTATAATGAGTTGGCTAAAGATGCTGCCGGCAACAATGATTATGTAACGGCAGAGGTTTTTCGGCAATATGCAGAGCATTATCGTAAAATTGTAACCGATATCAATGAAAAGAAAAATCAAAATCGCGTTCAATTTAATCAGAATCCGCAAACTCAGGCAGATAATCAGGGTTCAGAAATGGTATCGGAAGCACAAACAACTGCAGAAGTTGTTGACGCACAGCCCGAAATGTCTGTCGTGGCTGAGAAGAAATCTTTTACAATTGTTGAAGTTCCGCACAGCGAAGCGGAAAGTACCGGAGAACTTTCTTCTGTTGAAACGGCAGAACCGGTACGCAAAAAACGTGTTTATCGCCGTCGTCAGGTTGTTGCTGAATAATTTAAATTATCAGAAATTTTCTGTTTGCTCTTGATTTAAATACCTCTTTGTACCTACATATAGGTATAGAGAGGTGTTTATTATGAATTTTGATAAATTAACAAATCGTTCTAAGACTTTAATTCAGGATGTTGTCAGTTTGGCTTCATCTAAAAAGCATCAATATATTGCTCCCGAGCATATCTTAAAAGTAATGCTCAATGACAATGAGCCAGTCATTATGGAACTGATTACAAAAGCCGGAGGTAATCTTGATGAAGTTCGTCGTCGGACAGATGATGCTTTAAGTAAAATTCCATCGGTCAGCGGAACAACCGTGCAAAGTTTGATGTCGCAGGATTTGACGCGTGTTATGAATGAAGCTGAAAGTCTTGCTGATAGAAATGGTGATAGTTTTGTAACGTTAGAGCGAATTTTGCAGGCCTTAGTTAATGTTTCGACTTCTGCTGCTGAAATTTTGCAACAAAGCGGTGTCAATCCGCAACGTTTGGATATTGCCGTTAATGAGTTTAGAAAAGGGCGTGTTGCAGACAGCGAAAGTGCGGAAGACAATTTTGAAGCTCTTAAAAAATATACCATTGATGTAACAGCACGAGCGCGTGACGGTAAGCTTGATCCCGTTATCGGACGAGAACATGAAATTCGTCGAACAATACAAGTTTTATCCCGTCGTACCAAGAACAATCCGGTGCTTATCGGAGAACCGGGTGTCGGTAAAACGGCAATTGTTGAAGGTTTGGCTCTTCGAATAGTTAATAATGATGTTCCTGAAAGTTTGGTTGGCAAACGTTTGTTATCGCTTGATATGGGGGCGTTAATTGCAGGAGCTAAATATCGTGGAGAATTTGAGGAACGCTTGAAAGCAGTCTTGAAAGATGTTGAAGCTGCAGATGGGAACATTATTCTTTTTATTGATGAAATGCATACGATTGTCGGAGCCGGAGCGAGTGAGGGTTCTATGGATGCCTCTAATTTATTAAAACCGGCGTTGGCGCGTGGAGTATTACACTGTTTGGGAGCGACAACTTTAAACGAATATCAAAAGTATGTTGAAAAAGATGCTGCTTTGGCGCGACGGTTTCAGCCGGTATATGTTGAAGAGCCGAGTGTTGAGGAAACAATTTCTATTTTACGCGGAATTAAAGATAAATTTGAATTACATCATGGCGTTAAAATTTCTGATAGTGCTTTGATTGCAGCCGCAACCTTATCTAATCGCTATATTACGGACAGATTTTTACCAGATAAAGCGATTGATTTGATGGATGAAGCGGCAAGCGGTCTGCGTATGGCAATTGATTCTAAGCCGGAAGAATTGGATGAATTGGATAGAAAGTTGATGCAGCTTAAAATTGAGCGAGAAGCCCTAAAAAAAGAAAATGATGAGGCTTCAAAATCTCGTTTACAGCAAATCAATTATGAAATTTCAGGTTTAGAAGTCAAAGCGAAAACTTTAGGTGATAAGTGGAAAGAAACCAAACAAGGGTTGGCTGATTTAACCGGTCTTAAAGATCAGTTGGATAAAGCTAAAATTGAAGTGGCTATTGCGCAACGTGACGGGAAATATGAACGGGCAGGGCAGTTGCAGTACAGTATTATCCCTGATTTAGAAAATAAAATAAAAGCAATAGAAGAAAATTCAGCTAAGCAAAATTCTCAAGTTAGGGAGAATGTGACAGATGAAAATATTGCTGCTGTCGTCTCTAAGTGGACGGGTATTCCTGTTGATAAAATGCTTCAAGGCGAGCGTGAAAAATTGATTCATATGGAGGATTATCTCTCAAAAAGAGTTATTGGGCAGAAAGATGCAATTGCAGCTGTTTCTAACGCTGTTCGGCGTTCTCGAGCAGGCATTAATGATGGTAGACAGCCGATAGGATCTTTTCTGTTTCTGGGACCAACCGGTGTCGGTAAAACAGAATTAAGCAAAGCGGTTGCAGAGTTTTTATTTAATGATGAAAGTGCTATTTTGAGAATAGATATGTCTGAGTATATGGAAAAGCATGCGGTTGCTCGGCTAATCGGGTCACCTCCGGGGTATGTCGGCTATGAAGAGGGTGGTATTTTGACTGAAGCTGTTCGTCGTCGCCCATATCAGGTCATCCTGTTTGATGAGGTTGAAAAAGCACATCCTGATATCTTTAATGTCCTTTTACAAGTTTTAGATGATGGGCGGCTGACTGATGGTAAAGGTCGGACAGTCGATTTCAAAAATACGCTGATTATTATGACCTCAAATTTAGGTTCTGATATTTTAGCTAATGCAACCGGACAAGATGATGGTAAGCAAATTAAGGCTAAGGTTATGGAGATCGTTAAGGCATCCTTCCGTCCGGAGTTTATTAATCGTATTGATGAAATTACGTTGTTTCATCGTTTGGATAAAAATAATATTAAAGATATTGCAAAAATTCAGATTCAAGGGATTGAAAAACGTCTTGCTGAGCGTAATATTAAAATTAACGTGAATGAAGCGGCCTTTATTTGGATTGTTAATAACGGGTATGATGCGATTTATGGTGCACGTCCGTTGAAAAGGTTGCTTAAAACACAATTAGAAAATAAGTTAGCACTCAAGATACTTGATGGAGAAATTACGGATAATGATACGGCTGATGTTATTGTCTCCAACGGTGCATTGGATATTGTTAAAAGGAAGCATACATAAATGAATAACAGATTGTATCAAGAAGCATTAGATGTTGCAGGATCTTATGATATTGCAACACCCAAGAATTCAGTTGTGTTATATAGTATCAGTTATTTGCCAACTACGGAGAATAGGGATAAGGCGTTTGCTTATGTAAAATCGCATCCGAAATCATGTATGATTGAAGATACGGTTTGTGGTAAAAAGTTAGTGGAACTTGGTGTCGGTTATCATGAGGTCGGATTAAGTCCTGATGAGGTAGCACATATTTGGGCTGTTGCGTCAAGACGTTTTATCAACGGAGTTAAGGGAAAAGTGACGGCGTTTGTCGATAAGGCAGATGTCCGTAGTGTGTTTCGGACAGTTGAATTACCGATGTTGCTGGATAATCCGGCTGTGACTAAAATCAATAATATGGATAAATACCAATTTGCAGAGCAATTTAAGTAAATAAAAAAACGCCCGAAGGCGTTTTTTTATACTTGTCCGTGGCAATGTTTGTATTTTTTGCCGCTACCGCAGGGGCAGGGGGCATTGCGAGAGATTTTTCCCCATGTTGAGGGATCATTAGGATTAAACGGCTGAGCATTATACATAAACGGCTGTTGCTGTTGCGGTTGTGTTGCTTCTTCCGCTTGTGGGCGTTTACTACCAACAATATTTTGTGGTTGCTCATGGACTTCTTCCATTTTGGTTGGAGCATGAGGTGTGTTTTGCCAACTCTCGGCCGAATTAGTTTCAATCGTGGCACGACAGAGCAAGAATGTTACTTTCTCACGCAGTTGATCAAGTAATTGCGCAAACATACTGAAAGCCTCTTTTTTATACTCAATCAACGGATCTTTTTGCCCATAGGCACGCAAAACAATGGTATGACGCATTAAATCCAAGGTGGCAATATGCTCTTTCCATAGCTGATCAAGCACTTGAAGTAAAATATTTTTTTCAAGCATACGCATCACATCAGCAGGAACATGGGCATTTTTGGCCGTGAGTTCTTGTTCTAGCATTTCAAGCGTATGTGCTTCCATCGCATCAACGTCAATTTCTTTTTCTTCAGCCCATTTGGTGAGCGGAAAATCAATACCGGTAATATTTTGTAATTCTTGTGCCAAAGGTGTCAGATTCCACTCTTTTGGTGTTTGATGGCGAGGCAGATAATAAGCAATCAGGTCAGAAATATATTCTTCACGCATATCGCGAATAGTTTCTGAAACATCATTGGCGCTCATAAGCTCTTTGCGTTGTTCGTAAATAACTTTACGTTGGTCATTCATGACATTGTCATATTTGAGTAAGTTTTTACGGATATCAAAGTTGCGTTCTTCGACTTTTTGCTGGGCTTTTTCAAGGGCTTTACTAATCCACGGGTGGACAAGTGCTTCTCCTTCGGGTAAGCCTAAACGTTGCAGCATGACTGACATCTTCTCTGAGCCAAAAATGCGCATTAAATCATCTTCCAGCGAGAGGAAAAATTTTGAAGTTCCAGGGTCGCCCTGACGACCGGAACGTCCGCGTAATTGGTTATCAATACGACGACTTTCATGACGCTCAGTTCCTAAAATATACAAACCTCCAGCATTCAAAACCTTAGCTTTATTATCTTCAACTTCTTGTTTAATATTTTGACGCAGTTCTTCAATTTTTTCAGGGGTTTCATCTCCTTTTAGCAGGGCTTTAAGCCTCATATCGACATTACCGCCAAGTTGAATATCTGTTCCGCGACCGGCCATGTTGGTTGCAATCGTAATGGCTCCCAAAACACCGGCTTGAGCAACAATAGCTGCTTCACGTTCATGGTGACGGGCATTTAAAACTTCGAATTTTACAGGGCTGCGGGCAGCTAACATATTGGCAATCAGTTCTGATTTTTCAATTGAAGTTGTTCCGACTAAAACCGGTTGTCCTTTATCATGGCATTCTAAAATAGTATCAATAATGGCCTTATATTTTTCTTTTTCTGTACGGTAGATTACATCATGTTCATCAATACGCAAAACCGGACGATTGGTCGGAATCTCAACACAGCTGAGATTGTAAATATCATTAAATTCGGCTTCTTCTGTCATAGCCGTGCCGGTCATACCGGAAAGTTTCGGATATAAGCGGAAATAGTTTTGGAATGTAATGGAAGCGAGAGTTTGATTCTCTGATTGAATTTTTACACCTTCTTTTGCTTCTATAGCTTGGTGCAAACCATCAGAATAGCGTCTTCCTTCCATAATACGACCGGTAAACTCGTCAATAATAACAACTTTACCGTCTTTGACGATATAATCGACATCTCTTGTGTGCATTTTATGAGCGCGCAGAGCTTGATTGACATATTGTACCAACGAAACGTTGTTGATATCATACAGACCACCTTCGGTAATTAGTCCAACAGATTTCAACAGTTGTTCAATATGTTCCATGCCGGTTTCGGTCAGAACAACACTTTTGGCTTTTTCATCTTTTTCATAATCGTTAGGATTTAATTGCGGAATAATTTTGTTTACGCTGATATATTTTTCTGAAGAATCTTCTGCTGCACCGGAGATGATTAACGGGGTACGGGCTTCATCAATCAGAATCGAGTCAACCTCATCTACAATGGCATAATTAAACGGACGTTGAACCATCTCTTCCATAGAAAATTTCATGTTATCGCGAAGATAGTCGAACCCTAATTCATTGTTTGTTCCGTAAATAATATCGCAGTTATAAGCAGCACGGCGTTCTTCATCATTTTTTTCATGAACGATATAATCGACAGTTAAGCCCAAAAAACGATAAACTTGTCCCATCCATTCTGCGTCACGTTTGGCAAGATAATCGTTTACGGTTACAATATGAACACCTTTTCCTTCAAGAGCATTCAGGTATGCGGCTAGGGTTGCTACCAAAGTTTTACCTTCACCGGTTTTCATTTCGGCAATCATGCCTTTATGCAAAACAATACCGCCGATTAACTGGACATCATAATGCCTTTGTCCAAGGGTACGGACGGCGGCTTCGCGAACAACAGCGAATGCTTCCGGTAAAAGCATATCTAAGGTCTCACCATCTTTTAAGCGTTGACGAAACTCGTCTGTTTTGGCTTTTAATTCGGTATCTGTGAGTTTTTTAATTTCAGGTTCTAGATGATTAATTTGTTGAACGATTTTATATTGTTTATTGACAAACCGATCATTGGCACTACCGAAAATACAGCGAGCTACTTTTCCTAACATTCTTTTTTTTATCCTTTTTATTATATTAAATTACACTACATTTAGTGTTTATATTACCTAAAGTCAATACTTTCGTTTATAATACACCCAAAGTTATAAACCTTTGCTAAAAAAATGATTGGATTTTAATTCAAATGTATTATATTTTCCTCTGATGTAGAATTTTTATGGAGGTCAGTTATGCAGAAAAAATATATTGCATTGGCGTTATTAGCCGCTTTGTTTGCAACATCTGAGGTTTATGCTGAAGGTAAAGATGGTTTAGCCGGTGAGGTCAATGGGGTTAAAATTACCGTTGCCGAATTGCGAGAGGCTTATAAGGCAAATGATAAAATCAATTCAAGTGTTCCTTTTGATGAATTTTATCCGAAGGCATTGGAATTTTTTGTAAAGGGTAAAGTTATTTCTCAGGCTGCCGCCAATTCAAAAGTTGTTGAAACCGAAGAATATAAAACGCAATTAGAAATCGCTAAAGAAGAGTTAGCTCGTAAACTTTATTTAGAACATGAATTGAAGGATAAAGTCAACGAGAAGGAAATCAAAAAGGTTTATGATGATTACAAAACAAAGTTCAAAGGACAGAAAGAGGTTAAAGCTCGTCATATTTTAGTTGATGATGAAAAGGTTGCTAATGATGTTATTGCTCAATTGAAAAAAGGAGCTAAGTTTGATGAGTTGGCGCAGAAATATTCTAAAGATGAGCCGGATTTAGGGTACTTTACAAAAAATATGATGGTTGAAGAATTTGGTAATGCTGCATTTGCCATGAAAAAGGGGCAATATTCGGATAAACCCGTAAAAACAAAATTCGGATATCATGTTATTATTGTTGATGATATCCGTGATGCACAACCTCAACCGCTTAATGAAGTTCGCGGTCAAATTGAGAATATGTTGACACAGCAAGCTTTGGCAGATGTCGTCGATAAGTTGGAAGCCAGTGCTAAAGTGACCAAATATGGTCTTGATGGGAAAGAAATCCAATAAGAAATTTATATAATAGGTTACTTTGGGGTAAAAGTATATTAAAAAGCCGTTATCAGAAGATAGCGGCTTTTTTGTTGAGATGATGGTTACTTAATGACCATGTAAGGGTCAAGCCCTGCTTTTTCCATTGCATATTTAAAACCACTAAAAGCATTTGTGGCGTCTCCAAATCCATGGATTTTATGCACTTTTGAACGAGGGACTTTGAGAACATCACGGAGAGTTTCGTAGTTGTTTTGTTTCAAGAGCTTTTGAGCACGTATACCGCATTTTTTGAAGTAGTACTCATCAGCAGGATTCTCAGCGTAGGTATAGTTGTTAAAAAAATCGGCGAGAGACAGATCATAGATGGCGTCATTAGGATCTGTATTCGTTTTAAGTTTGTCAGATAACCTATCTCTGTATGAAGATAAGAGATTTTTCATATCGTCGCTCAGAGATTCATAGTGATCTTCTACAAAACAACACAAAGTCTCAATGTTTCCATGTTCAAGAACAAATTTTTCATAATTTTTCATAATGATAATGTGTTATAAGTTAATAATATGATTACTAGGGATACTTTATTTGAATTTTAAAATAAAGTCAATAGAAAAGGAGCCGGTATTGAAATCCGGCTCCGATTTTTTTGAGGGAGCTGAGTAACAAGCCAGCTCCGAGAGAGCTTTGTGACGGTTTCTGTTTTTGAAATCAGAAGCCAAGCTCGTTTTTTTACCTCTCTTTATGCAAGAGGGGTTAGAGGGATTACTTGTCAAGCATAATCCCAATGGTGCCATGATAATATTTCAAGAGTTCATAATAGCGTTTCCAAGTGTGGTGGTAACCATTTTCAATCTGATCGATTACTTGTTCTTTCAAGCCCAAATCAGTAGCAACACGGCTTAGTTTCTTGCGTTGTTTGAGACGTAATAGTCCCAGTTGAAAGCCTAACTCTTTTTTCAGTAAATCAGCATGTTTCATATTTTTTCTTAGCTCCCTGTTTTGTTTGTTTTAGCAACAAAAAACTCACCTTGGTTAAAAGGTGAGGGAGCTAGAAAACTGCAATAGAACAGCATGATGTATTCAATATATTCCATCATCTCCCTCTTCATCAGAAGGAGTTATTTTTTTCTATTGGGAGTTTTCTAGACCCCTGTAAGCATCTCTGCTTACGAGAAACACAATAAATGATTTTTAGGAAAATGCAAGTAAATTTTTAAGAACAGAGTTCCTCAATGATTTTATCCGATACCAATAAGCCAGAGGAAGTTGGGCGTAACTTATTTTTGGTATCAATGACTAAATTTTGGTGAACCATTTCTGCCAAATTCTTTTGATTGATAAATGTATCAAATTTCAAACCACATTGTCGTTTAAAACGTTGTTTATCAATTCCTTCTAAGATTCTTAAGCCCATAATAATCAGTTCTTCGGCACGTTCTTGTGAGGACAGTTCTTCTAATTGTCGAGGGTGTGTCGTTGCAAAAATTTTGTTATCAATATGGATGCGTCCGTGAGCTCCGTCTCCGATACCTACATAATCTTCGCCACGCCAATAACCGAGGTTATGGATTGAGGGAATGCCGAAATTAGAAATTTCATATTGCGGATATCCATGTTCATTTAAAAATTTTTGGGTGTAAATATACATTTCTGTAGCTGCGTTTTCTTCTAATGGTCGGATGTCCTTTTTTGCAAAGACAGTTCCGTCTTCAATGGTTAGTTGATAAAGGGAAATGTGAGTTAAGCCTAAATGAACAGCTTGTTCTAATTCTTGTTGCCATTCGTTTAAATTTTGCTCAGGACGGGCGTAGATTAGGTCGATAGAATGACTGTCAAAAATTTTTGTAATTTCTTCAATAGCTTGTAGGGCATCAATCAGTTTATGGGTTCTGCCTAAAAATTTTAAATCTTTTTCGTTTAAAGCCTGCACTCCGAGAGATAAGCGATTGATTCCTGCCGTTTTAAAATCTTGAAACATATTCGGGCGCTTACTATTGGGGTTGGCTTCAAGAGAAATTTCCAGTTCAGGAACACATGACCAAAGGGAAGTTATTTTATTGATTATTTTTTCAATGCTTTGTGCTTTGAGCAGAGAAGGTGTTCCGCCACCAAAAAAAATACTGCGAACAATGTTATTATTGTTGAAATGATGATAATATTCTAAGTCTTGACAATATTGATTAATCAGTGTGTCTTCATTTGTACATTTGGTGGCAGAAGAATAGAAGTTGCAATAAGGACACTTACTGCGGCAAAATGGCCAATGAATATATATGCCGAGAGGATTTTTCACCGGCTTATCCTTTGTTGAGATGTTTTTTTAATTGCACAATAATTTGGTTGAACATTTCCTCAGTCAAAACGCCGGTATTGATGTTATAACGTGAAGTATGGTAAGAATTGAGCAGGAGAAGATGATGCTTGTCCAGTATATGTTCAGCTCCATGAGCAAATTTATAAGCGGATTTTTTGTATCCTAACACGCTTAAAACGGCATTATGTGCAACCGCTCCTAAAGTCAGAATAATTTTGAGATGAGGCATATTTTGAATTTCATCAATTAAATAAACGCCACAATTTTTAACTTCTTCTCCTGTGACTTTGTTTTGCGGTGGAACGCAGCGGACAGAATTTGTAATCCGCACATTAAGGAGTTGAAATCCGTCATCTTTGATTTTTCTATAAGTTCCTTGAGCTAAACCATATTTTTTAAGGGCGGGGTATAAAATATCACCGGCATAGTCATTGGTAAAAGGACGACCGGTCTGATTGGCTCCGTGCAGACCGGGGGCGAGTCCGACAATTAAAATTTCTGATGATAAATCTCCGAATGAGGCTACCGGACCATTATAATATGTCGGGTATAGTTTTTGATTTTGATAACGAAATTCAAGTAAGCGTTGACATTTATGGCATAATTTATCCGGACATACAAACATGATTATCTCCATACAGATGTAAACTTTAGTCTAGGATAACACAGATTTTTTTGATCACACTCTTTAAATTAAATTATCCAAAGTTATATAGCAAGCAGACTATCTAATTAAACTTGTTAATGGAGTAAAAAATGAAGTTAAAAGGAATGTTATTGACCGGTGCTGCAATGTTAGCAATGGCAAATGTCGCTGATGCGATGGAAATTCATCCATATGTTGGTTTGGATTATGTTTATTCTAAAGCAGATTACAAAAGTGATCGTGCAGGTTGGGATAAAGCTTTGGAAGATCAGTATAATTCTGCCGCAATTAACTTAGGTATGCGTCCGTCGCAATATTTCAGCTTAGAAGGATTTTTCCAACAATCAGCTGAGGCAAAAGGCTCAAAAATGTTATCTGAAGAGTTAGGCGTTAATCGTCTGAAATCAGAATTTTATGCTTATGGTTTGGATGCGTACGGATATATGCCGGTTGGTTGTGATGGCTGGAATTTGTTAGGAACAGTCGGTTTGGCTAATTATAATTTTAAGATTAAAGATGCGTTTGGTTCTAATGATAAAAATCATATGGGATATCGAGCAGGTTTGGGTATTCAATATGATATGAATGAGCATTGGGCAATGCGCGTTGTCGGACGTTATTCATATATAGATTCTAAAATGTTGGATAACTTAATGGAAGCAACAGCCGGTATTCGCTATTCATTCTAGCTGATGCAAACAGATAAAAACTACATTTCATGACAGAGATGTAGTTTTTATCTATGTTGAAAGTTGTGTACAGTCTGATAAAAGGGATTTCCTTTTCTCTTAAATTGGTTACATTGGTATCAGCAGTAACAATTTGAGAGGATGTTATGACTAAAAAACAAACGTATTTATTTTTGCTCGCTATGGGCTTGTTGATTATTATGGCCGCTCACTTTATGCATATCAGTTATGTTAATCATTTGGTTAACAGTACTTGGAAATGGATGCAAAGCCCATTGGTGTTTGGTCCGGCCGCTATTTGCGCGTTTGTATTTATGAACAATAAAAGATATTGGATGATTAATATTGCGGCAGCTTTGATCGTGTCATTAGTTATTCAGTTTTTTGTTGTTAAAGGCAGTCTGGTGGTTGATGCTGTTCTTATTCGCGGATTTGCCTTTTTGGTTATTGTTTATCTGTTAAATCTTATTAAGGTTATTCTAGATAAATAATTGTTTTTGACCTATGACGGAAAGGCTATTTTGTATTGGAGCAAGATAGCCTTTTTTTTATGCTGAATAATTTTGGCGCAGAAACTTAATTTCTTGGGCGTACCCGTCTAATTCGTTTGGTGTTTCAAGTAAAAAGGGTAAATGTTTGAGGGCTGGGTGATTGATAAGGCGAATAAGCGCATCAGCCCCAATTGTTCCAAGACCTATTTTTTCGTGTCTGTCCTTATGTGAGGCAAATTCTGTCATAGAATCATTCAAGTGAATAGCTTTGAGGCGGTTAAGACCGATAACCTTATCAAATTTTTCCAAGACACCTTCTAAGTCATTAACAATATCATAGCCGGCAGAGTAGATGTGACAAGTATCTAGGCAAATTCCAATTTTGTCAGATAGACCGATGTTGTCAATAATCGAGCGCAGTTCCTCAAAGGTTGCTCCGACTTCACTTCCTTTACCTGACATTGTTTCTAACAAAACCGTGGTGGTTATATCAGTTGATAAAACGCGGTTTAATAAATCAGAAATGAGGTCTATTGCTTTTGCTACGCCTTGTCCGACATGACTTCCGGGGTGAAAATTATATAAATTATGCGGTGTATATTCCATTCTTCTCAGGTCATCACTCATGGCTAATTCGGCAAATTCCCGAGTTTGCGGATTGTCGGAGCAAGGATTTATGGTATAAGGCGCATGAGCTAATAAAGTTGTCAGATGATTTTGTGTGCTGAATGATAAAAAGTCAGATACATCTTGTTGGGAAATTTCTTTAGCATTACCGCCGCGAGGATTTCTGGTAAAAAACTGAAAAGTATCTGCGCCAATAGAGACAGCCTCTTGTCCCATATGCAGATAGCCTTTAGCGGCAGATAAGTGACAACCAATATGTAACATAATTTTTCTCTGAAACATAAAAAAAGGAATCGCCTGTAGCGATTCCTTTATAAAGATTACTTAGTCTTCAGATTTGCAGCTTTTAACAGCTTCAAAAATCTTTTTGTATGCATCAGCTACGGCATCAGCTGTATATGTGCGTCCTTCAATTAAAGTACGGCATAATTCAAAAGCGATTTCTTTATCGGTATTGCAACCGCAGCAACAGCAATCACAATCACAACCGCAATCACAGCCGCAACCGCAACCACAAGTGTTTTCTTTTTCTTCACAACAACATTTCTCTTTTGTCATATATTTTCTCCTATTTTATGAAACACAAGAGATGTTTAGCGCGTTTATTTTAATTGTGCAAGATATTTTTGTGCTTCTAAGCAAGCCATGCATCCGCTCCCTGCCGCCATAATGGCTTGTTTGAAACTACCGGAGACGACATCTCCGGCGGCAAAAATACCATCTAAATTGGTACGGCATGAGCCACTGGGATAAGTAATGATATAGCCTTGGCGGTCTAAATCTAATTGTGAGCGAAAAATTGCGGTATTGGGTGTGTGACCGATAGCCACAAAAACACCATCAACAGATAATGTACTTTCTACATCTGTTTTAACATTTTTGACTTTAAGAGCAGCAACAGCGGGAGGAGTATCATTGCCAAACACTTCTTCAACCACAGTGTTCCACAGTACTGTCACATGGGGATGATTGAGCAGGCGGTCTTGCAGAATTTTATCGGCACGCAAAGTATCACGGCGGTGGATGACAATAACTTGAGCGGCAATATTGGCTAAAAATAAGGCTTCCTCAATCGCAGAGTTACCGCCACCGATAACGGCAACACATTTCCCGCGATAAAAAAAGCCGTCACAGGTGGCACAAGCAGACACGCCCCAACCGCGGAATTTTTCTTCTCCCGGAATATTGAGCCATTTGGTTGAAGCTCCGGTTGCAATAATCACAACATCACTTTGATATTGATTATGTTTTTCGGAACTGCAAATAAAAGGCGGATGCTCAAAGTCGATTTCTACAATCATATCATCAACAATGCGACAGCCGACGTTTATGGCTTGTTGGCGCATGGCACTTACTAAAGTTTGTCCTTTTATCGGCTCGGCAAATCCGGGGTAGTTTTCGACATCATTGGTCATGGTCAGTTGTCCGCCGGGGGTGTCTCCGGTGACGATAATCGGGTTAAGTTCAGCTCGCGCGGCATAGATTCCGGCAGAGTATCCGGCCGGTCCGGAACCGATAATCAGAATAGGGGTTTTATATTCAGCCATTTATCAATAATCCGTCTCTTTATAATCAATTTTGCAGTCGCAATCTTTCGGGGTACAGTAGCAAACTGTGTCTTTTTCGATAAAACGCTCTTTGGTTTTGATTTTGAATGTTTCCTGAGTGCAAGAATTTCCCTCCGCACCACACATAGATGTCATGTTTTCGGGAAACGTGTAGCCGCAGTTGTCATCATCAGCGCAAAAACAGCGTGGATTTTTTTCGGCAAAATCAGTTCTGTCTTTTATTTCTTCGGTCATCTTATATTCTCCTTGTTGATAAGTGCATATCAAAGAGATAAGCCGCATTCTCAGATTTACAAGTTTGATTATTTTGATTTTTCAGAAAAAAGGCTTGCAATTCGGATATAATCCATTTATCGTAATCATGCGGACGTCGAAAATCCGTTTATATACCAAATCACAGGTCGCTTTATGGCAAGGCGACTCATAAATTGTTGCCGATATTCGTCACAAGGACGGATGTCGGCGATATAAGGCTTGAAAAAGCTCGAATCAGCCGAGCCGTTTTTTCTGTGGTTAGGTACGGTTTTCGAACATCCGCCCGCCTTTGAATAAAGGTGGGTTTTCTTTTAATTTTAATAAAGGATATGTTCGATGAAACTAAAACAGTATATAACTTTAGCCGTTGTTTTAACCTTGACGGCTTGCGGAACAATTTTTAACGGCGGTTCTCAAGATATGAAATTTGATTCTAATGTTAAAGGGGTAACGCTTTATATTGACGGAGCAAAAGTATGCAAAACACCATGTGTATACCCCGTTGAACGCAGAGCTTCGAGTTTTGTGGTTATGGCAAAGAAAAAAGGCTATGAAGACCAATACCAGACAATACGTTCTTCTTGGAGCAAAATTTCATTTTTAAATCTGACTTTCGTTTATAGCTGGACAACGGATTTAGCAACAGGTGGAATGTGGAAATATGACAGGGATGGTGTTTATATCGAAATGGATAAAGAAGGACGTGACACAGCTCAAATAGAACAAGATAAGAAAGACAGAACAGTAAGACACTTTGCGTTGTTTGGCTATGGGGAACTCAAAAATGAAGCCGCCAGTCATAAACAAGGAGAATACATAAAAACACTGAGGGCATTGACCAACAAAGATGAAAATGAATTATTTGAAAAAATAAATAATGCGTCTAATCAAGTTGTATTAGCTCATTCTTTAACAAATATTGATTAAAAAAAGCCCTGAGTTAAATCAGGGCTTTTTGCTTATTCCACCGTGCTGGGGAAGAGTTTTATTTTTTTCTGTGGCAAGTCAGAAGCAGGAGGAGCGAAATCTGCCAATTCTTTATCAATTTCAAGATTGATAGCTTCTAACTCTTCTTCAGGGAGAACAATTTTTTCCGGAGCCGATATCTTAGGAGTTTGGTTGTCTGTGGGGTGGGCTATATTCGTTTCAGTCGGTATGTCGAGTTGTTGATTCAGCTCTTTGACAAAGTTATCCATGTTTTTTTGCATGGTAGTCGCAACCGGTTTCATGGCAGAAATAACTTGGCTCATACTTTTTGTCATTTGCGGCATAGTGGTATCGAGATTTTTGTTGAGAGTATCCATGTATTTAATCAATTCTGCCGTCATGGATTGTAATTGTGTTGTCATTTCTTTCATGTTTTCTTCAAATTGTTTGTCGTAATCGTCTGTTTTTATGGATGTTTCTTCCGCTTGTGTTGAGGCGATCGTTATCAAAGAAAAGGTCAGTATTAATGCCAAATTTTTCATTTTAATTCTCCTTATGGATGGGTAGTATAAATTCTGTTCTGAAAAAAGTAAAACAAAAAGATTATGTCTTGCAATTTTTTACTGACGTGATTATGCTATTGAACAATCAGAATTATAAAAGGAGAAAAATAATGTTAAGAGATGATTTGCAAAAAGCTCTCAAAGATGCAATGTTAAACCATGATGCCGGAACAACCTCTGCTGTCCGCCTGATTATTGCCGGTATGAAAGAAAAAGACGTTGATGCTCGCGGTCGTGGGTTAGAACGCGCCAGTGATGCAGATTTACTCTCTATGATGCAGGGGATGATTAAGCAACGCAATGAATCAATCAAAATGTATCTTGATGGCAATCGTCAGGATTTGGCAGACAAAGAAACCGCAGAAATTAAAGTTATTGAGAGATTTTTACCTAAACAAATGAGTGAAGCTGAGATAGAGACAGCAATTAAAACCATTATGGCAGCAACCGGTGCCAGTTCGCTCAAAGATATGGGGAAAATCATGGGTGAATTGAAGGGTAAATATGCCGGTCAGTTAGATTTCGGTAAAGCCTCTGCCATGATTAAAACTTTATTGTCATAAGGAATAAAGCCTCGTTATGGCTAGCGTTGATTTGCAAAAGTTTTGTGATGAACTGCGTGCCAAAATCTCAATTGTTGATGTGGTGGCAAGCAAGGTTAAGCTCGTCCGTAAAGGTCGTGAATATCAGGCTTGTTGTCCGTTTCATAACGAAAAAACACCATCTTTTACCGTAAATGAGGCAAAAGGGTTTTATCATTGTTTCGGGTGTGGGGCTCACGGAGACATTATTAAGTTTGAGATGGAAGCTAATAATCTGCCGTTTATGGATGCCGTTAAAAAGTTAGCGGATAAGGCTGGCCTGCCTATGCCAATCTTAAATCGTGAACAACATGAAGAGCATGAGAAAAAGAAAAGCCTGTATGATATTATGGAAATGGCTTGTAAATATTATGAAAAATGTTTGCATTTGCCGGAGGGGGAAAAAGGAATGGAGTATTTCCGTCATCGCGGTTTGGATGATGAAACTATTCATAAGTTCCGACTCGGGTATGCTCCGAATAATAACGGTTTAAAAGCTTTTCTCAGTTCACAAAATATCTCTGATAAGGATATGAATGATTTAGGGTTGCTGACTATTCCGGAAGACAATTCGCGCCGTCCTCATGACTTTTTCCGTGACCGCGTGATGATTCCTATTCAAGATAAACAAGGGCGTGTTATTGCTTTCGGCGGAAGAATTATGGGAGACGGACAACCCAAATATCTGAATTCTCCGGAAACACCGATTTTTAATAAGCGTCGTGTGTTATATAATTTGAATAATGCACGAGATAAAGGATTTGCTGCGCGCAATCTGATCGTTTGTGAAGGCTATATGGATGTTATTGCTCTTGACAGATATGGTTTTGGGTATGCCGTTGCACCGCTGGGAACAGCGTTGACAGAAGAACAAATCCAAGAAGCGTGGCGTGTGACACCGGAGCCGACTTTGTGTTTTGACGGTGACGGTGCCGGTATAAAAGCCGCTATTCGCTCGGTGGACAGAGCTTTGCCGATTTTGAAAGCCGGATATTCTCTCAAATACGTTTTTTTGCCGGATAAACAGGATCCTGATGAATTTTTACAAGCACATGGGCACGATGCTTTTGCAACCTATTTAGAGCATACAACCCCATTGGTGAATTTATTATGGAAAAAAAATATCGAAGGACAGCCTGTGGCGACTCCTGAGCAAAAAGCGTTAATTGAAAAAAATATCAGAGAAGAAGTTGCTAAAATTACGGATGAAACTGTACGCGGTTATTATCAACAGGCGATGAAAACTTTTATCTATAACGAGTTAGGGCAGGGAGCTTGGCACAAACAACAGCAAATAAAAAAACAATCTATACCGCAAAAGTCGGCTAAAACCGTGCGTGTGCCGCCTAAACGTGCACTTGATGAAGCTGTACTGAAGTTTATTATCTCGGTTATGTTGTGTGAGCCGCAATTAGTAGCAGAGTATGAAGAGCAAATTTCGATGTTTGACATCCATTCGCAACGTCTGAAAATGATGTTAGATGTTATTTTTGAAACGGCTCACCAGTATGAAGAATTAACCGGTGAACTTTTAGAACAAGAACTGGAAAAAGCCGGCTTTGACAAAGAATTGCATAATCTTTGGGAATTACAAATGTTACGGCAGCAAATAAAGCAAGAACAGCCATTGATATCTAAATTACGCCATGAAATTAATACCAAGATTGTTGAAGTTCAGCTTAATCAGCTTGAAAATGAGATAAAAGAGTGTTTGCGAATTATGCAAACTTCCGATTCGTTTTCTGAAGAAGTGTATCAGCGGTATGAAACTTTGAAAAATGAAAAAAATTCTTTATTGCGTTCTTATGCGGAAATATAGTCTCAGCTTAATTTTGCAAAAATTAACCTTGAATTTACTTTTTCTGATATATATTTTATCTGCTTGAAAAGGTTGACAAATTTGCCGTAAAAGATTAAAACAATCCAGCTAGCAAATTTCGAGTCTATCTCGGCAAAGTAAAAATCGATTTTTAGGATACAGTCTATGTCAGATATGGATAATCAAGACTTTTATGAAGGCGGAAATGCTGATGCGCCTTTAATTGATTCATTGGGCAGTGCCGTCAAAAAATTAATAGAACGCGGAAAAGTACGCGGTTTTATTACTGTTGAGGAATTAAATAAAGCGTTACCGTCAGAACGTGAGACTTCTGAGCAGATTGAAGATATTATGGCGGAAATTTCCGATATGGGGATTAGTATTACCTCTGAAACAGATGTCGATGCGCCTGATCAGGATTTAGATGGTGAAGATGATAATACTGATGCTGACAGCGACGAAAGTGGTAATTTTGATGAAAAAGAACTTGGGCGTTCTGATGATCCGGTGCGTATGTATTTGAAAGAGATGGGAACGGTAGAACTCTTATCACGAGAGGGAGAAATTGCTATTGCAAAGCGTATTGAAGCCGGTAAAACCGTTATGATTGATGGCTTGTGCGCTAGCCCGATGACAATTAAAGCAATCGCCGGTTGGCGTGATGATTTGCTTGAAGGGCGGATGCAACTGCGCGATATTATTGATTTGGAAATGATGTATGGTGATGATGCCGAGGCTATGGTCTATGAAGAAGAGACTGTTGAAGATTTGGATAATGTCGCTGATGAAATCGCAAAAAAAGATAATCTGGATGACATCGATGATGATTTAGATGATGATATTGAGCTTGATGATACGGTCGATGATGTCGATGATGACGAGGATACGGACGATGAAGAGGATTCTTCGGAAGAAGGTGAAAATTCAGAAGGCGATGAAGATGATGAAAATGGTAATGGTCATTCTTCAGCTTCAGTTTCTTCAATGGAAGATGCTTTAAGAGAGCCCGTTCTTGAGATTTTAACTAAGATATCAAGCTATTATGATGATTTAAGTAAAGTCCAGAAACAACGTGTTGATGCAATGATTTCGGGAAAGCCGATTTCTTCTTCCGTTGAGAAAAAATATATTCAAGTTAAAAAAGAGCTGGTCGAATTGATGAGTTCTATTCATTTGAATGCAACCAGAATTGAACAATTGGTTGAGCAGTTGAATGATTTGAATAAACATTTGATGGGGCTGGAAGGTAAATTGTTGCGTTATGCCTTGTCTTGCAAAGTCAAACGTGAAGATTTCTTGGAAGTTTATCAAAAGGCAGAGCTTGATCCGGATTGGGTTAAGAAAATTTCAACCAAAAAAGATAAGCATTGGCAAGCATTTATTGAAAAATATGGTGTTGAAATTGTTGAATTGAGAGATTCTATTGCGCAGATGGCTCAAGAATGTGGTTTACCAATTAATGAATACCGTCGCATGGTTGATACCATTAAAAAAGGTGAACGTGAGGCTGATCGCGCCAAAAAAGAAATGATTGAAGCAAACTTACGTTTGGTTATTTCTATTGCAAAAAAATATACAAATCGCGGTTTACAATTTTTGGATTTGATTCAAGAAGGTAATATCGGTTTGATGAAAGCCGTTGATAAGTTTGAATATCGTCGTGGTTATAAGTTTTCAACTTATGCCACATGGTGGATTCGTCAGGCAATTACGCGTTCTATTGCTGACCAAGCACGCACAATTCGTATTCCGGTTCATATGATTGAAACGATTAACAAGTTGGTTCGTACGTCGCGTCAAATGTTGGCAGAAATGGGAAGAGAGCCTGTTCCTGAGGAGTTGGCAAAGCGTTTGTCTATGCCGCTTGAGAAAGTGCGTAAAGTTATGAAAATTGCAAAAGAGCCGGTTTCTTTGGAGGCACCTGTCGGTGATGAAGAAGATTCGTCTTTAGGTGATTTTATTGCTGATGAGAATGTTTTACAGCCGCTTGATTCTGCTATTCATTCGAATCTAAAAGAAACCTGTACGCGTATTTTGTCCTCATTAACACCAAGAGAAGAGCGGGTTTTGAGAATGCGTTTTGGTATTGGTATGAATACGGATCATACATTGGAAGAAGTCGGGCAACAATTTAATGTAACGCGTGAGCGTATTCGTCAGATTGAGGCAAAAGCGTTGCGTAAGTTGAAACACCCGAGTCGATCTCGTAAACTTCGTTCATTTTTAGATCAATAACAGTTAACCGCCTTAGGGCGGTTTTTTTTTAGCCCAAAAAAAAGATTGAGGCTAAAAAATGATTGCAAAAATTTTTCAGATGTGATATTATCATAATAGATTCTACTGTTAGTTATATTAAAGGAGACTATTATGAAAAAGATATCCTATTTATGCTCAACTTGTTTAATCACTTGTTCAGCTTTGGCTCATGCCGATAT
>JAFUXF010000018.1 GCA_017477185.1 Alphaproteobacteria bacterium | reverse complement strand
TCCGAACTCGGCCGTTAAACCCTGTTTCATCAATGGTACTTCGTCTTAAGACGCGGGAGAGTAGATCTATGCCGGATCTTTTAATCACACAATCTTGTTCCCTTCCTTTCCTGCCCCGCTATCAATTATAGCGGGGCTTTTTCTTTTTCTGCCTCTTGAAGATACTCTCTCATTACATCTCTCATAAAGGGAATAGTCACGTTCTCGACCATATTTGCGTGACTATAAAAATTACGCAGATACTTTTGAAATTCCATTTGAATAGCATTAGGTTTTCCAAAGGCTTTTTGATAGCGTCCGGTTAGTCCTGCTTTACCCGTATAATTCGGATGATTCACAATATATTTTAAGTGATATTTTTCTGCAATCGCAATAACTTTATCTAAATACGGATAACCTTTTGCCTCATATTCCGCCGTGCCCAAACAGATATCATAATCCATATCTTGATTAAAGCCGTGAATGTCTAAAAAGAAATGTTCTTGTAAACTCTGCTCCACAACATAATCAGAAATAAGACATTTGTAAGGTGTGTATTTTACCCTGATAAGCGTAGAAACATTTTCTGTCTCGCCGAGATATTGAACAAGTGCACCGGTAAACAAATCCGCCTTCTTTTCATGTTTATTTACAAAACTGGCAGTCGCATGCGGCGCAGATAATATGAGCGAAGACCCTCTATCAATAAACTGAAATACCTCAGAACTGCTTTCCTCTCCATGAGAACAGTTCTGATTATAAATTAAGTCATATCTTTTTAGTCGTCCAATCATGAGGAAATTATAAGAGCTAAATTCTAAAAAAAAGATAAAAAAATACCGCCCTTTCAAGCGGTATTTTACTAAAACTATTTTCCTTGCTTAATCATTTCTATCAGCTCTTTAACGGACGGTATGCCGTCACGATAGAGAGGATCTGTTGCAAAACGATAAACCTGATGACCGGCAAAAACAAGATTATCCATAATACTGCCGTTATGTCCGACATCATACAAGGTTTTATGAATGCAGTACGAGCGAGGGTCAGGCAATTTACCGGTTGTTCCCTTTGCTCTTGACCAAGTTGAGAATTGGCATTGAGACAAGCAACCGACACACTCTGCACGGTCTTGTTTCATCTGTTTCCAATCCTCCGGTGTCATAAAAACAACCGTATTATCAGGAGTTTCTTGGATAACCGACAAACCGGCATTAAGCTGACGGTTTGCTTTTTCCATATCTTCTGCTTTGATATAAACAGTTTTTGTTTCGCTTATTTTCAAGGGTTGCGTATATTCGCTGTCAGCCTCTGTCTTAAAAGCAATTTCTCCGTCTTTACGGTTCATCAATTTTTCTAGGAACGTGTTTTTAATTGCGGAAGAAAAGAAACCGGTCGGGCTGAAACGTTGCAAAATCACATCGCCTTTTTTGACTTGCAACATCAGCTTTTTCCATGCGTCACTGATAGGACTTTCTTTTGTAATCATCGGACGTGTTCCGAATTGGAAGGCGACTTTACCGATATCGGGATTATTGATGTAATCTTTCCATTCATCCAAGCGCCAAACACCACCGGCGATAATAATTGGGATATTATCCAAATTGAGAGCGCGCAGAGCTTTACGTAGTTCAACCAAACGCATATAAGGAGATTGCGGCTGATTCGGATCTTCGGCATTGGACAAACCATTATGCCCGCCGGCAAGCCACGGGTCTTCATAAACCACACCGCCTAAAAATTCTTGGAAATTGGAATAAGCACGCTTCCACAGAACTTGAAAAGCGCGTGCGGAAGAAACAATCGGGTAGTAATAAACGCCGAACTTAGAGGCCAATTCGCCCAAATGATAGGGTAATCCTGCGCCGCAAGTCAAACCATTAATCAAACCTTTGGCTTTTTCTAAAACGCCCTCAATAATGCGCTCAGAATCAGCCATTTCCCAAAGCATATTCATATGTACGCGACCATTGCCGCCGGAAACTTCATGAGCAACTTGAGCCTGCGCAACACCACCTCGAATGGCATAATCAATCATTTCTTCATGGCGCTCTGGACGGATTCTCTTCATGAATCTTTCAACGATAACATTTCCTTTAGCATCATAAAAGTCAGGGCTGACACCGGAAAATGTCCCAACGCAATTTTCGTGTGCCCAAGCACCGGCACTTCGTCCATCACTGGCATTGATACCTTTTCCTCCCTCAATCAGGGGAAAAACCTCTTTTCCGGAGATCATAATCGGCTCTAAATTTATCAATGATTTATCCTCACAATGTTACAAACTACACCAAAGCTAACACAAAATTTAGAATTTGTAGAGTCAAAAGTGCAGTTTATTAGAAAAATTATTCCGTTAATGAAAATATATCTGCAGAGAGATGATTTAAAGAGACAAAGATAATTAACAGACAAAAAATCGCATAAAAGAACAACATATTAAAGAGTGAACGATACCGCAATAGCTGAATATGCTGCGCTGTATATTTTAATCCATGATAGATTCCTGTCATAACGGCGAGTAAAATAATAACCTGTATGCCTATTCCGCGAGAGGTAATAGCAGCATGAAACGGTGCCAATAAATAATACAAACCGGCAAAAAATATCAAATAAGCAACGATTCCGGCAACTGCCCAATAAAGGATTTTTTTGTTTTCTTCTACTTGTTCAGCCTTTTGTTTTGCTACTTCTTCAGAAGAAATGGCGGATAACTCCATGCCACGAACTTTTTGTGGCTCTTCGGATTCTTTACGGATTTTGTTGAGCTGATATGTTAATTTTTCTTCTGCCGCACACAAGCCACATCCTTTGTTTGTAAAATAAACATGATCAGGATTTTGTTTGCATTGCTTAAGATTATGCAATAAAGACCACAAATGCTCAACCCACTCTTTTGCTGTTGGACGCTCTTGTCCGCAAACAAAAGCTCTATCAAACATATCAAGTGTTTTTTTATCAAAATAACTATGTAAGGAATATGGGTGTGGAGCTTGATATTTATCCAGCCAAGAACCATACGCATAGTGATAATCTTCGATTCTTTGCTGAATGGTCAACATATCGGTGTCCTTACGAGGAACGCCGGAAAAAGGATGAATACCGTTATTCAAAAGTTTAAAAATAATAACAGCCAACGCAAACTTATCTTGCTCTTCTCCCATTTCAGAGCAATTCAGATCCATTCCTTCCGGATAAATGTACTCTTCACTGACAAATTCTGCAGGATAACGGCTGCCATGCTCTCCTTGAATTGAAAATCCGTCACAATCGACCATAGCAACAATCATGGTATCTCGATAAACAGAAATATTTGAAGGTTTTAAGTCAACAATATAGTGCCCGCATTGGTGAAGAGCTGCGACCATTGAAGCAATATTATAAGCAGCAAAAATGCGATATGAATATTTTTCAGATAGCCCCAATTTTTGCCGAATAGACTTTTGCATTAAGTGATCAAGCGAAACAGCTTTATCCATATTAATAAGCGGCATAAGGTAACCGACGCAAAACCCTTTTTCATCTTCTAACAAAGCGGTAGGCCATGCAATTTGCACATATTCAATGCCATCTTTGACTGTTGGTGGAAAATTTGGTGCATTGACCAACATTGCTTCAAGTTTCTGACGATTGTTGTTGCTGTTTGACAGATTGTGGAAAATTTTAGCAACGACTTTTTCTTGTCCTATAACCTCAAAAATACGTCCGGCCGCACCACCACGATTAATCAGTCGGCCTAAATGAATACTTTCAACCCTCCCATTGCCGTAAAGCGCATTATAAGTTGTTAAAGTATCAATTTCTTTTTCCATTACAGCTTAATCCATACCAAAGTTTTATCATCAGAATTAAGTTTTGTTGCCTGCGGTGTGTTTAAAGTGTTTGTTAGCGCGCGTAAAGCCTTAGTTTTGCAATGCTCTTTGCTCAGATAATCTGCAATAGGCTGTAAAAAACTCTTTTCGATTGTTTGATAGTCCTTAGAAAAAGAAAAGGTTGTCAACCCGTCACTCATCAAAAAAATCGTATGCGCATTTTCAAAACCGGTAAAGCGCAAACAATCTTTCCAATCATCCATGGTATAAAAATAAGTTTCACATTTAAAATGTCCATTTTCAGGGCGAGAAACGGTGAAATCCTGATATTTGTCATCATGAAAAGCCAGAGCCGCGCCATCACCAATATGAAAAAACAACCCTTTATTTTTAAAACAAATAACCCCGACGACTGTTGCGGCAAAATCTATCAAAGATGCTGCGCTTTTAGTCTTATTAAGGCGGTGCCGAATCAGCTTGCTTCGTGCAATCGTTATTGCTTGGGGAATTGCTTTTTTGGCATCATTAAAATCAATATTTTTTAAGATAGATGTCAAAGTTTCACAAACAATTTTTGCCCCGATTCGTCCATATTTTGAAGACCCTGCTCCATCTGAGACAATAGCCACAAAATTACGCCCATCCTGCGCAGCAAGAGAATAATCCTGACAAGGAGTATTCTTTTGTGCATGGAAAACCCCCTTAACACTTGCTGATAAGACGCGAATATTTTGATTATTTACCCTCATCCCAATCTCCGGTATCGTCAAATAATTCCGGCGCATTCGGTGCTGCTTTTGAAACGCAGGAAACACTGCGGCTCAACCATAAGAAAAATTCTGTAAACTTAAGCCCTGTCAATCGTTTGGGCTGTAATAAAGAAAACTTCGCTAATTTTTCCAAATTTGCATCTTTAGTGCCGACCGCATGAATAACAACTTTTTTGTTTTGCTGAGCATAACGGCATTGTTCTGCAATGAGTTCCCAATCATAATCCGTCGGCTCGCCATCACTGATAAGAAAAATCCATGGACGCTTTGATGTCACGCCGCAACTGTCATACAAGCATTTTTGCTCTTCAATTTTTCTTAAGGCCAAATCCATTGCCTTGCCCAGAGGTGTAAGGCCACCTGCTTCCATGTTTGGTGCCGTAAAATTCATAGCATCCGTCCAATCTGATGAAACAACAGCTTCATCTTTGCCAAAGGCCTTAATAATCAAAATTTGGACACGAGAGCTAGCATCTATGTCCTCTTTTAGCTCTTTTTCAAGAGCTTTGAGACCGGCATTGAGCTGTTTAATCGGTTCGCCACGCATAGAACCGGAACAATCTAAAACCAAAACACAGGGCGTTCTCTCATTTGCATTATCAGCAAATTCAACATAAGGAATAATATCAGAATTTATTTCAGCCATATTTGTTTTCCTTTAATTCCTAGGGTAAGAGTGGGGATAACCGCTGTCCTCATAAGGAGAGGGAGGGGAGACTTTTGCACACGCACTCAATGCTAAAACCAAACCGGCTAAACAACAAATCATAACTAATTTACAAAAATTGTTCATTTTTTAACCTTTTTATGTTCTGATAAAATAACTAAATAGAATATACGCTTACTGGAATTAAATTTCAAAATTAAAAACGAAGTTGTTAATAGGAAGATGTTAAAAAAGAGCTTATTTGTTATTTTTACTGTGTTGTGCGTCAGCGGTTGGGGCTGGGGCAAAAATGACCGTGTTAATATTTATGATTCCCCGAGAGAATTGCCGGAACGTAAAATGTTTTTGCATGAAGAAGGAGGGAAAAGTATAAGTTTATCAGGCTTTGAAGGGCAATTTGTTATTGCTATTTTTTGGTCGCGCTATTGTGCCCCTTGTATTAAAGAACTTGAAAAACTCAGTGCTTTCCAGAAAAAAACCAAAGGGGACGATATTAAAATCGTAATGATATCGCCATCAAGTGATTGGATAAGTTCTGCAGAACAAAGACGATTCTTAACCCAGTTTAAGGCCGGAGATTTGACTTACTATGTCGATAAAAAAGGCGATTTAGCCGCGGATTTAGGAATTTTTACCAGCCCGAATACTGTTTTTGTAAATGCAAACGGGTTGGAAATCGGGCGTATTCGTGGAGCTATTGAGTGGGATCGAGACGAAATGGTTGAATATGTTTACAACTTAAAAGCCGAGCACAATAATGACGAATTATCGGATGAGGATGAAGATGATTGAGCAAATTTATATCAGTTGGCAAGATTTTCATCAGCACGCCAAACAATTAGCCCAAAAACTCAAAACAATCAGAGAGTTTAACAAGATTATAGCAATTAGTCGCGGAGGATTGATTCCTGCCGGTATTATTGCATATGAGCTGGATATTCGCAATACGCAGGCAATTAATATTTCAAGTTACGATGGTGAAGAACAACGCAAGGCAGAAAATGTGGTTATAAAGGCAGATATTGATGATGTTGATGAAAAGACGCTAATTATAGATGACTTATCAGATACCGGTAAAACTTTTCAATTAGTCAGACAACTTTTCCCTCAAGCCTACTTAGCCTCAGTTTATGCTAAACCAACCGGTACAAAGTATGTTGATATGCACGCTGTTGCCGCACCGGATAAATGGCTGGTTTTCCCTTGGGATATTTAATTCAAATTTTAGTTGCATAATTTCATTTTATAATATACTTATTTCAACAGATATATTTAGATATATTCAGAGCCAGAGATGGCTCGGGGCTTTGAACGGCTCATACTTATCGCGGTGTTTCGATATAACATCGTCAAATTGTTATCTGTTTATAACAGCTAATAATAAATATATCCCCGATTATAGCAATATGGTCGGGGAGCCTTTAGCGAATGTCCAAGACTATATTCTTATCTTTGAAAAAAATATAGTTTAAAGGCTATAGGAGTCATTTCGATAAGTATGATTGTTCAACTCTCCGACCACCTGTTTAGGTGGTTTTTTTATCATACAGGGAGAAATAGATTATGGACATTATACGTAAATGTGCTCGCTTGATGACAATATTTATTATTAATCGAAATCGACGGCGGGCTGCTCGGACACGGGTAGAAGCCTTTTTGCATAAATTGTTAAAGACAGAATATTATCATTGTGGATTGGTTTATAAGCGCATCTATGACACCAATGTAAAAGCCAATAAAAAATATCATTTGATTTCATTAGGTCAAGATTGTTTTGTTCGGATGACTTGCACATTTTGGGGATTAAAACCCCGAAAAGCAGAAGGAGAACACACAATGCCGTTTGATATTGCTATTCATCCGCTAAATACGATTTTAAAATTATTGCAAACACAATTTCAAGATTATTTTAAAAGTATAGAATACTGTTTTACAGGACAATATTGGAAAAATCCGGTATTGAATATTCAATGGATACACGATAAAGAAAACAATAAAAAAGAATTTATTGAAAAATACAAACAACGAATTCAAGCATTTAATGATGCTATACAAGACGATATTCCTTGTTTGTTTTTTGTATATCAGGATACAAAACCAAAAGCTGAAAATGTCAATCAGCTATATAAAGTACTATCACAACTTTGTCGGCATAAAAAATTCAAATTAATTTATATGATTTTTAATCATCTTCCTCCTCAAAGACTTAACAAGCAAATTGCTGTTTATTCGGCAATATACCCTGAAGGATATGTTCATATGGATAAATATACAAAATATACAACTCAAGGATTAAGTTTTGAATTACCTGTTGTTGGGTTTATCCGCAATCAAATTGAGCAATTAATATCTTAATATTACTTCTCTAAAGCAGCAGTTAAAAAGCCGTTTAACCCTTTGAATGCCATATCTATATAAGGTTTATCTTTTGCTGAATTATTTTGATAATAAATTCGAACTGTTGTTAATCCAGCGGCTTTTGCAAATTCTAAATTTGAGTAGCTGTCATCAACAAAAAGACAATCTTCGGGTTTCTTTTTTATTTTACGGCAATACTGCAAATAAATCTCTGCGTCTTTATTTTTATTAAATTGTCCAAAATCTTCAACGGAATAAAAACGATTCTTAAACATTTCATAAAGACCGATCTGCTTTAATATACGCTCAGAGGCATAGCGATTGCTGGCAGTAAACACAAACTGTTCAGCATCAAGCTGAGCCATTCTGTTGGCAAGATTGTCATAAGGAACAATCAATTCAACCGGTTTGCGAAAATGATATGCATCACTTAATTCTTTTTGAGAAATATGAAAATCACGATAAAATAACTCACCGCCATCGCGATAAATACGATACGATTCTTTGACGCGAGCTTTACAATCTGCTAATGTCATCGGAACACAAAAATCTTCAATCAATGCCGTAGCCATAACTTCATCAAGTTTATCGGCAAATTCCGGTGTTTCACAATAAAGGGTGTTGTCTAAATCCCAAATAATGACATTCTTCCCAAAGACCAATTTATTTCTCCATAAATCAAAAACGCACAACAAATCCATTCTAGCTAAGGAGATAACGGACGTCAACTTAAAAATATCAAAGTTTTCGGAAAAAGAATCAAAAAAGAAGTCTAAGCATAAAACTTAGACTTCCATGTCTGCTGAAATATAATAGAAACGACAGAGTGATACTGCCGACGTTTCTATTATAAAAAAATACTAATATAAAAAAATATTATTTGCAAGCTAAATTTTAAGTTTATTAAAAAATACAACTAAAAAGAAAGTAGACCTCCAACAAATTTTTATACAAAAGGCAATTCATTTTATTATATTTTAACAATTTGTGAAGTATATCATAAAGAAATTAATAAATTTAAAAGAGGCATCATGCATTCATTTCAAACTATTATTGTCGATTTGACATTGATAACCATATACGCGACTTTAACGACTTTATTATTTAAGAAACTTAAACAACCCACGGTTTTGGGATATATTTTGGCCGGAATTTGTGCCGGTCCGTATTTGCATTTTTTGCCAACTGTGGCAGATGCTGATAATACAAAGTTATGGGCAGATTTAGGGGTCATCTTTTTGCTTTTTGGCTTAGGACTTGAATTTAGCGTCAAAAAAATGATGAATGTCGGTAAATCGGCAACTATTACCGCTGTCGGAAATATTCTGTTTTTACTGTTTATCGGCTACAATGTCGGACAAATGTTGGGTTGGTCAACCACCAACAGCTTTTTCTTAGGAAGCATGATTTCTATGTCTTCAACAACAATTATTATTAAAGCATTTGAAGACTTGAATATTAAAAAACAAAAATTTACGGATTTAGTGTTTGGGGTTTTGGTGATTGAAGATATTGTCGGTGTTTTGATGCTTTTTCTTTTACCGACAATCGCGTTGAGTTCTAATATTAACGGCAAAGAGCTTATATTCAGTACTTCAAAACTGGCGATTTTTTTAGTGCTTTGCTTTGTTATTGGAATATACTTAATTCCGACGATTATCAAAAAATTAGATAAATATTTAAATGATGAGACCTTGATGATGTTAAGTGTCGGGTTATGTTTCGGTATGGTGTTATTAGCAACGTCATTCGGTTTTTCTTCTGCACTAGGAGCATTTTTAATGGGATCGCTTTTATCAGAAACAGAATTGACAGCGCGTATTACCAAAACAACAAAGCCGTTAAAAGATTTTTTTGGTGCTGTTTTCTTTGTTTCCGTCGGTATGATGGTTGATCCGCATATGATTATTGAATATGCTTGGCCGATTTTCGTGATTACGCTAACAGTGATGATTGGACAAGTTTGTTGCTCATGCTTTGGCTTTATTGTGTCAGGGCAACCGCTTAAAACGGCTATCCATGGTGGTTTTTCTCTGGCCCAAGTCGGCGAATTTGCCTTTATTATTGCCAGTTTAGGAATGAACATTGGCGTTTTGGATTCTAAAGTTTATCCGATTATTGTTTCTGTCTCTGTGATTACAACCTTTTTTACGCCAATGATGATTAAATTTGCAGAACCAACGTTTAAATCCATTTCTAAAATCCTTCCGCAATCATGGCAAAAATACTTAGAACAAAATGCTTCCGGTCAGGAGGAAAGCAAAAGAGAAGAACAGTTATGGAATCTCTTAATTCAAAATTATTTAATCAGACTGGGAATTTTTGCATTACTTATTTATACAATCATTGTCATCTCCGGTTACCTGATAGACCCGTTTATGAAAGCACATTTACCGAATATAGCTGCTCGTATAGTTACAACTCTCATAACGTTGCTGTTAATCTCTCCGTTCTTAAAAGCTCTTATTGGTTGGGAGACGGTGTTGCCGCAAATGGTATCCAATAGGTTGTCCGCGCTGTTGTGTCGTTGCAAGTTTATTCCGCAAAAAAATCATGATAAAATTGAAAAACTGGTTAGTTTGGGTGAAAAATTAAATGTTTGCTCAGTAATTGATCGACAGGAAAATCTTCGTAATTTTTTTGTTTCAAATAAAAAAATAGCTGCAATATATACAAGATTATGGAAACAAAAAAAAACAAACCGTGTATTGCTTGTCTTTTTAACCAGTTTTCGCCTTTTATTGTTATGCTTTTTCATTATGATGGTCATTCATTTATTTTTAACTGAGAATCCGAAAATTGCGTTTATCCTGATGGTACTGTCGGTATTTGTGTTATCTCGTTCACGCTGGCTGTTTATGCAATACATGAAAATAGAAAATCAATTCCTTGATAATTTTAATGGCAACAAACAAGAAGAACAAAATTAAATTTTAAGTTGCATCAAAGCACTCAGGATAGGTTTGTCCGCTGGAGGAAAATCATAAGTTTGTATTTCTTCTAAGCTAACCCAACGTGCCTGCTCGTGATCCGGATGAAAAGATAGATCATCAGAATCGCAAGTTGCAAAATAGGCGTTAAGTTCAATTGTTCCAAAATCATAGGTATAAGTTGAGGTCATAAAATAGCGATCAACACTAATCGGTAAATTTAATTCTTCTAATAATTCTCTTTGCAAACATTGCTCCATTGTCTCTCCGATTTCTAGTTTGCCCCCCGGAAATTCCCACAGATATTCACATGTTTTTCCACGCTTTCGCTGGGCAATTAAAATTTTCCCCTGATGAATAACAATACCGGCAGCAACGCGTTTTAATGTCATTATCGGATAGTCCTCTTGATTTCAATATTTACAAACATATATACAGATAGCGCAACTTAACTTGTCATTCAAATAATTTTGTGCTGATATAACAAAGTAATTTTGGAAAAGGAGATAAAAATGAAGAAGTTAATTTTTGCGGTAGCACTATCACTGGTCACTTCAAATGCATATGCCATTGATTTGAATTCAGCTTTAGATAAAGCTAATGCTAATGTTGTTTCAGCCCAAGAAAAAGTTGATGCAGCAAAAGCAAATCTTCAAGCAAAACAAGATGAATTAGCTGCTAAAAAAGATGAGCTGAAAGCTGCTCAGGAGGCTAAAGTATCTGCACAAAAAACAGAGCAAGAAGCCAAAAAACAAGAACTTCAAGAAAAAACAGATACCTTAAAAACAAACTTAGGAAATCTGAAAAACAGTTTAACTATAGCAAAGTAAAGTTTTTGTGATACAAAAGAGGCCCTCACTTAACAGTAAGGGCTTCTTTTTAATTTAAGGTATTTATTCGATGCAAATTTTCTAAATGCTTTTGCTGTATGTGTTGAGGAAATTGGCTGAACTCGTTTGTTCTTTTTGCGCCATATTTCTGTATGTGGCGAGATTGCAACTTTTCCCCTTTCTTACCAATCTCTATAAAATACTGACTTAATCTTTTTTGCTGAGCAGGTAAAAGAGTTGATGTCCTTTTCATGGCTTCTTGGATAATGCTATTATTCTCATAAATGCGACTGAGATATAAGGCATGAGCAAATCTCGGCAAGGTTATGCCATTTTCTAATTTAAAGATCTTTTGATCTATCTTACTTTGAATTTGTTGATAAAAAGTCTCCAGATTTTTCTTGCCGTTAAGGCGCATCTCCAAATAAGTGTTGTAGTAATTATCATAAAGCTGATGATTTTGTTGTTGCTTGACAGAATTAAAATAAACTGTTTTATGTTCAAGAATCTTATGTAAAGTGTCTTTAGATGCTGTGCGAGATGATTTTTGCGGAATTGGAGATAATGAAACGGTTACTGTTTTACCTTGTCCGTCTCCTCCTAAACCAAATAAACTTGCCGCGGCAAAGACAAATCCTGCTGCATATTTTCTGGAGTTCTGCCAAAGAGTTTTAAGTTTACTCGGACGCTGTTGCTCCATGCGAATTATTTGCGCCTGATAAAACCCCTTATTCATTAAGCAGGAAGGAGAAATAATGACATTCCCGTCATTCTCAACACAGTCTTGTTTAAAGAGATATTTTTGAGCGGCACCAACGAATCTGTCTTTGAGACGTTGTGTAAATGAACGTTTTTTATCAATTAGAGGTCTTCTGTACGGAAGGGTACCTTGTTTTTGGCATAACACAGTCATTGCCGCTCTTGCTGCTTCAGAATAAATCCCCTTAGCATCATAACCAGCTTCCCGAATCAATGTTTCAGCCAATTTATAACTCAATCTTTTATCAGTATCAGTAAAAACAGAACGATTCGTCGCTATCGCTTCTATAACTTCAGCTATTTCTGTTCGAACAGCAACAGCACCAACGCTTGTGTCGTGTTTTGTTTGTAAATCACGATTATAATAAAGCAGATCCTTTAGCCGTTTTGATGACAACCTCTCTTTAATCATTATCTTGTCCTCCATAAGCCTGCGCATAATGGCTTAAATCCAATTCTGAGTCAAGAGATAATATTAAAATTCTTGTTTTAAATCGCGATCAAAAATACTGCGTATGGTTTCTTTTATATCAGCTTTTTCGTAAATAGCACGGTATAGGGCTTGGCAAATAGGCATATCAATATGCTCTTTATCTGCAATTGTTTTAACCGCCTGTAGTGTAGGAACGCCTTCTGCCAGTTTCCCAAAATTTTCTCCTCGAGCAAATTGCTCCCCAAATGTACGATTATGGCTATATTTTGAAAATAAGGTCGCTTCATAATCACCAAGATGTGACAGTCCGTAAGCTGTTTTAGGATTGCCGCCAAAGTGCGCAATAAAACGCCCGACCTCTACCGGTGCCCGCGCCATCAATGCACCCTTAAGCCCATACCATTCTAGACCATCAAGAATACCGGCCGCCAACCCGATAACATTTTTAAGAGCGGCACCGATTTGATTGCCGACTAAATCTGAACCAAAATAAAATCGAATTAACGAACTCTGCATCATTTCAATAACATGTTGTGTCGTTTCTGCCTCATCACTGTCAATAACGGCACAAGATGGAACATTTTTCATATAATCCTGCACATGACCGGGACCTGCTAAAACGGCGATATGAATTGGTTGTTTAATCTCTTCACGCATGATTTGATACATTGTTTTAGCACTGTCAGATTCCAATCCTTTCATGGCTAGCAGAAAAGTTTTTCCGGCAATGTCGTAACTGCTTAGTTGCTTGCAAAGAGAGCGAAAATGTTGGCATCCGATAGAAATGATAATAAAATCATTTTTTAGAACTTCTCCAATATCGGAATGCAAAATCATATTATCTGTTAAAGATAAATAAGGATTTTTTCTTGTTTCTTTTAATTCGATAAAATTTGGAGATGTTGGAATATCATACATATCAACCTGCGCAAATTTTGCCTTGTTGACGGAGTACCATCCCAAAAAAGTTCCCCACCGACCGCATCCGATTAATGAAGAGTTTGTCATAGTCGCACCTTTAGTCTGTTAACAACGAATAATCTATGCATAACGCAAAAAAATGTGCTTGGCAATTCAAAAGGAAATAACTCACAAGAGAAAAGAAAATTAAGAAGCGGAATTTTTATTATGCTGACGAGCGACAATTGCGTTGATATAATCAAATTCTTCAAAAGACTTATATGCGTTGTCGTAACTTTTGCCGTCGCTGTCATAGAAAACTTGATTGGCTAAGGTTTTGATGGCATTATCAATCTTCTGAAAAGCATGATTATAATCGGCATTGAAATTATTTTTAATCTTTTTTTGAACCAAATTATGATAGGCGGAAATAACTTTAAGGGTTTCATCGGCGGAATTGGCATAACCCTTTTGCTCAAAATCTTTCATAATTTGAGCTGTTGTCTGATAAAAGCACTTGTTTGTTAAAATTCCGCGTTGCTTTTTATTGTTGCCATCAATAATCATGATATACCCCAATCAAAAAACCGTAGTTTTCTCTAGCATAAAAATTTTTAAAATGCAAGAACTTCAATCACCTTTTTACAACTAAAAGATAGCATGATGAAGTTAAAAAGCGGTTAATCACAAAAAAATGTGTCCTAATCGGTTTTAAAACTTGAAAATTGAGTGAATTTAAGGTACTTACAAACCCAAGTTTACTTTTGATTTAAGGATTTTTAATGTCAGATTTGTTCGAGTCGACCGCGCCCAAACAAGAGACTTATTCGGCGCAGGATATTCAGGTTTTAGAAGGTTTAGAAGCTGTTCGTGCCCGTCCCGGAATGTATATCGGCGGTACGGATGATCAGGCATTGCACCATTTGGTTGCAGAGATTTTGGATAACTCTATGGACGAGGCCGTTGCCGGCTATGCAAACCGTATCGAAGTTAAGATGAATGCTGATTATTCGGTAACAATTACCGATAACGGACGCGGTATTCCTGTTGATCCTCACCCGAAATACCCTCATCTGTCGGCTTTAGAGGTTATTTTGACCATGCTTCACTCCGGCGGTAAATTCGGTGGTGGAGCGTACAAAGTCTCCGGCGGTTTGCACGGGGTCGGCTTGTCGGTTGTTAATGCTTTATCTGACTATTTAATTGTAGAGATTGCCCGCGATAAAAAGTTATACCGCCAAACTTATGCAAAAGGTAAACCGACAAGTGCTTTAGAGCTTATCGGCAATGCGCCGAACCGCAGAGGAACATCAATCACTTTCCATCCGGATGGTGAGATTTTTGATGCTGTTTCACACCTCAATCCGAACCGCGTGTTCCGTATGGCGCGTTCAAAGGCATTTTTGTTCAAAGGAATTCATATTAACTGGCAATGTGCGCCGGAAATCTTAAATGAGGGAGATACGACACCGCTTGAAGCAGAATTGCACTATCCGAACGGGTTGCAAGATTTCTTAAATTACCAAATCGGCGCAAGATTAACGATAAACCGTACCGCCTTTACCGGCGATGCCGAGCTTGCAAATGATGAGGGGCGCGTTGAATGGGCAATCACTTGGCCGGAGGATGAAAACGGATTCTGCTATTCTTATTGTAATACGGTTATCACGCCGGATGGTGGAACGCACGAGGCCGGATTCCGCTCGGCGCTGTTGCGCGGCTTAAAAGAATACGGGGAGATGGCGAATATCAAAAAAGCCGCCCAAATTACGGCTGAGGACTTTTTGAGTGATGCCTGCATTATGTTGTCGGTCTTTATCCGTGATCCGCAATTCCAAGGACAAACGAAAGATAAATTAACATCGACTAAAGCAATCCGCTTAGTAGAGCAAGCCGTTAAAGATTCGTTTGATCATTGGCTCACCAGCGATGTTGAAAATGCTTCCGCCTTGATTGAATATGCTTTAGAGCGTGCAGAAAGCCGCCGTAAAAAGAAAGAAGAAAAAATTCAAAACCGCAAGTCTCCGACCAAAAAATTGCGACTTCCCGGAAAATTGGCTGATTGCACACAAGCGGCCGCTGAGGGAACGGAAATCTTTATCGTTGAGGGCGATTCTGCCGGTGGTTCGGCAAAGCAGGGACGTGACCGCTTTACTCAAGCGATTCTGCCGCTGCGTGGCAAGATTTTGAATGTCGCCAGTGCGTCTTTGGAGAAAATCACGCAAAACCAAGAAATCAAAGATATGATTGAGGCACTCGGTTGCGGTATTAAAGAAAATTATAAAGAAGAAAATCTGCGCTATGAAAAAATCATCATCATGACCGATGCCGATGTCGATGGTGCTCATATTGCTTCATTGTTGATGACGTTTTTCTACCAACAAATGCCTAAGCTTATCGAAAACGGGCATGTCTACATTGCCACCCCGCCGCTTTACAAAATTGTGATCGGGAATAAGAATTTTTATGCCCTCGATGATGATGACAAAGACCGTATTTTGAAAAAAGAGGTTAAAGGAAATGCTCGCCCTGATATCAGCCGTTTCAAAGGCTTGGGTGAAATGAGTTCTCAGCAACTTAAAGAGACAACCATGGATAAGAAAAATCGTACTTTGTTGCGTGTAACGTTGCCAAACCCGAACACCGAGGAGGGCAAAGAAGAATGTTTCGAAACACGTCGCCAAGTTGAACGCTTAATGGGTAAAAACCCCGAAACACGTTTCAAATTCATCATCGAACATGCCAAATTTGTTGATGATTTAGATATTTAAATAATCAAAAGCAAAATATTCCTCCCCTTTTCAAGGGGAGGTTAGGTAGGGTAGTTATATACCAAATTTCAAAAATGTGCTTGCAATTTAGCAAAGTTATTTTATACTAACCCCCGTAAACCGAGTTGGTTTACGGAGACTCGAAACCTCCTAACGTATAAAAAAACAACTCCTTCTGAAAAAGAGGGAGATGACGGAATATAATGAATACGTCATGCTGTTTACGTTACAGTTTTCGAGCTCCCTCACCTTTCAAAAAAGGTGAGTTTTTTGTTATAGCCTCTCTGAATTTTTAGAGAGGCAGGATTTGCCCGAAGTGCTAACGAGGTTGCAAATCCGGTGAGTTTAAAAAAGGACGGAAAATAAAAATTTTAAATTCATCCGGCAAACAAGCGCAATAAAATTGCTTTAGTTTGCCACCTTCCCTAAAAATTCAGGGAAGGTTTTTAGAGAGAAAAAAACAAAAATTAGGAGCTAAGAAAAAACATGAAACACGCAAACATCCTCAAAAAAGAACTCGGGTTGCAGCTTGGCATTTTGCGCCTCAAACAAGGCAAAAAGCTCAGTCGTGTCGCGACTGATTTAGGTTGGAAAGACCAAGTCATCGACCAGATTGAAAACGGCTACCACCACACATGGAAACGCTATTACGAACTCCTCAAATATTATCATGGCACAATTGGGATTATACTTGACAAGTAATCCCTCGTATTCCTCCCCTTACGGAGACTCTTTCCGTCTCCTCCTCTTGATAGGGGAGGTTGGGAGGGAAATATCATGAGCACGGCTTTGTATCCCTTAACATCGCCTTCAAGTGCTCATCGGGGCTGGCTTGTTACAACAGCCCCACCATCAAAAAACGGAGCCGTGCCGAAAACGCGGCTCCGTTTTCTAACCAATAATTAAATAATTTCAGGTAAAGTGAGCGAAATAAAATAAGGATAGAAGAATGTTTCGCGCACTGATTAATGCTTTCAAAATTTATCAAGATCGCCGGCAAGTCGCCATGTTGACACTCGGCTTTTCAAGTGGTTTCCCGTTGGCGCTTGTTATAGGAACATTAACCCTCTGGCTCAAAGACAGCGGAATTGCTCTGGCTACAATCGGGGCATTATCGCTCATTAAAACCCCGTTTAGTTTTAAATGGGCGTGGGCACCATTAGTTGACAGAGTAAAACTTCCGCTTTTATCGCGCTTAGGGCAACGTCGAAGCTGGGCGATTTTATCGCAAATAATGCTTTTTTTAGGCATTATGGGAATGGCCTCCGTTAATCCGGAAAACGGTCTGACACCTCTCATTTTATTCGCTTTTATCGTCGTCCTGTCATCGGCAACGCAAGATATTGTCCTTGATGCTTATCGTATCAATGTGTTTAAGGAAGAAGAGCAAGCCGCCGGTGTAGCTGTCTTTACGCTCGGTTACCGGATAGGGATGATTTTCTCCGGTGCCGGTGCTTTGTTTTTAAGTGATATGATGAGCTGGAACAAAGTTTACACCATTATGGCTTTTGGTGCTTTTGTCGGTCTGATAACCATTTTGTGCATTAAAGAACCGGAGCAAAAAATCAAAAACACATATTCCGGTGTGGCGGATTTTTTGCAAAACGCGGTTGTTGCGCCATTGGCTGATTTCTTAAAACGCCCATACTGTGTCACAATCTTGGCTTTTATTTTCTTTTATCGTATGAGCGATGCCTATATGGGGCAAATGGCGTATGTTTTTTATGACGACTTAGGTTTTAGCAAAACGCAAATTGCCGCAGCCTCAAAAATTTACGGTATGGTTGCGACCATTGCCGGCGGATTTATCGGCGGTATTGTCATGAATAAAATGGGAATGTTTAAGGGCTTATTCTTCTGCGGTATTTTGCAAAGCCTGACGAATTTTGTGTATGTCTTACAAGCACACATCGGCAATCAATTTGCCATGCTCTGTACGACGATTGCATTTGATAATATCGCCGGCGGTATGGCAACCATTGCCTTTGTGGCGTACTTATCCTCGCTCTGCAATAAAAAATACACGGCAACGCAATACGCTTTACTTTCTTCTTTGATGACTTTGGCACGAGACATTTTTGCCGCCACCAGCGGTTGGTTGGCAGAATCCGTCAGTTGGGAAATGTTCTTTACTCTGACCGTCTTTATGGGTATCCCCGGATTACTTCTCTTATGGCGGTTATGGAGAATTGAAAAGAGAAAATAAAAATGTCATGACGGGGAGTGAAACGACGAAGTAATCTCGACTTAAACTTTCTTCGGCAAGTTACCATAAATCAAATCACTCAACACATTAGGCAGACAACTCATTAACCATGCCGAAAATCTGAGCGGCCACGGGAAAGCGATAATACCCTTGTTTTTTGCGATTCCGCGCGCGATTATTTGTGCGGCACGAGGTGCTTCCATAAAAAACGGCATCGGGCAGGTGTTTTTATCGGTAATTCGTGAGCGCACAAACCCCGGACAAATGACCGAAACCTTAATCCCCTCATTTTTCAAGCTCAAGCGCATTGCCTCGCCCCAAGCCTTAACGAAAGCCTTGCTGGCACTATATGAGGGGGCTGTCGGTAAACCGTGGTAACCGGCAATAGAGGCAAGCATGGCAATATGTTTATTCGTATCATTTCTCAGCTTAAAGAGTTCAATTACCGGAAGGACGGTATTAACCACGCCGCAAACATTCGTTTGCACAGTGTTACGGACATTGGCTTCCGTCTCTTCTCCCGTTGAAACACCGGCATTAGCAATAACCAAATTAAGTGCTGCTATTTTATTTGATTTTTCAATCCACTTACGCATGGTTTCACTATCTGCAACATCAATAATATTGGCATGAACTTTAGCACCTAAATCACAGCAACGTTTTTTAATGTCGTCCAGACGAGTTTTATCTCTGCCGCAGATAAAGAGATTCTCTGCGCCGTTAGCCGCATAATATAAGGCGAGAGCCTCGCCGATTCCCGATGTCGCTCCGGTTATTAAAACATTTGCATGGATTGTCATTTTTGCTTTTCCTTTTCATAAATTTACTTTATATTATACCATTATTTGCAGAAAACAATGGTGGAGAATAAAAATGAACCAAATTATTGATAAACTGCGTCGCGAGCGTAAAGGCGCAATGTTTATTATTGAAGGGCCATCCGGAACCGGTAAAGGGACAATTGCCAAACAACTTTTGGATCAGGATAAAAACATCAAATTTTCCGTTTCTGTAACAACGCGTGCTCCGCGCCATAACGAGGTTGAAGGTGTCGATTATTATTTCATCTCTAACGAGAAATACGATGAGCTTTTGAAACAAGATGCCTTTTATGAATTTGTTGATTCTCAGTATGGTAGCCGCTATGGAACTCTGCGTTCAGAGGTTGATAGTTTTATCAATGTTGGGCAAGATGTGCTGTTTGATATGGATTGGGAAGGGGCACGCCAAATGCGCCAAAAAGCCCCTGATGATGTCGTAACAATTTATTTATTGCCTCCGTCAATCAAAGAATTGCATGAACGCTTGGTTAATCGCGGAACGGATAGTAAAGAAGTGATTGATAAGCGCATGAAGCTGGTACTCGATAAATTAAGCCATTGCGAAGAATTTGACTATATTGTCGTTAATGCGGAGTTGGAAGATACCGTCAAAAAAATTCAACGTATTATTTCAGGAGAGCGGATGAAACGTGTCCGCCAAACCGGTATGAAAGACTTTGTAACTAAATTGGAAAACGAGGCCAAAGAAATTTTAGGATTGTAATAAATAAAGCGGCATATAGCCGCTTTATTTATGTTTTTTCAACTAATTTAATATCGCATTTATAGTAAGTTTTCAGTTTCGTATAATATTTCCAAGGTCTGATGAAACCAATCTCGATTTCATCAATAATACTTAAAGGGATACTAGTCTCTTCAGCAACTTTTTTAATTTGTAGACCCTTATATCTTCGCAACGTACCTAATTGTCTTCCTATATCTCTTCTAATTTGTTTACCGCTCATTTTTTTTGAACTCCTAATTTTTGTTGATAAAATAACAAAAAACTCGCCTTAAATAAAGGCGAGGGAGTTCACAACTGTTACCGAACAGTCTGTTGTATTCAACATATTCCAACAGCTCCCTCTTATAAAGGAGTTGTTTTTCGGCAAGGAGTTGTGACACTCCATAAGCAAAAAGCTTGCTTACAAAGGAATAATAAAAAAACAAAATACAAAAAGCAAGCTAAAAAAATCTATTTCGCCAGCTTCTCATCTAACCGCTCTTCAGCCACGCCGGAAGGATCTTGGTGAATAATGACCTGTGCATTCGGGTATTCTTCTAAAATTGCCGTTTCAACTTTATCTGAGAGCTGATGAGCCTCATACAAGCTCAATCGTCCGTCCAGTTCTAAGTGAATTTCAAACAAATATTCATTCCCCAAACTATGGGTGCGTACGTCATGAAAGCCTTTAACAAAATCATGAGCCGCAATAATCCGCCCGATATTTTGCCTGATATCATCGCTCAGCTCTCTATCCAGCAAAACAGCAAAAGCCTCCACAACAAGCTGATAAGCACTATAAAGCAAATAAACGGCTATCATCAAAGCAGTCAATGTATCAAACCAATAAATTTCAAAAAATTTAACAACTGTTAAACTGATGATAATTGAGGTGTTCGTCAAAATATCAACGACATAATGAGCACTATCGGCATTAATCGCTTGAGACTTTGTTAAATGAGCAACGTGCTTTTGATAAGCAATCAAAACGAGTGTTGCTAACAAGCTGAATACCATAATCCCGATAGCTAAAGGAGTTTCCTCTAAAACACGCGGGTGAAAAAAACGGACAATTGCATCACACAAAACAAACAGCCCTGATCCGGCAACAAAGAAAGCCTGAATCAAAGCACTGATAGCCTCAGCCTTACCGTATCCGTAGCGGTGGTGATCAGTTGCCGGACGCGTCGAATACCTAATTGCCACAAAGGTAATCACAGAGCCCAACACATCAGAAATACTGTCTATCAGAGAGGAAAAAACAGCCAATGAGCCGGAGGCAATCGTTGCAAACAGTTTTAATCCACTGAGCAAAAAAGCGAGTAATATACTTGCCGTAGCTGCGCGGTGTTTGAGTTTATCATTTGTTTGCTTATCCAAGGGAGTCAAAGACATCTTTTATTTTCTCCATATTTTCCGTTGGGATTTCATATAAATTATCTTGAGTGTGAGATGCCCACAATTTTAAGTAATCGCCTTCGGTCTTTCCGAAAAGATAGCGGATATAATAGTGTCCTTCATGTTCCATGAAGAAAATAGTCAAGTCATCTTTATTTTCAAAGGTCAGATGGATATCAGACAATGTTGTCAATTCTTTCGGTTGCTGTTCAGCTAAAGTTAAAGGCGTATTTTGTAATTCACTGAGTAACAAAATTAAAACATCTTGATCTTTTATTTTATCATTATCTGCCACTAATCCAAACCGCGGATTAAGAGCTGTATTGAGTGTCCAATCGCGCCAATTTGTTGACAAGCTGATAAAGTCAGCATTGATTAACCAAACTTGAAACTTATTTTCAAACTTAAGGTAAGCCCCACGCCCGCCGCGTCCAATCTCTTCATCATATTTGCCAATATCAAACTGTAAAATAGTCTGATTATTATGTTTGAGTTGAATGGCCGTCATATGAGCGGAATCAAGACCAAAAGAAGATAAATATTCAGCTCTTGCACTCTTTTTTTCCAGATATTGAGCATTTGCAATTGTTGCCAGAAAATTGATAATACGCCGTTGGTATACCGGATATTTTTCATATCCCTGAATATACCACAATCCGTCTCTTTTAACAAAAGTCAGAGAATTATTTTGTTGTTTTAACGTAATTGAGTTGAGGTTATTTAACTGTGTCTGCCAATCTTGAAACACCGGTTTATTTTCATAAATATTTCCATCGTCAAAAGAGACAAGTGCAACACTTAAACCGCTTATAAACATAAGCAAAGAACACAAAATGAGGCACAATGCCGATTTGTTAAACAGGATTTGTTTTTGAACAAAATACTTCGGATGCTGTTGGTGCGATAAAACGACATATATTGCGATGATAATAAGAAGCAACGGTATGGCATACAAAACGGCAAACACAACATAATTTTTTTGTTTTTGCAAATTTGCATTAAGCCTTATTTGTAATTCAGACAATTGTTGTTTTAAATTTTGCAAAGAAGTTCTGAATTGAGAAAGTGTTGCTAATTCATCATCAGAAAAATCTTGTCGATTTTCAAAATTTTTCTTTTGCCATAAGTCATTGAGTTGCTGTTTAACATCACTGATTTTTGCCAATAAGGAGCGTTCTTGAATGGCTATTTTAACAGCATTTTCTTTTCTTAACAATTCCCAACGATCAAATTGGGGGACAACACCAATATTTCTCCGTAAAGGAATAAGAAGGTTTTGTCCGCTTAAGTCATCTAAAGCATTAAGAATAAAATTGGCATTGTCATTGAGATAAAGTAAATATTTATGATCTTCCAACAATTGGAACTTACTCCAAAAGTCATTATAAATCAAATCGGTGTCACCGATAACCACAATCTCAAAAGGATATTTCAGATCGTTACCGATAATTTTAGCCGCAATGGTTTTGCGCTGTCCGTCAGCCTTGAATTGCGGCAAAAGCTCTGCCGGATTAAGATTTTGATAAATGACTTCGGCAGGAATTAACGCAGAATTCGAACTGCTTTGTAGTAAAGGAATAAAGGTCGAATTATGTCCGATGGTGTGCTCAATCGGGGTTGCTGACGCCAGTAAGACAGATGATAAATTAGCAGTTATATTTTCTTTTTGATTCAGACCATCTCGAGGTACTTTGAACTGAATAATATCTTGGGTATAATAAGCTCGTTTTGCGGTACCTGTGTTCACGGTTATGGAGTTTGTCAAGTCGCCGATAACGGCTTGCGGCATATATTCAAATCCCCATAATCGCTCAAGACCATTCAAATAAGATGGCGTAAAATCTTGATTCGTGGGGGAGTACAACCTTTGAGCTTCCGTCGCAACATCCAACATGACCAAAATCTTACCGCCGCTTATTGTATAGGCACCAATGGCCTCAGTTAATTCTTTTGAGAGTTGTTGCGGATGGATTAACCACAAAACATGGATGCCGAATAAATCATCAGGCTCTTTGATTTGCTTAATATGATAAGTTTTTTCAATTTCTTCAATAATGGCCCATTTTTCACTCAGTGTATTTCCGCCTGAGGTTAGCCCAAATATTGGCAGAGAAGATAAAATACCGACGGTCGGCTTGGTATGTGATAAGTTATAAATATTTTGTAAAATGTCTTGTCCGATTTTATCAAGATTTTCAATCGGAATTAAAGGAATAACTCTCTTTTTGCCGGCTTCATTAACGATACTGATACCAAAATAAGCATTTTGATTTAAATCAGGCAGCGGAATAGGGGCTATTTTGTCTTGAATAGCCATATCTTCAGCCCGATTAAGTGTTTGAGGAAAATAAATGCGATAACTAAATCGGTCAGATGCAACTTCTTGATAGTTTTTCATCAAAAAAGTCAGATAATTAATTGCTTTTCGATAGGCCGGATGGCGTTGAGACAGAATAGTTGAATAATATATCTTAACCGTGACCGGCTCTTGAATATCGCTCAAAATCATTTTAGCCGTATCCGGAATGGTATAAAAGGAATCTTCTGTAACATCAAAGCGTGTTGTTTTCAAAAAATTAGAGCCGAGCATATTGATACCGGCAAATCCCAACCAAATAAAAACAAGTAACAAAATGAATGATAAAAAATTATTAGTCTTAAACAGAGGGGTTATTCCACTGGTTCTAAATTGAATAATACAGGTGGTTATAATGTTAAAAATGACGATAATAACCAGAAAAAATAAAATATCCCATAAGCCGACATTTCCTTGGCATATGTTATCAAAATGGGATAAAAAACTCAAATCTGCGATGTTTTCTACCAAAACCTCCGGCAGGATTTTTCTGAAAAAGCCCAAAACATATTCGATTCCGCTCAAGAAAAATAACAGATTTATGATTCCTGCAAAAATTAAAGCGATAATTTGATTTTTCGTCAGAGCAGAAGCAGTCTGCGCAATGGCAAGCATAGCACCGGACAATAAAAAAGCCGCAAAATAACTTGCCAACATAACACCATTATCGGGATCTCCCAAAATATTAACCGTAACAATAAAAGGAAAAGTCAAAAATAATCCGATGCAAGAAAATATCCAAGCGGCAATGAATTTACCCCAAACTAAAACAGTATGACTGACCGGAAGTGTTGCTAATTGAATAATGGTTTTACTTTTAAATTCTTCAGACCATAGCCGCATGGCAATCCCTGAAATAAAAAACAGATAAATCCAAGGCAAAAAAGCAAACATAGTGTCTAAAGTGGCTTCTCCGCGTTCCAGAAAGTTTCCGATATATAAACTAAAAGAGGCATTTAAGAACAAAAAAGCTAATAAATACACAAAGGCCAAAGGCGAAAGAAAATAGCGTTTTAATTCATTTTTGATAACCGAACAGATTTTAAGCATATTGTCCTCCGGTTAAATAGCGAAAAGCATCTTCTAAAGAATGTTTTTCGGAATGTTGGAGAATATCCTGCATTGTTCCGTCAGCGACAATACAGCCCTTGTTCATAAGCATAATACGATTACACATCTCAGAGACATCATCTAAGAGATGTGTTGAAATGATAATGGTTTTGTTTTTTCCTAATTCCTTAATCAGGTGACGAATGTGATCTTTTTGGTTTGGATCAAGCCCGTCAGTCGGCTCATCGAGCAAAAGGAGCGGTGGATCTGATAACAGGCTCTGAGCAAAGCCGACACGACGCTGATACCCTTTAGAGAGTGTTTCTATTTTTTTGTGCCACACTGTAGAAATCTGCGCCATTTCCTGAACATCAAGCAACCGTTGTTTTTTTTGTGCTTTATCCAATCCTTTTAAGTCAGCCATATAATCCAAAAAAGCGGCAGTCGACATATCTCCGTATAAAGGCGCGCCTTCTGCCAAAAAGCCGATATTGCTCTTAGCATCAATAGGGTTTTGCTCCATATTTATTCCCGTTACGAAAACATCCCCCCCGTTAGGTGCAAGATAGCCGGCAATCATATTCATTAAGGTTGATTTTCCTGCTCCGTTCGGACCGAGTAGGGCGATAATCTCTCCTTTATTGGCTTCAAAAGAAACTTGATCAACAGCGCAAATATCTGCAAATTGTTTATAAAGAGCATGGACTTCTAAAATTTTTTCCATCAGGTTACCTTTTATTTAACTCATATAACGTAATAGCCGCTGCTGTTGCAACATTCAAACTTTCAACTTTATCAGAGATAGGGAGGCGTACAGTACTGTCGCAAGATTCTTCAATCAAACGACGCATTCCTTTGCCTTCGCTTCCCATAATAATAGCTGTTTTTCCGGATTTATCCAGTTTATCAATCGTCGTTTTGGCATATCCATCCATACCGATAACCCAAAAACCTGACTTTTTCAGAGTGTCAATAGCACGAGCCAGATTCGTAACACGCACCAAAGGCAAATGCTCAATCATACCGGCAGAGGCTTTTGCCATTGCCCCCGATTCTGCTGGAGAATTTTTGTCTTGGACAATCAAAGCTAGAGTATCAAAAGCAACGCAAGAACGAATAATCGCACCTATGTTTTGTGGATCAGTTACTTGATCCAAAATTAAAACATGACAATTATTCTGCTGTTCTGCCCAATGACAGATATCCTCAATTGTGTAAGTTTCAAGCTCTTTTACGGCGGCCGCCCAACCTTGATGAACGGCATCCGGAGGTAATAATTTCTCGATTTCTTTTTTCTCAACAACCTTTATCAGAGACAAATCACGCCCTGCAGCAGCACAAAGCGTGCGAATTTCCGCAATATTCTCCGTTGTTGCATATATTGTGCCGATAGAACGCTTAGGGTTGTTAATTGCCGAGACAACGGGGTGCTTCCCGTATAGTAAAAGAGAAGAGGATTGTAAGGAATTTTTCTTAAATTTGACCATCATAAAACTTTCCGTAAAATACCGTTCTGTTTTGCCAATAACTTTTCAGCTTCTTCCTTTGTACACTTTTTTAAAGCCATGACGCAAGCAGTTTTAACATTTTTAGCCTTATGGAGGTATAAGTCGGCATCTTTAAGCGAAATATCACAAATTTCGCTGATAAATCTGGTGCCCCGCTCGATTAATTTTTTGTTTGTGAGTTGTAAATCAATCATATAATTCTCATATGTTTTGCCGATTCTGATCATAGCACCGGTTGAAATCATATTCAAAATCATTTTCTGCGCTGTTCCGGACTTCATTCGTGAAGAACCTGTAATAACCTCCGCGCCGACAATCGGATTAATGAAAATATCGGCATATTTTGCCATTTGAGCATCGGGATTCGAACTGATGGCAATGGTTGTTGCTTTTCTTTTTTTTGCTTCCTTAAGAGCCGTGATACAGTATAACGGATTACCGCTTGCGGAAAGGGCAATCACGACATCATCAGCAGAGGGAGAAAATTTTGCAATATCCTGAAGGGCATATTCTGCTTTGTCTTCGGCGTTTTCAACCGGAAAGCGAATAGCCTTTTCCCCGCCGGCAATAAAACCTTGGACCATATCTGCCGCGACACCGAATGTCGGTGGCATTTCAGAGGCATCAAGAATGCCGATTCTCCCGCTTGTTCCTGCTCCAAAATACGCTAATCGCCCTCCTTTCAAAAAGGAAGTAGCGACGACATCAATGGCTTGAGCAATTTGCGGTAAAACCTTTTTGATTGCTAAAGCTACTTTTTTATCCTCATCATTGATAGCTTGGGCTATTTTTAAGGAGTCCATAAGATCAACATCGATGGTATTTTCGTTTCTCGATTCTGTGATACTTGTTTTTAGCATATAAGACCTCTGATAACTAAAAAAACTCTCAGACCTGAGGATAACTCGAATAAATTAAGAAATATCTAAAAAAGAGGTTGACAAAGACTCAAAAATAAGGTTATTTGCAAAAAGCGACTAGCTGAAATGGTAGCATTCTTCTTTAATGGAGGGGTGGCAGAGCGGTCAAATGCAACGGACTGTAAATCCGTCGACTTTCGTCTACGATGGTTCGAATCCATCCCCCTCCACCATTTTTAATAGGGCTCTCGGAAAGGGCAGTATTAAGCGGGTGTAGCTCAATGGTAGAGCAGAAGCCTTCCAAGCTTATGACGGGGGTTCGATTCCCCTCACCCGCTCCAAAAAATTTTCCTCTCCGAATATTAACAACATAAAATTAGGATTTTGTAACAATGGCAAAAGAGAAATTTGAGCGGACCAAGCCGCACTGTAACATTGGAACGATTGGTCACGTAGACCATGGAAAAACGACCTTAACGGCAGCTATTACAAAAGTATTGGCTGAAGAAGGCGGAGCAGCATTCACAGCGTA
>JAFUXF010000017.1 GCA_017477185.1 Alphaproteobacteria bacterium | reverse complement strand
TTACCGTCGGCAATATATCCGCTCTTGCACCCGCTTGAGCCGCAACCGTAATAACTATCACTGCCGGATTTGCATTCTTGTATGCTCTTACACCCAGCCGCTTGCCCCTGCGTGGTGTATGGATAAGCCGTGGTGTCGCATGTCGCTTTGTTACAATAACTGCCGGATTTAACCCATCCGCTGTTGCAGCTTTCATAACCATACCATGTCCGCTCACCACTTTGGCAAGACTTGACTTTTCCGGCATCCTCCCCTGGGTTTGAGGGGTACGGATAGTCATCAGACGGACAAGACGTCTCAACACATATGCCGGAAGCATTTAACACCCATCCGGCATCACAGGTACTGCATTTATAAACTGCCGTACTTCCGCGATAACAAATGTTTCCGCCGGCTGTTTGACAATGCGATAAATCCGCTTGCGGAACATAACCGTCACAAGTGTTCTCAATACAATCATGATTATTCAGCGTCCACCCGTTGTTGCACGCGGTGTACCCATAATATGTGGTTAGTCCGGTACAAGAAGAAAAAGTCCCCTTAACGGTACTGGGTTGGGAGGCAAACGGATAAGTTTTTCGATCACATTTTTTAATGCATTTGCCGTTATAACTCTCATAACCGGCAGCGCAACTCGTTGCCTTAGGAGCCTTAAACGTCATGCCGCCGTTACCGGATAAAGGATAAACCGCCGCTAACTTAATAAAATCAGAAGATTCTGCTACTGAAGTAGTAGATTTTGTATAAACAGAGAGGTGTGTATCAGGAGAAAAGATATTGGCATGAGCCAAAGTTGCACAAAAGATTAAATAAGTTGAGCAAAGATAAGATATCTTTTTCATAATAGCCTCCTTAATATAGCCAATAGCAGAATCTATTATGATAATATCACATCTGAAAAATTTTTGCAATCACTTTTTAGCCTCAATCTTTTTTGGGGCTATTTTTATTTTAATGAATTTAGCAAATCATCAATTTTAAGGGTTAATTGAGGGGATAAACTATGACGTTTTGCCTCTTCTGCTTGATGCTTTGCTAAAGCAAGATCTCCGGTCATAACACTAAATTGAGCAGAGGCGTATTGCGCTTCTGCTGTTTGATTGTTTAAGCCATAGGCCTTTGCGAGTAACAACCAACCGATGGTTGTCGGACGTGCAACTGAAGCCTGTTGCAATTGTGCGATTATATTTTTCAATTGAACTGCTGAAGGGGACAATTCAAGCACGGCTTGTGCTTCGTTAATTTTAAATAAGACGGAATAAGGCAACAATTTTGAAGCTTGAGCAAATTCTGCTTGGGCTTGCTGAATTTTACCTTGTTCCATTAAAATTTGACCTTTCAATTCGTGAAAGTGGGGATTATTTGGCTCATACTTTATCAACTTATCCGTTATGGTAAAGGACTTAATAAAATCCATTTTTTTGAAGGCGGCAATTGCCCGAGCATATTGGGAATCAATGCTTTTATCTGACAATGGATATTTTAATGATGTTTGTGCCGGAGACTTAACAAAGGCATATAATTTTGCCTGAATTCTTTTTAATTGTTTATCCGGAGAACCGGAATTTGGTTGATAAGGTGAATTCTTAACCGCTTCTTGCAAAAAAGCGATGCGCTCTCCCGAGAGTGGATGAGTTCGAAAATAAGAATTTTCGTTAATGCCTTGTAATTTGTTTTGTGCTTGAATTTTTTTCATAAAATTGAGCAATCCTTGGGGAGAGTGGTGTGTTTTCCTTAAAAGGGATATTGCCGCTTCATCCGCATTCCTTTCTTCTTGGACACGATACGCAAGAGACTGGTTAATTAAAGAACTTTGAGCACCCAGAGCAACGCCCATCGCGACATCACCTCGGCCAGATGCTGCGCCCAGTGCACCGGCAACCACTAACGAAGCTAAACTGACATTTTGCATTTCTTGCATCAAAAGTTTATGTCGAAGAATGTGTCCGCCTTGAATGTGTCCGGCCTCATGCGCAATAATACCGCGTAATTCATCAGAATTCTTTGCCTTTAAAATAGTTTCACTGTGAATAAACAGATTATTTCCGTCACTGACAAAAGCATTAAGCGAGTTATCTTCCACAATATAAATTTTATTTCGATCAAACGGAATACCTGCAGCCTGAAAAATCGGGCGAATGAGACTTTGTAAATACAGCTCTGTTTCTTCATCAGACAGGATAATCATCTGTGCAAAACTGTTATTTGCAAAAAATAAAACCAATCCCACTGTTAACAGTGAGATTGGCTTTGAAAAATGATGAAATATAGCTTTTAGCTTTTGATAAGTTTTTTCCACCAAGTTGTCTTCTCCTTAGGGGCATCTTCTTCCGTTGCAGAAGAAGTAATATCTTCATGGCTGTTATACAAGATAACCGGTGCGTTAGAAGAATTTTCTGACGATTCCTGAGATGCCTCTCCATCTTGACGATAACGATTACGCCCTCTGCGATCACGATTAAAACCACGACGTCCGCGTCTGTCTTTGCGGCGATAATTGTGATAAGAACGTGCAGAATTTTCTTCTGCCTCAGTTTCAGAAGATGTGTTTTCTTGTTCCTCAATCTCATTTTGTTCTGTAATTGTACCTTCTTCCGGCGCATCAGAACAGAAAACAGAGCCGTTATCTTTTTCTGCCACTTGCTTAACTGCTTTAACCCGCTCGATTCTATAATCAGCAACATTTTTAATCGTATCATCTGCACTAACAATAATTTGCATATGATAAAGATTTTCAAGTTCACAAATTTTTTGCCGTTTTTGATTGAGAAGGAAAATAGCAATTTCACTCGGAACAAAAACATTAACTTGAGAAGAGCGATTGCGCAAACCTTCTTCTTCAATCCCCCTTAAAACCAAGACTGCGCCGGATTCGGTTGTACGAACCAATCCTTTGCCTTGGCAATGCGGACATACTTGATAATTACTTTCAAAGAAAGAAGAATGCATTCTTTGTCGAGAAATTTCAAGTAAGCCGAAAATACTCATCTTGGCAATTTGAACTCGGGCCCGATCAGATTTCATAGCTTCTTTCATGCGTTTTTCAACCGCAATATTATTTTTAGGGTCTTCCATATCAATAAAGTCAACAACAACTAAACCGGCCAGATTACGCATTCTTAATTGTTTTGCAATTTCATCAGCTGCTTCCAGATTAGTTTTTAGGGCAGTTTCCTCCAAATCCTTTTCTTTGGTGGCACGTCCTGAGTTAACATCTATGGATACCAAAGCTTCTGTCGGATTAATGACTAAATAACCACCGGATTCTAATTGAACATTTGTATCGTGCAATTTATCCAACTGTGTCTCAACCTGAAAACGCTGGAATAAAGGCAAATCACCTTTTTTGTTAGCTTTTATTTTTTTCAAATTATGCGGAGATAAAATCTTGGTAAATTCACGAGCTTCACGATACGCTTTGTCACCATCGACAATGATTTCAGAAACATCTTTTGTGTACATATCACGCAAAGCACGCTTAATCAAATTTCCCTCTTCGTGAATTAAGTATGGGGCCTTGTTTTTGAGAGCCTGCAATCTGATTTGATTCCAACTACGAATAAGATAATTATAATCACGAATAATATCAGCCTTTGTCTTATCTTCGCCGGCTGTCCGCACAATCATAGACATATCGTTGCTGATGGGGAGTTCTCTAATAATTCCTTTTAAGCGTTTGCGGTCAGAAACATTGGTAATTTTACGAGATACACCGCCGCTTTTAATTCTGTTTGGCATCAGTACACAATAGCGACCGGCAAGAGATAAATAAGTTGTTAAAGCAGCACCCTTATTACCGCGCTCCTCTTTGACGACTTGTACTAATAGGATTTGCCCTTCTTTAATAACATCTTGAATTGCGCTGCGATGAAACATTTTTCTCAAACGCATTAATTTACGCTGGCTTTCAAAATCATACTCAGTATCATCATCTTCTTCATCATCGACACCATCAATACCATCATTGTCAGTTTCCTGAGCCGGAATCATATCTTCTTTAATAACTTCATCTTCCGTAACTTCAGCAGCCTTAACCGTAACAGATTCATTAACCTCAGCCTGAGCCTTTTGTTTTTTTATTCTCTTTTTTAAGATTCTTTTTTTGCGCTTATGTTTTTCATCTTCTTCAGAGAGCTCTGTTGCTAATTCATCAGCAGAGAGTTCCGGTTTAACAATGACAGGTTCTTGTGTCGGTTGCTCAGATTCTGCAGAAACAGCGCACTTTTGCTCCGAATTATCAATTTCTTGCTGTTGCGATTCGGTAACGGCTTCTTGCGAGGCTGCCTCTGCGGCTAAACGTTTTTCTTCCTCAATTCTGGCACGTTCACGCGCTTTTTCCTCGCGATAACGAGCACGTTCCAATTCACGATCTTTCAAGTATTGTTTTTTTGCTTCAATTGCTTCATCAACTTCCTGATCAATTTCGGCAATAATATCATCAGATAAATGGTAGTAATCGGGATGAATTTCACCAAATGCTAAAAAACCATGTTTATTGCCGCCGTAATCAACAAAAGCAGCTTGCAACGAAGGTTCAATTCTCATAACTTTGGCAAGATAAATGTTCCCTTTAATTTGTTTTCTGAAACTAGACTCAAATTCAACATCTTCAACTTTATTACCGTTGACAATAACAACGCGAGTTTCTTCCGGTTGAGTGTCATCAATTAACATTCTTTTTGTCATATAATAACTCCATAACAAACAAACCGTTTTGACGGTTTAAAATCATCAACACTGAACGGAGTTACACGATTCTCGCAAAATTCAAAAAATGACAGTTTATTAAACACACCATCACTAAATCAACTTCATCTAGCAGCGCATTAAATATCGCGCGAATTCCCGCTTACCTGATTATTAGTTAGTTATTGTATATAAGCGAGTGTAAAACCTTCAGTAAACTTTTATCCATCTTGTCTGCAGCGTACTTTTCGCTATGAATAAGCCGCGGTACCAATGACCATACTACAAAAATGTTTATCAAATATCATCTCGTACGGTATCGATATATTTAACGCATCCAATTACATTCAGCATATACAAATTAAATTAAAATACAATAATATTTTTTATCTCAGTCACATTTTCTTTTTAACTTCTTAGTAACAAGTGTTGCATTATAATAATATAACTGGATAGAAGCAGAAAAATGAGAACGGCAATAAACATATTAAAACATTACTGTCAAAAGAAAATTATAATTTTTCTTTTGAGTTTTTTACTGCCTTTATCCGCGCAGAGTGCAACAATTAAAAATATGCGTATCGGACAAGGGGCAGAGGGTTTCCGTATTGTTTTTGATGCCGATGCCAAATTTACATATAAGGCATTTTTGCTCAGTGAACCACGCCGCTTGGTTGTCGATGCATATAATTGTACAATAGCAACAAATGTTGCCAATCGTAAAGATAAAACAAGCTTGATAACAGGTGTAAGAGTAGGAGCACCGGAGATTGGATTAAAACGGATTGCTCTTGATTTAAAAACACCGGTTATTATAAAAAAAGCTTTTATGTTAGCCCCGCAGAGCAATTTTGGTTGGCGGTTCGTTATGGATGTTGTAGCTGTAACCCCGCGAGAATTTGATTCGCACATTGGAAGTCGATATGCCTTTGATAGCCATGATGGGACAGCCAAAACAACGGAAAGTAACAAAAAAACGGTACAAACCTTATCAAGGTCAAAAAAAATTATTGTTCTTGACCCCGGACATGGCGGTAAAGACCCGGGAGCAATAGGGTATTCCGGTATTTATGAAAAAACAATTACTCTTGCTATGGCAAAAGAACTCAAAGCGATGCTGGATAAAGAAGGAAAATATACCGTTTATTTAACCCGAACGACGGATATTTTCATCCCTTTGCGTGACCGTGTTAAAATTGCAAGAAAATATAATGCGGATCTGTTTATGTCAATTCATGCTGATAGTGCGGCTAATCGTAATGCTAAAGGGTTGTCGGTTTATACACTTTCCGAAACCGCGTCGGATAAAGAAGCTGAGGCTCTGGCTGAAAGAGAAAATAAAGCCGATATTATCGGGGGATTAAATCTGTTAGAACACTCAAAAGAAGTCTCGGATATTTTAATCAACTTAGCACAGCGTGAAACAATGAATCGCTCATCAGAGTTTGCCGGATTTATGGTTCAAGAAATGCGCAAATCTGTTAAATTGGTTGATAATACACACCGGTTTGCCGGATTTGCCGTGCTTAAAGCTCCTGATGTCCCTTCTGTTTTGCTAGAAATGGGGTATCTGTCTAATCGGACGGAAGAATACCAATTAAAGCAACCGTCTTACCGCAAAAAACTAGCAACTTCAACCAGTAAAGCAATCAAACAATATTTTGATAATATGCGACATGCCTCCGTTTTTTAAAAAGCATAAATTTTGATTGCTTTTTTTGTAAATTGTAATAGATTAACACTCAAGCTGAAAGACAATTTGCAAATAGGATTTTTGATGTTTAAGACTTTAACTTCGCTGTTAAGCACAATTTTTTTCTTTGCTATTATTGGCATAATACTCGCAATGCTGATATTTTGGGATATTTCCTCTGATTTACCGGACTACAGTAAATTAGCAAAATATGAACCGCCGGTAACAACCAGACTGTATGCCGGTGATGGTCAGCCGATGATGGAATATGCCACGGAAAAACGTTTTTTTGTGCCGATTGATAAAATTCCGGATCAGGTGAAAAATGCCTTTATTGCAGCGGAAGATAAACATTTTTACCAACATGCCGGGGTTGATGTTCTGGGCATTATTCGTGCTGTTCTGGGTAATCTGAAAAATATCGGTACCGGCAAACGTCCGGCAGGGGCATCAACTATTACCCAGCAAGTTGCAAAAAACTTTTTATTGAGCTCAGAATTGTCTTATATCCGGAAACTTAAAGAAGCTATTTTAGCAACACGGATAGAACAAGCATTTAGTAAAGACCATATTCTTGAACTGTATCTTAATGAAATCTATTTAGGTAATCGTTCCTATGGTGTTGCTGCCGCTGCATTAAATTATTTCGGCAAGTCCTTGAATGAACTGACACTGGAAGAAGCCGCTTATTTGGCCGCTTTGCCCAAAGGGCCTAATAACTATAATCCTAAAACAAAATATGAAGCAGCCGTCGGACGGCGTAATTGGGTTATTGATCGTATGGAAGAAGATGGCTATGTTAAAGCAGAAGAAGCCAAAAAGGCTAAAGAAAAGAAATTAAAAGTTATTGAGCGTAATCCTAATATTGTGCGTGATGCTCAATATTTTAGTGAGGAAGTTCGTCGCGAAATTAGTGCACAATATGGTGATGATGCCCTCTATGAAGGTGGGCTGCTTGTGCGAACCACTTTAAATCCTCGTCTTCAGTCTATTGCCACCAAAGTTTTTCAACAAGAAATTCGTAATTATGATCGTCGGCATGGATGGCGAGGAGCTATTGATAAAATAACTATCGATAATAATATTGTTCAAACATTGCAAAAATTAACCCCGCCGGCCGGTGCTGAAGATAGTTGGAAATTAGCCGCCGTGCGTGAAGTTAAGAATAATACGGCATATATAACGACGATTGATGATGAACAGGGTGTTATTCCTTTTGCGTTAGTTTCTTGGGCACACAAAACGCTTGATGATCAACGAATTGGTGATGCACCTAAAAATATGGAAGCCGTTTTAACTTCGGGTGATGTTATTTGGGTAGAAAAAGCCGAGAGCAAAACAATTAAAGATAAAAAATTACCGGATAACAGCTATGAATTACGACAAATTCCAAATGTTGAAGGCGGCGTTGTCATTATGGAACCGCATAGCGGGAAAGTCTTGGCAATTGTCGGGGGGTATTCTTTTGCAATTTCTCAGTTTAACCGAGCGACACAAGCCTTAAGACAGACAGGATCAGCTTTTAAGCCGTTTGTTTATTTAAGTGCTTTAGAAAACGGGTATTCTCCGACAGATTTGGTTTTGGATGCGCCGTTTGTTCTTGATCAAGGGGCTGGATTAAAACGTTGGAAACCGGAAAATTATTCTAAGAAATTTTATGGTTTGATGACTTTGCGAGAAGGAATAGAAAAATCGCGAAACTTAATGACTGTGCGTTTAGCTCAGGAAGTCGGAATGGATAAAGTGGCAGAAATGGCTCGTCGTGTAGGGATTAATGACAATTTGCCGCAGTTATTATCAATGTCACTGGGAGCCGGCGATACTAAGTTGATTAATATGGTAACGGCTTATTCCGTTTTGGTTAACGGCGGCAAAAAAGTAACACCATATTTTATTGAAAAAATTCAAGATCGTAAAGGTAAAACAATTTTCAAAAAGGATACCCGTCTGTGTGAAAATTGTAATGCAGAACATTGGAAAGATCAACAAGCACCTGTGTTACAAGATACCAGAGAACAGATTGTTGATAAATTAAGTGCTTATCAAATGGTGTCGATTCTTGAAGGCGTGGCGATTCGTGGAACAGGTGCACGGTTGCGTGCCTTAAATCGTCATTTGGCCGGAAAAACCGGAACAACTAACGACAATAAGGATGGATGGTTTATCGGATTTTCTCCTGATTTAGTGGTCGGAACATACGTCGGTTTTGATGATCCGCGGACGTTGGGTAAAGTTGAAACAGGAGCATCCGTAGCCTTGCCGATTTTTTATAATATCATGGAACAAGCTCTAAAAAATACACCGGATGAGCCATTCCGTATTCCGGAAGGTATTAAGTTGGTACGCATTAATCACAAAACCGGTAAATTGGCTTCACCCAGTGATAAAGAAGTTATTTTTGAGGCAATTAAACCTGATTTTGACTTTAATAAACATCATCAACGTGTTGTCGGGAGTGAAACCACAGCAGATGATGAAACATCAGTCGAAGATGCAGAAATTCAAATTGGAACGCAATATTAGGACAAAAAAATGAGAGCAGAAATTATTTCAATTGTAGAAGATATCCGCCGGTCATTGGCATTAATTCGGAGGTCTCTTTGACTATGAAAATGCGCTAATGCGCCTTGAAGAACTGAATGCGTTGACAGCAAATCCGGAATTGTGGAATGATGCTGTGCGGGCACAAAAATTGATGTCGGAAAAAAACACTTTAGAGCAAAATATTAATATATATCAGCAGCAAGAAAAAAATCTTCAGGACTTATATGAACTTTGTGAAATGGCAGAAAGTGACAATGATGAAAATATGTTATCTGAAGGAATGCAACAGCTGGAAATACTACGAAAAGAAACGCATCATGGTGAACTGGAGGCTTTACTGTCGGGAGAAGTTGATGGTAATGATGCTTTTTTAGAAGTTCATTCCGGAAGCGGTGGTACTGAAGCTCAAGATTGGGCAGAAATGCTGTTAAGAATGTATACGCGATGGGCAGAGAATCACCACTACAAAGTTGAATATATTGAGGAAACGGAAGGAGATGTTGCAGGCTTAAAATCAGCGACGATACGCATTATAGGACATAATGCGTATGGTTGGTTAAAAGCGGAAAGCGGTGTCCATCGATTGGTCAGAATTTCGCCGTTTGACAGTAACGCTCGTCGTCATACAAGTTTTGCATCTGTAGGTGTTTATCCTGTTATTGATGATGAAATTCAAATAGAAATCAATGAAGCAGACTGTCGCATTGATACATATCGAGCTTCAGGAGCAGGTGGTCAACATATCAATAAAACCGATTCTGCCGTTAGAATTACCCATATTCCGACCGGAATAGTTGTTTCTTGTCAGACACAACGTTCACAGTTTCAAAATCGCGACAGTGCATGGAAGATGTTAAAAGCACGCCTATATGAGATAGAATTGCAAAAACGTGAGGCTGCTGCACAAGAACAACGGTCAGCACAAGGTGATAACGGGTGGGGAAGTCAGATTCGTTCTTATGTTTTGCAGCCTTATAAAATGGTTAAAGACCTACGGACGGATGCAGAAACTTCTGATACCAAAGCCGTATTAGATGGGGATATTGATATGTTTTTGGCGGCGGCACTAGCCGGAAAGGTCGGAAAGAATGAAGAGAACAGCTAAAATCATTTCATTAAGTCTTATATGTGGTGGTATAATCGGATATTTGTTATTATGTACGACAATTTATGTTTTTCCGACATGGTTCTTTTATCATCCATCGCAAAAAAGCTCAGATATAACCAAAGCGCACATGGATGAATTACCTTTTCAAGAGGTTGAATATCAGGCAATAGATAAAACAAAATTGTCAGCTTGGTTTATTCCGGCTGAAGATAATAGAAAAACGATAGTTTTTTTGCACGGAAATGCGGAAAATGTTGAAGCATTTTATCCGAAGATGAAAATTTTTGCAGAACAGGGATATGGAATTTTAATGCCGGAATATCGCGGTTTTGGTCATTTGGCTGGAAAAATATCTCAGGAAAATTTAGAAAAAGACGCATTGGCTGCAATTGATTATTTAACCAATCTTGGTTACACACAAGAAAATATTTATCTTTATGGTATGTCATTAGGAGCTCATATGGCTCTTTATTCAGCAGTACAACGCCAAGCTAAGGGAATTTTTGCCGGTATTATTTTGGAAGTTCCTTTTGATAATATGGTTAATGCAGCCAAAAATAAAGCACCATTTTTACCAGTGAATATTATTGTTAAAGATAAGTATGATAATTTGTCTGCTATTCAGCAAATAAAAAGTCCGATTCTAATTATGGGCGCAGGGCAGGATAAGGTTGTTCCGGTGAAATTAGCAAAAAATTTGTATGAAGCAGCACCGGAGCCGAAAACCTTAAAGATATATGATAATGGTCATCACAGTAATTTACAAAATTACCGAAATGATTTAGATATTTTGAAATGGATAGAAGTATATGAAAAAAATATCTAATCGAGCATATTGGTTTCAAAAAATTTTAGATTACCTCGGTGTAACGTTTTTGGGAATTTTACTGCTATTTATTTGGCAGCTATACCGAGGTCCAATAGATGTTCCATTTTTAAAACCGTATATTATGCAAGCTCTGAATTATGATACAACGGAAGCCGATATTTCTGTAGGAGGTGTTTCGATTGAGCTGGTAAGATCATTGCAACCAATAAAAATTGTGGCTAAAGATATTTCATATAAACGTCGCGATGAAAGTCTTAATATTAAGGCGCCAAGAGCCACTGTATCATTTAGCCTAAAAGCATTGTTGCGAGGAATTATTGCACCGAGTGCCATAGCAGTTGAAGCACCTGTTGTTTATGTTTTTAGTAATTACGGTATCAAAGAAGACGATAAAAATGAAACAGGAAAAAAGAAATTAGATTACTATTTTAAGACCTTAGAAGAATTTTTAGAACGTTTTGATGATGAGGACCATAGTTACATTGAAAGCTATATCAATTCCATAAAAATCAATGGAGGAGAATTGGAGTGGCACGAAGTTGATTTAGGACATAAATGGAGCTTTTCAGACTTAAATTATAGTTTTGAACGCAACATTTTGAATTTATCGACAGATTTGAATGCTTTAGTAAATTTAGGTGAGAGTATGGCTTCTGTCGGTATCTCGGCAGAATACCGACATTTACAGGAAAAGTTAGCATTAGATATTTATTTTTCTGATATTGTGCCGCAAGAAGCTGTTGAGGCAATATTAGGAAAAACACCGTTACAAGAATTATATCAAATCAATATTCCCCTAAGCGGGCGTATCAGTACGCTTATTGACATTAAAAAAGTATTAGAAAACCATAACGATATTATGAAATTGGCTGATGTCGCGTTTGAACAAACAAATTTTCAGTTTGAAGGCGGTCAGGGAAACGTGACATTTAAAAATGATGAAGAAAGTGCTTATAAAATAGAATCATTTTTGCTTGAAGGACAGTTAATCGGAGGAATGGATAAAGTTTCTGTTAAAAATGCAGCATTCGATTTAGGCGGACAACAAGCACAAATAAGTTTTGAGGGGAGCGGTTTTAAGAAATATTTTTTAGAGCAATCTCTTAAAGACTTGAAAATGAAATTAACAGCAGCCGTCGATAGTCTGGAGGTTAATAAACTTTATGAGTATTGGCCTAAATATATTGCTACGCCGGGGTGGAATTGGTGTAATGACAGTATGCACGATGGGATTATTTCTAACGCTGAGTTTACCTTTACATTTGGTACGAATTCTAAAGGACAGTTTGGCTTTTTGGATCTGAGCGGCGGAGGAGATGTTGACGGTGTTAGTCTTGATTATTTAACAGGAATGCCAAAGATAGTTAATGCTAAAGGACAAGCCGCTTTTACAAAACATAATATTAAAATTACGGCATCATCGGGAGAGTCTGACGGAGTAAAACTTACAGGAGGATATGTCGATTTATATGATTTAGATAAAGAAGACAATTTTGCAGATATCAGTCTGGAGATGGAATCATCTGTTTCGGATGCTCTCAAAGTGATAGACCATAAACCATTGCAATATACGTCTGACATGGGACTTAATCCTGATCAGCTTAGTGGAGAAGCAAAAACAAAATTAGATTTGAAGTTTGAAATGAAGCAGAACTTACAACCGAACGAGGTTAAGGTTAGTGTCATTTCAGATATTACGAATTTTAAAATGGATAATGTGGTAGGTGGAAAAAATATCACAGCCGATGCCCTAAAATTAGAGGTAAATAACCAAGGATTAAAAGTTCAAGGAGAAGCAAAGTTAGATGAAATTCCGATTGTTTTAGATTGGACAGAGAATTTTATCAAAAAAGATTATAAAAGCAGATATAACTTGAGTTTTAAATTTGATGACCAATTAGAAAAGAAATTAGGACTAAACATCAGTGTTCTCGATCCTCCGTATATTTCGGGTTATGCCGATATGAATGCTGAAATTACAATTTTTGATGAGCATCGGACAGATATTGCCCTCGCCGGAACATTAAATCCAATGGATATAGATTTTTCTTTTTTAGGATTCCGCAAGCCTAAAGGAGAAAAAGGTGAAGTATCCGCGCTCATAAAAGTAGCAGATGATAAAATAAAATCAATATCGGATTTAACGCTCAAAAATCAAGAAATGGAATTACAAGGAAGTTTGAGTTTTGATAGCAAAAATCGTGTAAATTTAGTTGATATCAATCAGATAAAAGGCTCAAAAACGAATGCAAAAGCAAAAATTGAGCTAGGATATGAGCCAAAAATAAAAGCAAAAATCAATATTTCCGGTGAAAGCTATGACCTTTCTCCTTTTTTTGAAAAACAAGATAATAAGCTCAAGGAGAATAAGAAAAACGTTGCACGCCAAGTAGAAGAAGATGAAAATGACGACCTTGAAAAAACAATAGATGCAGATATCTTTATTGCTGTGAATAACTTATGGACAAACCCTCATATTGCCGTAACCAATTTTGCCGGAAGTGCAAAGTTAGTCAATGGCATAGGTATTCAAGAGATTCACGTTGTTGGAAATTACAAAACAGGTCAAAATTCAATGCTCAAATTCGATTATGTCCCACGCCCTAATAAAGAGTTTTATCTGTCAGTTGATAGTAATGATGCCGGAGCAACAATGAAAGTGTTGCGTATTTATGATGATATGCAAGGGGGAAATCTCAAAATAGAGGCGAGACGGAACATAGATAAAGCATTTATCGGTCATGCCAAAATCAGAGACTTTAATATTCATAATACCCCTTTAGTCGCTAAGTTTTTGACGGTAGCTTCTTTTAGAGGTATGCTTGATTTGTTGACAGGAGAAGGGTTAGCGTTTTCGCACTTAGATGCTCCTTTTGAATACCGCCGAAAACAATTGATGTTAAAAAAAGCTAAAGCGTTTGGCAATGTCATGGGAATTACTGCAAACGGAACATATAATCGACGTTTGGAGGAACTGGATATTCGCGGGCAAGTTGCCCCGGCATATAGCTTAAATATGATTTTGGGAAGCATTCCTATTGTCGGCAACTTACTGGCCGGTAAAGATGGAACGGTATTTGCAGCTGATTATTACATATCAGGTGATTTAGGAGATGCTAGCATTCAAATAAACCCACTATCAGCATTAAGTCCTAATTCTCTTAAAGAAACAATTTCTTCTTTATTTGGAATGGCTGATGAATAACAATTTTCAATCACTAAAGATTGGATTAGATTATCATGGTGTTATCAATAATCAACCTCAATATTTTAAGGCATTTTGTGATGAGGCTTTCAGAAGAGGGCACAGAATTTATATTTTAACAGGGGGACCTAAACATCGTATTATCAGAAAATTAAAGGCAGATAAAATTCGTTATACAGCGATTTTTGCAATTATTGATTATTATCGAGCCAAACAACAAATCGCCTGTTTATCATGTGGAGATTTTTATATAGAAAAAAGATTATGGAACACCGCAAAGTCGGCATTTTGTTATCAACACGGTCTTAATATTCAAATTGATGATTCAAACATATATGGAAGGTACTTTACGACACCTTATTGTCAATATGAACAAACACAACAAAAGTGCTTCTTACGCACAATCAAGAATTGTTTAGAAATTACGCTAGAATCTCCATTTCAAGCTATTCAAAATCTCGAGGCTTGTTATTGGTCAAGAGCTACGGCAATACCTGCTGCGCTTAAATCAGCAACATACTGATCATAATAACGATAATCCCAATTAACATTTCTTTTTTTGAGAATTGCAGGATTACCGGCGTAAATAGCGTTACTTTCCAGCAAATCTTTAGTAACGACGGAATTGGCCGCAACAACAATATTATCAGCAATGGTATGATTTTTAAGAACTATAGAACTATCACCAATCCAAACATGATTCCCTATTTTTAAATGAGTGCCTTTATTTAAGGGTTGTTTTGTTTCAATATCATAAATAGTATGAAAATCAGACACAAAGAGTTTTGAACCTCGTGCTGACATAGTCCCTTCACCAATCTCTAAAGTGCTACCGTTCTCAAAAATAGCCATTTCGCAATCTCTGAAAAAACAATTCTTACCAATATGTACTTTAATGTTAGATCCGCTCACAACCATAAAAAAGAAACCGCGTAACCCTTCATCAAATGTAATTTCATTATGGCTTCCATTCACCACCAGACGTACTCGATAAATGTCATTTTTTTCATGTATTCTGATAAGATTACCATCACCTGTAATATCAATACAACTGCGTTTGTAGAGGTGATTGGTTTTTGTTTTTTTTGAGATAATCTGATTACCTGTACCGCGAATTTTAATCAATTTTTTAAAAAGAGCCATAATATTTCCCCTTGATATTATAAAACAGTCTATAAATAATTGTCTGAGAAGTAAATGAAATTAAATGTATTTTAAGATATTTTTTTTAAGCTATGACATCATGATAACAAGGCAGGGTAGCAAGGAGATGCCGGCTGTTAGCGAAGAAATCGTTCATATAAAAGGTTTTCCAAAGAAACTTATTATTTTTTTGCATGGCTATATTGATAATTGTGAAAGCCTAAATCGGCGAATAGTGTCTTTTTTGGATAATATGCAGGACGTTGCTATTCATTTGCCGGAAGCTCCTCTGAAATGCGAAATTTATGATCATAAAAGACAGTGGTACTCTATGCACCGCTTTGATCCTGATGATGCTAGAAAAACGGTTCCAACACTTCATGAGTGTACGGATATATACGCTTTAATGGGTAAAGGTTTTGATGAGAGTTACCATTACTTGAGTGATTATATTGAGAATTGTTTGAATGAATATCAGTTAGACGCAAAAGATTTATTTTTATGTGGTTTTTCTCAAGGAGCAATGCTCGCTTTGTATACAGCTTTACGGTATCCGGAAAAAATAGCAGGATGCATTAGTTTTAGCGGAATACTGGCTGTACCGGAGTATTTCCAAAAGCATCAAGTACAAACGCCTCCATGTTTGTTAATCCATGGTGATGCCGATAATTTAGTACGTTATGGGGTTATGGCATATACGGAGGAACACTTACGACATTTAGGATGTCAAGAAGTCTTGACATATACGGTAAAAGGTGGACAGCATCGGATTACTAAAGATGGTTTACAGCAAGCTGAAGAATTTATCCGCAGATTAAGTAAGTAAACAATCAGAACACAAAAAAAACGAGCCATTTTCAGGCCCATTTTTTTTGCAATTAAAGAGTTTCATAACTACTTTTCACAAATCTTATACTTTTCAGTATCTTTAGAAGAGATACCATCAAGAGCTTTACCTGCTTTAACGAGTAAATCTTCCATATATGCTCCTTGATCAGAAGTACAAATTCCAATATTTATATCAATATTTTCTTCAATTCCTTGAGATAACTTAACTTTGGTGGCTTTGATATTATTTAACAAACGCTTAGCAACAAAAGGAACGGTTTTCCCATCAGCACCATAAAGGAATACGGCAAACTTATTATCATCAAAGCGAGAAACCAAATCATTTTCGCGTAAATCTTTTTCTAAAAATTTAGCCAATGTTTTTAATAGCTTATTACCAGCCTTAATCCCATTCGCCTTAATAACATTCTTCAAGTTTGAGGAATCAACCATCATAACGGAGAAACCTTGGCCAACAGTTTTGGCTTCAGCAATTTTAACAGGAACAGTTTGTTCAAAATATTTGCGATTAAAGACATAAGTTAAAGGATCTCTTCTGGCTCGTTCAATCTTATCTTCAGCATCGTAATAGATAATTAAAATAAGAATTGCAAATGTGCATAAAAACGTTAGTAAATTAGCAAAAACCAATAACCAATTTTCAATGTAAACACCATATGTAGCCCAACATACAAGTCCTAAAGAATATATAATGTACATATAAGAAGAAAGGCTAGTAACATTTTTAGTCTCAATAATTTTCAAAATCTGAATGGTAAATGTTAAAATTGTTGCTAACGCTGCCGCATAACCGATATAGGTAAATATCGTTTCCTCATCAAATAACATTTCAACCTCTCCCGTACAATATCACTTGAACAACAATATAAGTTAAAATAGTAAATTTTTTGTAAAAAGAATAGTCTCGAAAAAAAATACCCACAATTTTTTATAAATTTGTGGGTATTGTGAAATAGTAGTGTTTTCCTTAATTTGCAAACCACAATTGCGATGTCGTTGGGTTTCCTGTAATGATTGTTGATGAACAATGTGTCGTCGTCGCTCCGGTCACAATGTTAGAGGTTGTATAACAGGGAGAGGTCGTTGTGGTTGTGGTACTGACAATCGCCGGTGTTGGCACAACAGGCGCATAAGTAACAGGAGAGTATGCTGTTGTCGTAACGACACGAGGTTGCGAAAAGACTGAATTTAGGATAGCTCCGCCAATTAGTCCTACTGCCAGACCTGCTGCAACATTGCCCCCATGATGATGTCTGGGAGCATAGTGGTACACCGGTCCTCCCCAATGACCACCATGTCTGTGAAAATGATGCGGACGAGCCTCAGCTACGGTCGAGACGCTCAACATTAAAGCGCATACAAAAAACAACAATTTTTTCATTTTTATAGTCCTTATTGACAGATTATTCCATAGGTAAGGGAGCCATATGATGGTGACCATGATGATGTTTTTTCATCATTTTTTCAAATTTAGCTTTTCGCTCTTCTTTAATCTTTGCAAAAATTTCCTTTTGTTCAGGTGTCAAAATATTCTCAAACTCTTTCATATTATCCTGACGAAGAGTATCCATTTTTTTGCGCAATTCTTTCATTTGCTCTAATAATGGTTTCATCTTTTGGCGGGCGGCTTTTCTCATTTCTTGAGCTTTTTCTTTTTGTTCCTCATTTAAGTTTAATTTTTCAGCCAGTTTTGTTGCCATTTTTTCGTGATGCTTTTCCATTTTTTGAAAATCAGCATGATGCTCGACTGAAGGGGGGGGTGGCATTGTAATATCATCTTGTGCCGATGCTTCATAAGAACCACACATTAAAGCGGTTGCACATAGTATAGGTAGATATATTTTTTTCATATTTATTCTCCTTGTAAAGGTTTTAAAACGTGAGCTAATATTTGCCGTGCATTGAAAAGACGCGATTTAACTGTTCCTTCAGAAATCTTTAATTTTTCAGCTGCTTTCCTGATGCTGTAATTCTCATATTCACATAAAATGATGACTTGTCGCATTTTAACAGGCAGACTGTTAACGGCTTTCAGAATAATTTTTTGTCTGGTTTTTGCATCGAGCAAAGTTTCCGGATCAATGTTGTTTGTAATATTTTCAATTAACGTTTCATCATTGTCCTGTAATTGCCCTAACCGAACCTGTTTTGATTTAAAATAATCGCGGCAAACATTCGCGGTAATCATTCCAATCCATTGGCTGAGTTTTCCCTGCTCTTTATAATCAGAAAAACTTCGCCATGTCTTAATATAAACCATCTGCTCGATATCTTCATTATATGAGCCGGTAAACTTTTTGATAATGGCACGAATTTTGCCTTTGTAAGCAGAAATGATATCTTCCATCTAACTTACTTTCAAAAAACCATAGTCATCTGTCGGCAACCCTAATTCTTCAATAGCCCCGCCTGTTTCCGTGAGATACAACTCTTCATCAATATTAAAGTTTAAATCTGCAGGACGATAACTAAAAGACAAAATGCCCACACATAACAAAGCCAGCATACTCATCTGAATTTGTTTGCGATGCTTTTTTCTCACATAATAGAGAGGCTTAGCTTCTTTAAGTAATTTAGAAATATCAGACATTTTTTTCTCCTTACACAAGCTATAACGATATGATTGAGAAAAAGGTTCATTATTTTTTTATTTTCTTACAAAAAATTCTCAGAGACTTTAATACATTTAAGTTCATCTCTGAGAATCTGATGTGAATACTTCGTTATATTATTTTTTTAGATTTTTAACGTAAGCAATAGCGGCATGTTCTTCACAGTATGTTTGTCCGACACGCACATTAGCTCCGCAAAAATGAAAATTTTCATCTTTCGGGTCGCCAATCGGCCAACGGCAAGTATGATTATCCAAGTCTGTAACCGTAACTTTATCCCCCGGTTTTCGTGGAGCAGAGACTGTAGGGATGGAAACATTTAAAAAACTTTCAGACTCTTTTTCCTGAAGACGTGTATTGGGGATTGAAGGTTTAGCCGCTGAAGGTAAAGAAGTCGGAGTAACAGAAGGTTTTACAACTTTTTCAACTTTTGGTGTTGGTGCCTTTGGTGTGGCCGGACGAGCCGGAGACACAGGTTTTGATACAACTACCTTAGAGGATTTCTCCTCATGTTTGATAACAGGCTTTGTTGCCTTTTCGTGAGTAGAGGTATCTTTTTTCTTGATGGGAGAAGGTCGACCACTTAACTTAAGACGATGAACTTTCCCGACAATAGAGTTTTTGGAAACGCCGAGACGTTTTCCTATCTCTCCGGTAGAAAGACCTTCATCCCACATTTTTTTTAGGTCTTCGATCATTTCATCAGTCCAAGGCATGACTTTTCTCCTTCCAAAATTAAATTGTTGATATTAGGTATAATAAGAGAATATTTTTAACGAGTCTAGAACTATTTGCATTTATAACTTTTTTTTTGAAAAAATATGAGATATATTATGGAAAACATGTAATAAAAAGGAGAAAATAATGCAAAAAACACCTGTTCTCGTTTTAGCAATGTTACTTATGACTACAACAACTTATGCTGATATTACGGTTAAAAATGATAATAATACGGATTTAGCTTTAAGTATTTATAACAATACAGCATTAGTCAAAGATGTCAGAACCGTTGATTTACCGACCGGAAAAACATCAATATTATTCGCCGGTGTGTCGGAGCAAATGAGACCGGAAACAATTATCGTCAATGCAGAAGGGGTAACCGTACAAGAGCAAAATTACAATTTTGCAATGCTTTCTCCTGAAAATGTAGCACGAGCGAATATCGGTAAAGTGGTCAAAACCATTTTGTGGGATCAGGAAAAAGCTCAAAATATCTATGATAAAGCATTGATTTTGGATGTTTATGCAGGCCGTCCGGTATTGAAATTTTCTTATGGAATTGAATTTGATTTTCCGGGACGAATAATTTGGGAAAAGTTGCCTGAAAATCTTCAAACCGAACCATCTCTATCTTTGGGGGTTGAGACAAATCAAGATGGACCTAAGGCTATAGAGTTGATGTATCTAACCGGAGGATTACATTGGAAAGCTAATTATGTTGCTGAATTTATGTCAGACAATGAATTGAATTTAAAGTCATGGGTCAGCATTAATAACACATCCGGTGTCGACTATAACCAAGCACGCGTGCAAATTGTTGCCGGTGATGCGAATATGACATTTCCTCAGACGACAGCACGTCCGATGGTGATGAAGGCTGTTTCTTTTGCGGCAATGGATAATGCAGCTACGGGAAGTGTAGCTATGCCGGTCGAAGAAAGTGTCGGAGAATACCATGTGTATACTTTGCCTGAAAAAATTACTATTGCCAACAATCAGACCAAACAAGTCAGCCTATTGAGCAAAAATAAAATTAAATACCAAAAAGAATATCGTCTTAGCTCTCCGTTATACTTGAATGTGAGTAACAGTGGAGGAGAGTTTAAAAAACAAAATAGTGATGTTTATATCAAATTGGTCAATAAGACGGAATCGAATTTGGGAGAACCGTTACCTCAAGGAACCATGCGTTTTTATGATCATGACAGTAAAGGAAATATGCTGTTTGTCGGAGAAGCTAATCTTCGCCAGTTAGCTGTCGGAGAAGAGGCTGAAATGCGGATTGGTCGGTCTTTTGATGTATCAGCATCAGGAAAAGTTGTTTCTTTGCAAAAAATAACGGAAAATACAGCTGAAGCAGAATTGAACATAACTTTTAATAATGCTAAGCCGGAAAATGTTGCCTTAATATTTGATCAATATATTAATCATGATTGGACAATTCTTTCTGAAAACATAAAAGGAACAAAGTATAATGCTCATACAATGCGGTGGAATATTGATATTCCCGCCCAAGGGACATCAGAACTCAAAGTGAAAGTGAGAATGGTAAAACCAAATGAGTAATTTGGGCATACGGATAGCAGGCTTTTTGTGTTTTGTAACGATAACAGCTCAAGCCGCAATACCAAATAAGGAAAAGTATGATAAGTACTTTTCCTTAGATTTAACTGCACCGTTGCCAAGCTATGAAGAATTACAAAAGAATTATACGGCTAAAAACACAATCTATGACCGTAAGTACCAATGGCACTGGAATATTGGAAACATTTTTGATACCGTTTTTCGTGCAACCATAAACCAATATGGAAGTACCGAAAAACGCATTCAACAGCAAAATGAAAAAATGCTGTTGGATGCTCTGTCTTTATTACCGCCGGAATATTATCAGTATATCGGACCTTATTTGCATACAGTTCCCGGAATCTCAGACAAAGTGTTGAATCTTCCGGGAATTAAAGAAACTAAAAATAAATTTCCGACTCGTATCGCAGCACATGTTGAAAATATTCCGGATATAGAATATTTATCTCCGTATTTATACTTCTTGTTGATGCCTGAAGCTTGGGGAGAAAACCCGAATATAGAACAACCGAAAATCCAAAACAAACCAATAAAACAAATACGCAATACAGAACTGTATGAGACTATCAAAAATATAGTGCCGGTTGAAGAATTTTATCCGAATGCACCTGAAAAAAAATCAGTTGATTTGAGTGATTTGCGTACCAAGGAGATTACGGCTAATTCTCCACTAACCAGTGGGGACATAAAAGCCTTCGCTAAAACATTACCTGAACTCAATGAACTACAGGATAATATCGAAGTCATGGCACGAATATATGGAGCAGGTTCCTTGCTTGATTATTGGGAAAACGAACAAGGTAAAGGCTTACCTGTCAGTTCATTTAAGGATTTAATTTATCCGTGTAGCCGTTTGTTGCAAAAAATGAGGATTGCAGGGGAGGAAAGTTGGTTAAGACATAAAATTGCTAAATACGGATTCACAACACAAGAGTGGGCTTATACTTGTGATAAAACGATTCGTGCATATCGTCTGGCAACCATCAGTGAAGGTATGTCAAGGAGTCTGAAAACTTATGTGTTAGGTGCGTATGATGATGAAATTCGTCAGATTTTGGGCGAAGAAAAAGCTGAAATGCAGTTTTTAAGTATGCAAGCGGCACTCAGAATGCATGAGGCCTCGCAACACGATGTTCTTGAGGTATATAAGAATCGAAAACTGCTTGGCGATTCGTTTCAAGCAATCGGTTATTCGATTATTGCCGCCCCTGTTGCTGTTAGTAACTGATTTTGTATGATTTTTTAAATTTTTTATTGCATTTGTATTTTAGAGTATGTATAAGAAACAAAAAGTTTTTTTATAGAAAGAAGGATAAATAAAATGGCACGAGTTACTGTAGAAGATTGCGTTGAGAAAATTCCAAACCGTTATGAATTATTGATGGTTGCCGCTCAGCGTACTAAAGATATTGCAGCAGGTTCTATGTTAACCTTACCGCGAGATAATGATAAGAATACCGTGGTTGCTTTGCGTGAAATCGCAGAAGGAACGGTTAGCATTGAGGAATTACAGCGCTCTTTAGTTATGGGCTTGCAACAATATGTTGAAGTTGAAGAGCCTGAAGAAGAAGAAATGGAAATCATGGCAGCTGAGAAAGAGTTGGCTGATTTGGATGAACAATTCTCAGGTGTCTTATTAGATAATGAGATGTCTGATGCTATGCAAGTTCGTGATGAAGATATCGATTTGGATGCTGAAGTTGAAGCGACCGATGATACAGATTTAGATGATGAACTGGACATCGGAGACGACTTTGACGGCGATATGGATGACGGCGATTTTGATGAAGAATAGTCATCATAAGCGATTGTATGATACAAAGCCCTGAAGTTATCAGGGCTTTTTTATAATTGATTCAAAACTTCAACGGCATCATAGTCATCAACAATAATCGGAGTTTGTTTGGAAATATTTTGATATTTTCGAGCTTTTCCTGAAACATTGTGCGGCGTATACGGACGAGAAACGAGCGCAGATATTTTTTTCCATACAGACATAGCTGTATCATTTAAGTAGCCGCAATGATCCAAAACCTCCTTTATACCATCATAGTCTCCTTTACAGTAACAGACCGCATCAACACCGGCAGAACGCGAAGTCAGTGTTTTTTCCGTCAGAGTACCGGAAAGGGATTTCATTTCCAAAGCATCAGAAAGTAAAATTCCCTTAAAACCAAATTGTCCTCGAATGAGTTGCTTAATGGCTTTTGCAGACATAGTGATAGGAACATCATCAATTTCATTTAAAACGATATGAGCGGTCATAGCCATTAAAGCAGCAGGAGCAATTTTTTCAAACGGATAAAGAAAACGTTTAGATATTTTGTGAATATTTGAAAGTTGTAAATGAGGATCATTTTCTGCTCCACTATGCCCGGGAAGATGTTTAATACAAGGTATAATACCTGCTGCTTGATATGTTTCAAAAATGATTCTGCTTAGTTGTGTAACGAGCAAAGGATTTTTGGAAAAACACCGGCTTTTAAGCGCACTTGTGATAAATGGAGTTGCTACATCAAGTGTCGGTGCAAAGTTACAATTAAGCCCAACCTTATGCAAATCATGAGCAATAAGTTCAGCATGGAGTTTTGCCGCTTCTTTAGCAACATCAAAATCTAATTGACCGATAGCAGCTTGAGCTAAATATTTTCTGAAATAAGGTGGTGTTAATCGACAAACACGCCCACCTTCTTGGTCTACAGCCAGAAGAATATCATCTCGACCAACAACTTCTTTAATCGATTGAGTGAGACGCTGAATTTGCCGCGGAGTTGAGATGTTGCGCATAAATAAAGCAACACCAAGAGGGTTTTCTTGTGCTAATAAATCTTTTTCAGCATCTGTCAGTTTAACACCGCTAACAGAAACGATTGCAGCTTTAATCGGTTTCATTTTGTTATTCCTTCAGTTATTTATAGCGCATGACATTTAATAAACTGTTTAAAGCTGTTGCAAAAAAGGACGGATAAGGCTATAAAATAGTCAAATTAAATCAGTAGACGGAGGGGTAATGCCTCAAATTTCTTTAATCATTCCGCTGTATAATGCCGAAAAATATTTATGGCCATGCTTAAATTCTGTTATTGAGCAAACATTTAAAGATTTTGAAGTGCTTTGTATCAATGATGAATCAACAGATCGGACAGAAGAAATAGTTAAATCTTTTCAGGAACGAGATAAGCGTTTTCGCTTAATCACACAACCGAATGCCGGCTGTTCTATGGCGCGCAATCGAGGCTTAAAAGAGGCAAAAGCTCCTTATATTGCCTTGCTTGATCAAGATGATATGCTTCATCCGCAGGCCTTAGAGGTGCTTTATTATTTGATTAAAAAAGGAAATTATGATGTTGCCGAGTTTGTGAATAAAACGGTTCCAGATAATTTTATTCTGCAAAATCCACCACAATATCAATTGGAAGAAATCAAGTATCAAACCTATCAAAACCCATTTAACTATTATTTTAAGAATAAGCGAGGTGGCTCAGTTTTGGTATGGAACAGATTATATAAAAAAGATGCAATTTCCTGTATAGAGTTTCCGGCAGGGATTCAGCCGGCAGAAGATACAATTTTTTCTCTGAAGGTGATGTATCATACTATGAGTCTAATTCATACCGATACTCAATTATTGTATTATCGGGATAGTTCGACATCAGTTATGAATAAAGGGATTACGGATAAATACATCAAATCTCATGCTGAGGCGGGAAAAGTTTTATCTGATTATTTTTTAACTTCATCGCGTGTAAAAAATAAAAAAGAAAAGGCAATTTTGCAACGCTACATTACAAGGTTTATTTTTAAGTCAGTAGTGTCGCAGCCATTGCGTCGGCTGAAGAATGAAAAAACGCGTGCAGAGTCTTTGGCAAAAGCGCGCCAATATGCAATAGAATTATATCAGGAGAAAGCATTACAACCGCATTTATTAGGAATCCGCAAAACAATAGCTTGTCATTTGTTTTTTAAGGGACACGATAAGTTAGCAAAGGCATTTGTATAATGAAAATTGATGTTGCTATAAATTCTTATAAAAAACCGGAGTCTTTGATTTATACCTTAATGAGCCTCAAACAAATCGCCGGAGACATGATTGATACGGTATATATCAATGATGATTGTTCAGGTAAAGAAGTTTGTGATATTTACCGTTCTGAAGCGGTGCGTGAATATTTCAAACCTTGGAAACTTGATGTGCGCGAAAATACACATAGTATTGGTATTAAGCAGGCTTATATCCGTGGGTATTATCCGGCGTATATGGGTTGGAAATTTTTCTGTAAAAGGTGGTGGCGATTCTTTAGTCCGAAGTATGGACATAATCGGTTTGATATCCGCTACCAGTACGCTCTGGAACATACAGATAAAAAATATATGTTGATTTTGCACGATGACATAAAATTTATGAAAAATGTTGTTCAAGTGTATGTGACGGCTTTAGAACAAAATCCGGAACTGACAATCGTCGGGCAATTAGGACAATGTTGGCTATGCCATTTTAGTAAATTTTGTAATAAGCAAGAATTAGCTAAAGGTCGTTTCCCTTCAAAATATTGGCCTCAGACCCCGAGTAAAGAAATTAAAAATCCGGAAGAATTTGATCCTAAAAAAGGGTTTACCTATCCGTGCCGAATAAATGAGTGGTGCTGTATGGTAAATGTGCAAAAAGCAAATGAAATAACCCAAAAGACACGGACATTTTTTGGAAACATGTATCCGCATGCAGATACGGCGGCTTATTGGTTTGCAGAGGGAATAAGATATGGATTAAAATTCGGTGATTTGCTATCAAATGAATACAAAGAGTATTATAATCATGGTTGGCAGGGCTTTAGCGGTCATTCCGTTTGGGTAAATCAAGGAAAAGGGCAATCAGTTTATGATGCCAATATGATTATATCGCAGATTGAAAAAGATTTTGGCTTTAAATGGTCTCAGATAAAAGGATAAGATATGCGTAAAAAAAGCAAAAATAATCAATTAATCGGAGTACCTGCGTATTGGAAGAACGCGGATATTTATCTAAAAGGTGGTAATAATACCGTTAAATTAGGTAAGAATATTTTTATGCATAATACCAAAATAAAACTGTTTGGGAGTGCAACGCTTGAATTGGATGATGGGGTATATATGGAGGGTTGTACCTTTATGATAAAGGATTCCCATGTCCATATCGGGCGCAATACAGAAATGATGAAAGTCGGAATTTATGCATATGGAAAGTCTCATCTGGATATTGGAGCAAACTCGACTCTTACGGGAGAATATGATTTAAAAGACGGAGCAGAGGTAACAGCACAAAAGTTGTGGTGTACATGGCCGCCGCTTGTTGCAGCCAAAGGAGGAAAAATTACAATGGGTGACTGCGGTTTGGCTGATACCGTGATTTATAATACAGATTATCATCCGATTTATGATTATTCCGGTAAGCGTATTAACGAAGATAAAGATGTGGTTATAGAAGACAATGTTTGGGTTGGGCGTAAAACAACGGTTCTTAAAGGTGTCCACTTGGGAAACGGCTGTATTTTAGGCTTTGGGTGCATTGTGAGTAAAGATGTTCCGCCACATTGTATTGTGGCCGGACAACCGGCTCGTGTCGTGAAAGAAAATGTGGTTTGGGATATATCTGAGGAAATCTGCCCTAAAGAGCTGTTTCCGCTTAAAGATAATGCTGATGCAGATGCTTTCTTTAAATATAGTCGCGGTCGCGGAATGCAGGAATTGATTCGAGAACATAAAAATACTTGGATGCCGTATAACTACTTTAGGGCATGGTGGGCTGTTGCCAGAAGCAAATAAAAAGGCTTAATGATTAGTATATGAAAGTAAGTTGTCATGCCTTGAACGAGCGTGAGCGAGTGAGATGAGGCATCTTCCGCTTTTTAAAATTTGAAGACACCTAACCTCGGCTTTTCAAGCCTTTAACTATGACTTTTTATATTTTATTATACACAAATCATAATTGAACTAATAAAAACAATTATTTTTTATAAAGTCTTTAGAATAAAAGAGAATTTTTAAGCGGCAAAAAACTGTCCTGCAATGATTTTATCTTCATGGGTTTTGAGCCAATCATAGGCTTTTCCCATATGCCCAATATCCAAAACACGATATCCCTGCTTATGTAAATCATATGCCAATAATTTGGCTGTCGGTCCGAGAGCGGCAATAATTAAACGATTTTTAGGGAGTTTTTCGGCCTCGGCCAGAATACGTTTATATTCACGAAAAGCGTGTTCTTTAGGACCATAAATATAAGAAACAGACTTTGCATTGTCATAAATATCGTGTGTGAATTTTTCTGTACCTTCACCTTTAATAATAGTAATATCTTTATTATCCCAAATTTGCCGAACCAAATTATAATATTTCTCAATATCTGCACGGCAAGCCTCTGTTCGGTGATCATCAACCTCAATAGCATGAGCTGTCATACAGGTATCAATATAAATTTTGTTAAAATCAAGCAATTTATAAAGTTCCTGCCGATGAGCAGACATAAAACCTCGCCAATATGCTCTGACCTGAGCGTCAACATCATCCAGTCTGCCAAAACGATTTGAAATTCCTATAAGCATACCATCATCATCAGTTGTTAAAATTTCGCGTAACCGACGAGCTAATTCAGGATTGTACTCCTGAAATCCGATGCCGTTGCCGAGAATTAAATTAAATTCGCCATCGCCGAAACGAGCCACACTTTTATTTGTTTCTAAAATAGCCTGTACACTTTCAAACTGATTCAAAACATGCGGCAGTTTAACAGATTGGATTTCATCAGCAATTTCGTACTTAAGATTGTCAAGCCATTTAGGAAAATTATCAAATTCGCGCACAGCTTTATGATGGGTTTTTAAATCAAACTTAAACAAGCGTAATAGATTTTTTCCAAATAAGCGCACCCCCATAATATAACCTCCTAATAATGATTGACTTGATTTAATCAAATTATTACACTTCTTAAAGTATTGCAACAATTTATTTGAAAGAGTTCTAACTTATGAAAATTTGTGTTTTTCTCCATGTTTTTTATATGGAAATGCTTGATGAGATGTTGGATTATCTGGCAAATCTTTCTGAAAATAAAGAAATAGAATATGATTTGCTGGTCACAATGCCCCATGTCGATAAAACGATAACAAATCGAATTTACGCATTTAAGGATAACGCACAAATTATACAAGTTGCAAATCGCGGTTATGATGTTGCTCCCTTTTTATATGCTCTAAAACAAGTTGATGTAACCCAATATGACTATATTATCAAAATGCATACAAAGCGCACATTAAGCCATCCGGCTTATTTGCCGAGTTGTACTTTTAGAGGAGATGAGTGGCGAAATAAATTATTAGAGTTTATGTCTGAGCCTTCACACATAGCCAAAGCGATAAGATGTTTTGAAAAATGTCCGGATGTCGGAATGGTATCTGCCGCAGAGCTGATTATACCGGATGGAAAGGAAGATACTCAAGCCTCTGCCAAGGCTGCTAAAATAATCAGAGGAATGGGGTTACCGCTCAGACAACGACGATTTGTTGCCGGAACAATGTTTATGGCGCGAGCTAAATTATTTCGCTTGCTCAAAATGCTTCCCTATGAGGCGGAAGATTTTGAAGAATTTAACCCGTCTCATCAAGGAGGGACATTAGCGCACGCACTTGAACGTGTTTTAGGGATGATGATATATGCGCAAGGGTATAAGATTACCTCATATAATAATCAAAAAATTAGGTTCACTGTCAAAGCAACATTGTATAAAATACGGAATTTTTTATTTTATAAACGCATTAACAGCAAAAATAAACTCCATATCAAAATCTGCAAAATCCCTGTTTACAGCAAGCAATTATAATACTGTTCAGGTCATATTAAACAATTTTGCTGAATTTTCCCCTTTCCCATCATGACTATCCCACTCTATAAATGTGACACAAGTACTTATCTGTGTATCATACACTACTAATAGTGAAAAACACACCTGACGGTAAGATCGCCAGTCTTATAGGTGTAGCTGTAGGGGTAGAGATCATCAAGAAAATTAAAAAACCACGCAGTTTGATTATCTCTCTCGGTAGACGACCAATACCAACTACTCGTAAAAGTGTATCCAACAACCCCTAATTTGCTGTTAACTGCCGAATTAAACATAGGCTGCATCTCACCATATGCCGGCAGATACCATGTCTTCCCTCCGGTGGTCTTATTATG
>JAFUXF010000016.1 GCA_017477185.1 Alphaproteobacteria bacterium | reverse complement strand
GTCGAGGTTCACAATAGCATAGCCGGTTCCTGGGAATCTACCTATTACGACGGTAGTGCAGCTGGATTCGCCAGTTTGTCAACCCTTACTACAAGGCATGTTAATGAATATGCTGATGCCCGTTGTGTATTCTCGTACTAAAAGCCTCGGAGAAATAAGGAGAAAGATGAAAAAAACAACTATTATGTCACCCCTCCGAGAGAGGGAAACGAACGAGGTCAAGGGGGCTTCAATTTTTATAAAAGCGGAAGATACCTTGACGCTTGTTGTCACAAGCGAGGTATGACTTTCATTGGTATTATATTTCAACAAAATTGTTTAATTAAGCGTAATAAAAAAATATAATTAACTTAAATAAAGGAGAACGATAATGAATATCTTAAAACAATGTCTGACAAGTGCAAGTGTAGTAACGGTGATATTGTCTTGTCATTCAACTATTGCCGCAGCGGCAAATTGCACATCTATTCCGAGTTGTACCGAGTTAGGTTACACCGACAACTCCTGCACAAATGGGAAAGCATTGAAGTGTCCGTTTGACCAGACAAAAATGTTTTGTATCAGCAGCACCACCAATACAACTAATACCAGCACCACCAACACAACTAAGACCAGCACCACCAATACCTCGTCAAATGATGACTATACCCCATCAAATCCTAGTTCTCAAACCAGAAGTGATGATAGCACAAACGATAGTACCGGTGGCAATAAAGCTGATTGCTTTACTGTCGGCAACTTTTATTGTGGTGACGGTATGTGCAGTAAAACAATAGCAGGTTGTGGCCAGGCAACTCCGGCAAAAGGTGTGGTCTTTAAAGTCAGCGGAACAAGTAAATCTTATGTTATTAATGCGACAAGCAGTAGTTCTTATAAATGGAGTGAAGCATTCAAATCCTACGATCATCACTATCTGTGTAATGGTGATGAATACTGTGGCGTTAGCGAAATGGCTGATTGTTTGTTGGTTAAAAGTAAGCTCAGCCAGCTTGGCATGAATCTCGCTTCTAAAAACTGGTCTTACTCTGGAAACTCCTATTTCTGCAATGGCACATCTTGCCAAACAGAGGGATCACAAAGTACAGAAACTGCCGGATACATCTGTACAAAAAGAATTTATTAAAAATCCCCCCTCCACCTTAAGCAAGAGTCTCCCTTTCTCTCTTGCTTAAGTTTAGGGGAAAAAGCTGCAATTTCATGCCACATTCAAATTGCAGATAAAATTCATTAGGAAGAGACCTGTTTTCAATTACCTTTTCTCGCTCCTGCTAATTTTAGCTCTTGACTTTTACACAAATCTGTTATTATTTACTTTACTGATTGAAATCCATATCCCTAAATGATACATTAGATTATGGTAAATTTAGATAAATTTTAATGAGGAAACGTTATGCAAATTACATTAACTGGCAAACAAGTAGATATTGGCGAAAAACTGCGTTCTCACGTTGAGGAAGGAGTTTTAACCTCCGTTAACAAATATTTTCCAGCACCAATTAGCTGCACTGTTGCTTTTTCTAAGGAGGGTGATAACTTCAATGCTGAAGTTACGGTTCATCCGGCACGCAACATTGTCTTAAAAGGTTCGGGAACTGCCAGCGATCCTTACTCAGCTTTTGATGACGCAAATGTCCATATTGCAACACGCTTGCGCCGTCATAAAACCAGATTAAATGACCATAAAGGCAAAACCGGTTTAGCTGAAGCTGAAATTGCTAATGAATCCGTTTATTCATTGCATATCAATGCTGATGAAATGGAAATTGATGAAAACGCGCCTTTAACAATTGCAGAAACGGAAGCTAATATTCCGGTTTGCACAGTCAGTGAGGCTGTTATGCATATGGACTTGGTCAATGAATGCGCCATTATGTTTCGTAACAGTGCCAACAACCATATCAGCATGGTTTATCGCCGCAAAGATGGTAATATCGGTTGGGTTGAACCTAAGGCAGCTAATTAGTCAACAAATAAGGCTATTATCATGAAACTTTCCGACATATTATCAGCGGATTCCGTTCTTTTGGCACCAAAAGCCAAAAGCAAGCGGCAACTTCTTCAAGATATTTCCGAATTTGCAGCCCAAAAGGCACATATTGACAGCAGAACAGTTTTTGATACCCTTCTGGAGCGTGAAAACCTTGGTTCAACAGGTTTTGGAAACGGTGTTGCTTTACCGCACGGACGTTTGACCGAGCTTGACAAGGCCTATGCTTTTTTTGTTAAATTGGCAACACCAATCGATTATGATGCCATTGACAATAAACCAGTTGATATCTTATTTTTATTGCTCTCTCCAGAAAGCAGCGGAGCTGACCACTTAACAGCTTTAGCTCAAATATCGAGATTACTTAAAGATAAGAATTTGGTTACCAAATTGCGCGAAGCTGAAAGTCAAGAAGAAATTTTAGCCTTGCTACATAACTAAAAAATTGTTTTTGCACCCTACAGCACTGTAGGGTGTTTTTTTATTTTCTATTTATTAACACACTTTTGCTACAATAAAAGAAACGTTTTATGGAGAATAAAATCAATGTTTCTCAGTCTGAGCAAAAAAATAATCCTTGCCATTGTTCTGTTTTTTCTGATGTGTTTCAGCATTATGGGATACACACTTTACAACCTCTACAGCAGCCGCCTCCAAGAGGATCAGAATTATTTACACGCAAAAAATCAGCAATATAATGAGCTTTTATATCATTATAACAAAATTCTATCCGGCAGCTTAACAAACACCGAACAAATTGATGAGCTGATGAAATCAACCATAAATTCTCCGACATGGAAACAGCAAGAGGATTCTCGCTATAAAAACCTTCAAAATAATCTTTACATGATTCTGGGATGTTTAACATTTTTTGCCATCATGATTATTTTAATGATTGCTTTCATGCATAATTTAATTTTTCTCCCTTTGGCGTACATCAGCGAGATAAATGAGACCATCCAAAAGGGCATCTATCGTCAACGGCTCAAACTTCCTTCACGCAAAGTCCATGATGAATTTAATAATCTGGAAAAAACATATAACGACATGCTTGACCACATAGAGGCACAAATTAACGAAATCAACCAACAAAAAACCTTTTTACAAAATATTATTGATGGTATTCCTGATGCTATCCGTGTTTTTGACTTCAAAGGCAATATTGTACTGACCAATACCTGCTATAAAAACAACCTTGAATGCCTGCCTGATAAAAAACACGCCAAATGCTACGCTTCTCTCTTACAAAAGAACTCCCCCTGCATGGATGCTGATAATAATTGCCCCTTGCGAGATTTGACCAAACAACAAAACATCAAATTTATCCAACAACTGCCTTTTGGTAAAAAGCAGTACCTTTCTGTAAATGCTTCGCGAATTGATGTAACCGAGCAACCCTTAATCATCGAATCCTTCCGAGATTTAAGTGAACACATAAAATTCTCACACCAACAAAAAGTCGCTTCACTCGGCTTTTTGACTGCCGCCATTGCTCACGAAATCAAAAACAGTTTAGGCTCAATGCGCCTAATTTTTGATAGTCTTCGAACCAGCAAGCTCTCATCTGATGAACGCAAAAAATATGATAATTTACTATATAATCAATTGCTCGAATGTATTAAAATTCCTGAAAGATTGATTAAAATTGCCCACTTTACCCCTGAAGAAAATAAAGAAATAAATTGCGCCGAAACAATTAAAGAAATATGCACCTTACTTGACTATGAAGCCACTCATAGCGGCATTTCTTTAGAACTAAGCACCGAACCGGCTCTTCCTCCTATTATAGGTAATGAAACTGATTTTAAAATGATCATTCTCAACTTGGCAAAAAATGCCATCAAAGCCATGCCTAATGGTGGAAACCTAAAATTTACATTAGCCCATAAAGCCGGCTACTTAGAAATCGGAGTAGAAGACAACGGCTCCGGCATAGCTTCTGACAAACTACCCCATATTTTTGAACCGTTTTTTGGCGATTCTGAAAATGAAAACAGCAGTGGTTTAGGACTAGCCATCGTTAAATCCTTAATTTATACCTTCGGCGGAGATATCAAAGTACGTTCTCGCCTAAAGGTCGGAACCATATTTAAGCTGAAATTTCCTTATAATCATCAGAAATAATTTGCAAAATCAAAATTTTTGATTTATATACAATAAAAAATTAAACAATATAGGGAAACATTTATGAGTAAAGAAGAACTCTTGGAATTAACCGGTGAAGTGATAGAAAAGCTGCCTAATGCCATGTTCCGTGTTAAATTAGAAAATGGCGTTGAGATTTTAGCTCACACTGCCGGAAAAATGCGCAAATTTCGTATTCGTGTTATGGTCGGCGATAAAGTTGATATTGAAATGACACCATATGATTTAACCAAAGGCCGCATTACATTCCGCCATAAAGACTAAAAAAAGCCTCCTTACGGAGGTTTTTTTACATATACTTAAGAAGGTAAAAACCACCAAACAGCAATACCACAAATGCTATTGTCAGCCACCCAAGGTTTTTCTCGATAAATAACTTCATAGGTGCTCCATATTTTTTCAATAAAAATGCAATTAAATAAAAACGAATACCTCGCGCCAAAATTGAAGCTAAACCAAACACCCAAATGTTAAGTCCTAAAACGCCGCTAGTAATTGTAATGACCTTATACGGAAATGGTGTTAATCCCGCAACAAAAACAATACTCCCTCCCCATTCATGATAATAATGACTAAATTCTTCAAAAGCCTGAGTATATCCGTAAAAATCTATCAAAGGCTTCGCAATAACCTCATAGCCAAACATTCCGATAGCATAACCGAAATATCCGCCAATAACACTGGCCGCAAGTGACAAACCGGCAATTTTCCAAGCCTTTTGCGGCATTGCTAAAACCATAGGAATAATCATTATATCCGGCGGAATAGGAAAAAACGAACTTTCTGCAAAAGCAATAACAAACAACCAAAACATTGCTGTTGGTCGAGATGATAGTTCTAAAATTTTATCATAAACACAACGAATTAAACCATTAACTGACATTGATATCTCTCCCTTATAAGGAGGTATACCATATCACCTAAATAAGCCTAGCTAAATTTTTAACCTGTTTATAATTATCTACAAAAAACACCTTATCATGACCTATTTTCGATTCGATTTTTGCACATTTATCGTAAGGCATATTTAAGCAAATACAACGAGGATGATTTTTTTGCAAATAATAACGCGCCGCATCTGCGTCACTAACCTCAAAACAACTTAAATTCTGTCCTAAAATCGTATCTCGAATTTTATCATCTTTATGAACACAATCATCTATCAGTAAGACATCATGTTGCCGATTTCCTTTGCAATAACTGTCTATAATGTCATCAAAATCCTTTAATGTGTACGGTTTCTGTTCATAATGAGCCACCCCTTGATAACACCGATCAAAATGTTTACCCAACATTAACACCGGCTTATGCGATTGATATTGATATCGTTGCAAATACGCCACAACTCGCTCATCCTGAATAGCTTTTGCATCCATATCAAAGACAATTAAATCCGGTTGCAATTCTTGAGCATAACGAACAAATTTATAAACATTTGCTGTTGAAAAAACCAAATATCCTTTATCAGACAGTCGCGCTGTCTGCTCGTATAATAAATTTGAATCTTCACTGAAAATACAAATGACTCCGATTTTCATCATCTTTCTCCCTACAATTCTTTACGAAAAATATAATTTCAAAACCAAAGTTTACAAACTATTCTTCTGTTTTAAATAAGCAGTATAGGTATTTTTAAGCAACATTGCCACAGTCATTGGTCCGACCCCACCGGGGACAGGCGTTATAGCACCGGCAACATTTTTAACTTCTTCAAAATCAACGTCACCATATAAAACGCCATCAACTTTTGTGATACCGACATCAATAACGACAGCTCCTGCTTTAATCCATTCTTTCTTAACCATTTTGGGCTGTCCGCATGCTGCCACAACGATATCTGCAGTCTTAACAATTTCCGGTAAATTCTTAGTCTTAGAATGAGTAATAGTCACGGTACAATCTTCATTAAGTAATAATCCGGACATAGGTTTGCCAACAATATCTGACCGTCCGATAACAACCGCATGCATACCGGATAAATCTGAAATAACTGTTTTTAACAAATACAAAACACCCTCCGGTGTTGCCGAAGTCCAGCTGGCCCTATTTTGCCACAAAGCTCCCGTCATAACCATTTTAAAGGCATCGACATCTTTATCAGCTTGGATAGTTTCTAAAATATTCTTAGAATTTAAATGTTCCGGCAAAGGAAGCTGCACAATAATTCCATGAACCAGTTGATCATGGTTAAGACGATGAATCAAAGCAATAATATCACTTTCTGCAACTTCTTTATCGAAATGAAAAAGTTCACAATCAATGCCGACTTCCTGTGCGGCTTTTTGCTTATTACGGACATAAATTTGACTAGCCTCATTATCCCCTGCCCAAATAACCGCCAATCTAGGGTGTACAGGCTCTTTATCAATCTTTTGCGCCAACTCATAACGAAGCTTTTTTGCAATTTCTTTACCATCAATAATCCGAGCCGTCATTTTTACCCCCCGCAATCCATTGTTCTAATTTTACACCTAATTCTTCCGGATTTCCTGTAATCTTAACTTTTTTATATTTGTCAAATTCGCCGGTTGTAATTTCAATAAAAGATTTTCCGATTTTCAAAGACTTTGCAAGGTAACCGACCAACTCCTTATTTGCCTTTCCCTTTTCAGGAATACTAACAACGGCAATTTTTAAGAATATCTGTCCTTCAGTATCAGAAAAAAAACCACACTGGCGACACGAAGACGAGTTAGGCATCAACCTAACTCGCATCAGTATTCCATCATTTAAAATATCAAAGAACACAATCTATACAAATAGCTCACTTAAATTATGTAAAATCCTGCTAACAAACATCAAAATCAATAACAGAACAAAAGGAGATAAATCAATATCAGCCAACTTTGGTATCCGACTACCGATTTTTTCATAAACCGGTCTAGTCAATTGCTCCAATATTTCCATTGTTTTCTTTGCGTATTTATTATCTGCTTCTAAAATTTTAAAATGAATCAACCAATGTAAAACAATTTCAACAACGACAACCTTAAAATACAAGTCAACCAAAACGGCTAACACAAAAACAAACGGTTCTACAATAACACTCATAAAATATCTCCTAAAGATAATACATTAATCATACATATAACCCTTATCTGGGAAAATAGCAATAATTCTTTATGTTGATACACAAAAAAGTGCTACGACTGCATCTCTGGTAAATTTTCGCGTAATTTTCTGTAACGCTGCGCATCAAAAGTCTGAACTCTATCATGAATTTTCTGTCCCTGAACATTATTGCGAAATACAGTACGACGCCCCGTCAATTCTTGAATTCGAAGACGAATATTATCTTTGCTATCATCCTTATGACGCAACTCATCCAAATATTCATCAGGTCGGCTCAAATAAGAATAAAGCCTTTCAATTGCCTGATTTTCGAGATGAGACTCTGCTCGACGTTGTTCCTCCAGCATTCTCTGATAAAAACTATACCCACCATAATAAAATTCAATATCATGCATATGGCTAATTTGTAGTTCTTGCAATTGCTCTAATAAGGCTAAATTGTGATAGTCTCCGACAGAATCACATTCCTCCATATCCTGTAAACTCTTTATGTAACGAGCCAGACGGGCTTTCTCTGCAGGTGTCAAAGGGCGCTGATCCGTCTTATTTTTAGTTCCGACTAACAACGCACTACGAATTTGCCGCAAACGCTGCAACTTAATCATCAATTCAGCATGACGCTCTTTTGCCAAAGGATGATTGCTTTTTTCATACAAAGCCAAGCAAGTCAACAATTCTGTCTCACGTTGCCAAGACATTTTAACAAAATTTTCCTTTTCACGAATATCCTGAAACGACACAAAACCATCATGCATATGATCCATAATTTTTTTAGCATCATCAATCCATGAAAAATATTCATTTTGCGAGGTTGTCTCACATCGAATACTTTCTAAAGATTCTGCGATTCCAAACAAAAACACATCATGACTAGCATCTTTTTCTTTAATGCTATCTTGCAAGATTTTTTCTGCCAACTGATCTAATATCTCTTTTTCGGAAACACCTGTGCTTTTTTCAATTCCTTCCTCAATAATCTCTTTTGGGGACTTCTGATTCCTTCTCATAGCAGCCTGGTTGAAATTATCCATGCGCTGCATATAATTACGACGTCTTTCGGTAATATCTTCCATTAGCTTTTCCTCATCAACAATTAGACTTCCTCGAAAATGATTTTTCCTTGATTCAACCAAATCAAGCGGTCAATAACCCAGTTACTGATTTGTTCTATTTTTTCAGGTTCGATTCCCATAGCCTCTCCGACTTGCCCGATAAACAACACTTCGTCATCTGTCAATTTTTCATCAGCATGAGCCAAGACACAAAGTTCTTTAATCAATTCCAACGCAGCTCGACGATTTGTAATTATTGCAACTTCCTGCAATATTTTTTTTGTATCAAAACTTTTCAAAATATCTTGAACTTTATCGCGGCTAATTCCTAGATGAATACCGGCATGACGGATAAATTCTTTTTCGCAATCATCAAAACGACCATCCACACTTGCCATTTTTGAAAAAGCACGCAAAAACGCAATTTTCTGAGGTTCATCTAAAGACATCAAACAATCTGCATCCATATTCATTTGAGTATCAAACATTTTCTTTCCTCCTAAAACAACCTGACAGCATTTTAACATTGAGTCTGCTTATTCTGCAACAAAAAACATACTTCTGACAATGAACTAATACAATATTTTAGAAAAAAATAGAAATAGTATTTGAAAAAATCCTTAAATTAGCTTAAACTGAAAGGATAAAGATTTATTACCAATTTTTGAGAAAACGATTTGAATAAGAAATATTACATTAAAACTTTCGGCTGCCAAATGAATGTCTATGACTCTCAGCGCATTGCTGGAATTTTGCAATCTCTCGGCTACCAAGAAACGACATCCCAAGCAGAGGGAGATATTGTTATCTTTAATACTTGTCATATTAGAGAAAAAGCAGCTGAAAAAGTCTTCTCAGATTTAGGGCGCGCACTTTTAATCAAAAACGAACGAAAAGAACAAGGTAAAGACACGATTATCGGTGTTTGCGGCTGTGTTGTACAGGCCGAAGACGAGCAAATTGCCAAAAGAGCTCCTTTTGTTGATTTTGCCACAGGACCTTTGACTTATCATCGTCTTCCTGAAATTTTAGAACGTATTGCCCGTAAAAAAAATATCTCAATCATTGATACTGATTTTCCTGCCGAGTCAAAATTTGACTATCTTCCGGAAAATCATTCTCTCGGAGCTTGCTCATATTTAGCTATTCAGGAAGGTTGCAACAATTTTTGCACATACTGCGTTGTACCATATACGCGTGGCGTTGAATATTCTCGTCCTATTGAAGAAATTCTAAAAGAAGCAAAAAGACTCATTCAATCCGGCAGTCTTGAACTCAATCTTTTAGGGCAAAATGTCAATTCATATCATGGTGAAGATAAATTTGGAAAAGAGCGAAATCTTGCCTATCTCCTCCACTGTCTTGCAGAACTCGACGGACTAAAAAGATTACGCTATACGACCTCATATCCGGCAGATATGACAGATGACTTAATTGCTTGCCATAAAGATATACCACAGCTTATGCCTTATCTGCATTTACCGATTCAATCCGGTTCTGATACCATTCTTAAAGCGATGAATCGTCGCCACAGCAAATCAGACTATTTAAGAATTATTGACAAGTTGAAACAGGCAAATCCCCAAATTGGTATGTCCTCAGACTTTATTGTCGGTTTTCCGGGGGAAACAGATAAAGACTTTCAGGAAACATTAGAAGTTGTCAATCATGTCAAATACATCCAAGCCTTTTCTTTCAAATACAGCAAACGCCCGGGGACACCAGCCGCTCTGATGTCCAACCAAATTGAGGAAAAAGTAAAAAAAGAGCGTTTGGAAATTTTACAAACCCTTCTTTTTGAATATCAAGACAAGTTTAATCGTTCCTGTGTCGGCAAAACCATGCCTGTTCTTTTTGAAAACAAAGGCAGACATACCGGTCAGCTTATCGGAAGGACACCTTATATGCAAAATTTACATGCCTCTCTAGACAAGGAAAATTTAAATAAAATCATAAATATCAAAGTTACCGAAGCAACAACCAACTCTCTCAGCGGAGAGGCTATCTAAAGAAAGGAATTCACTATGGCAGAGCTTAATTTTGAACTTTTTAACAACCAACTTGTCCAACAATTAGTCGGTCCGCAAGACTCTAATTTAAAGTTGATTGAACAAATTATAAATGTTGAAATCGGATCTTTTGGAAACCAAATCAGCATAACCGGTGATAAAGATGCTATAGAGCAAGCCAAAAACGCCATAGAACTACTATATAATAAGGTTAGCCGCGGAATTGATATTAATGAGCAAGAAGTCAAAGCAGCCCTTCGGTTATGCGGCGATGGTAGAGAAAAAGAAATCTCAGAAAACTTAAGTGAATTAGTATTAAAGACCAAAAAACGCCATATTTATCCTCGTTCTGCTACTCAAGCTCAGTACATTCAAGAGATGATGAAAAACGAATTAGTCTTTGGCTTAGGGCCTGCCGGTACAGGTAAAACCTATTTGGCTGTAGCTTTAGCTGTTTCAATGATGCTTGAAGGAAAAATTGATAAGATTATTTTATCTCGCCCTGCTGTTGAAGCCGGCGAAAATTTAGGTTTTCTCCCCGGTGACCTGAAAGACAAAGTAGATCCCTACCTCCGCCCGCTATATGATGCCTTATACGAGATGCTTCCGGCTGAACAAGTTGATAAAAAACTTGCCATTGGCGAAATTGAAATCGCCCCGCTTGCCTTTATGCGTGGTCGTACTCTCTCGAATGCCTTTGTCATTTTGGATGAAGCTCAAAATACGACACCAATGCAGATGAAAATGTTTTTAACCCGTCTTGGTGAAAATTCTCGCATGGTTGTCAACGGCGACTTAAGCCAAATAGACTTGCCACGAGGCGTTATTTCCGGTTTAAAAGATGCTATAGACACCTTAACACGAATTAATGGCATCAGTGCCGTAACTTTCAGTGCTAACGACGTTGTCCGCCACGGATTGGTTGCCAAAATTGTTAAGGCTTACGAAGATAAAAAGCATGATGAACATTAAACTTTATTGCAGTGTTAATGAAATTGGGTGGAAAACAGCTTTGCCCGAATACGAAACATTGTCTGAAAAAGTCGTTTCGACGGCTGTTTCTTTCATCACTGCACATGAACCTTTAGATTTTCTGCTGGCAGGTAAACCTTTAGCCTTTAATTTATGTTTGAGCAACGATGACGAAATTCAAACACTGAATAAAGAATTTCGCCAAAAAGATAAACCAACTAATGTTCTATCTTTTGCCAATATTGATGATCCGTCATTTGAAGAGCTGGCTAAGACTGATCATATTATTGAAATGGGAGATATGATTATCGCCCTGCAAACCATGCAAACAGAAGCCTTCGAAAAAAAGATTTCATTACATGATCATTTTTGTCATCTGTTGGTTCATGGTGTCTTACATTTACTCGGATACGACCATATACAAGACGATGAAGCTGACCATATGGAAGACCTGGAAATCAAAATTTTGCAAACATTAAACATTAACAACCCCTATCAGGAGTAACAACAACTATGTCGGATGAAAATCATTCGCCCAAACTTTTTTGCCGTTTAAGAAATATCTTTCATCGCCATGATAAAGAAGATGTTCGTGAAACTTTAGAAGATTTAATCGAAGAAGCAGGAACTCAGGGAGAGGAAGTTATTTCTGAGCACGAACAGCTTCTCCTCAACAATGTACTGGATTTAAGAGATAAAAAGTGCTGTCACGCAATGGTTCCACGGGCAGACATTATTGCTTTTCACAAAGATGGTACCATTGGAGATTTAGCGCAGTTAATGCTCTCAAAAGGGCATTCACGCATTCCTATATATGGCGATTCTCTGGATGATATTGTTGGTATTGTCCATATTATTGATTTAGCTAAAAATTTACTAAAAGGAAACATCAATACCCCGGTTAAAGATATCCTTTGTCGAGATGTGCATTTTATTACACCGGACATGGAAATACTGGATTTATTAAAAGATATGCAGTCAAACAAAATCCACATGTCTATTGTAATTGATGAGTATGGCGGAGTCGACGGTCTAGTAACCATTGAGGATTTATTAGAAGAAATCGTCGGTAATATTGAAGATGAATATGATTACGAAGAACAACACAGCATCAAACCCCAAAGCGGCGGTTATTTAGCAGATGCCCGTGCCGAGTTATCCGAAATTAAAACAGCAACAGGTATTGACCTTCAAATTGAAGATGATGGCGAAGAAACCCCCATTGAAACGCTGGGCGGATATGTTTTCCAACTGACACAACATATTCCGGCCAAAGGAGAAGTTATTACCAATAATGAGGGAATAATTTTTAAAATTATTGATGTAGACCCTTTGCGCATCAAAAAAATTCTACTCATTAAACCCTCCGCAGATACAGCCGACACACCAAATGAATAATTTTATATTAAAACACTATAAAATTTTTTCCTTTTTACTGGGGAGCCTTTGTGTTCAGGCTCTTCCACCCTTTTATCACTGGTATTTACTGTTTATTTGTTTTAGCGGAGTATTACTGTTCATTAACCGAGCAAGTTCTTATCGACAGGCTTTTCACTGTGGTTATTGGTTTGGATTCGGATATTTTGCTTTTGGTTTAGGGTGGATACATAATGCCCTGTTAATTGAGCCTGCACAAACAGGTTGGTTAATTCCGATTGTATTTCTTGCCGCCGGTGGTTTTCTGGGGTTATTTATAGGGATACCGGCACTTCTGACACATTATAGCAAAAATTTTCCGGCAAAATATCTCAGCTTAGCGGCCTGGATAACAATATTTGAATGGCTTCGCAGTTGGATTCTAACCGGATTTCCATGGAATTTATTTGGCACTTGCCTGACTTTTAACCTGGAACTTATCCAGACAGCTTCTCTTTGGGGAACATATGGACTATCTTGGCTCACGATTATCATAGCATCAGCTCCGGCAATTTGGTTACATCATAAAAACTCAAAAAATTTAATTATTACCATTTGCCTCTGCGGAATACTACCGGTTTTTGTGTTTGTATATGGTCATTATCGCATAAAAAATTTAGAAAATTCTCAACTGAGTCAGATAACCTTCCGCTTGGTACAACCCAATATTTCACAACGCATAAAATGGTCTCCGGAATTCAAGCAAAAACACTTCAAAGACTATATTGATTTGAGCAATCAACAACCGCTTCAAAACATAGATATGGTCATTTGGGGAGAAACCGCGAGTCCCTACGCTTTAGATAAAGATAAATTTGCCCTTCAGCAAATTAAACAAGCCATTCCGCCAACAGGCTATTTAACAACCGGACAAATTCGATATGCCGATGATTATTATGGTGGTTGGAAAGCATATAACTCATCTCTGATTATAAATAACAAAGGTACTATTGAAGATTTTTATGATAAAAGCCATTTAGTTCCTTTTGGAGAATATATCCCTCTTAGAGAATGGTTACCGGATTTCATAAAACCGGTTGCCAATATTATCGGCACACTCAAGCAAGGTAACGGACATAAAGTTATAAAACTTAACTCTTTACCCTCTATAGGGCTACTAATATGTTATGAAATCATCTTTCCGCACCATATTTTTAAAGCACATGAAAAACCGCAAATTCTCATAAACCTGACTAATGACAGCTGGTACGGAATCAGCTCCGGTCCGTATCAACACTTTATCAGTGCTAAACTGCGCGCAGTTGAAGAAGGGATAACAATTGTACGCAGTGCCGGCAGTGGCATCAGTGGATTAATTGATTTTAAGGGAAAGGTTTTAGCTCAGACAGCTTTGTCCCAAAAAGCAGTATTAGACATCACCCTCCCGCAACAATTAGCCATAACAACCTTATATAATACTGTTGGTAATATTTTGATTCTCACCATATGTATACTAACACTGATAATATCACACTTTTTATGCAATAAAATGCAACAAAACAAAAAATAAACATTTGCATTTTAAAGAATCTTCAATAATATATTTCTGAGAATATATAAGATATATTCCGCAAATAGTTATAAGGAAAAAACATGTCTGCTGAAATTTCAAGAAGGGCAAGCCGTGGGCGCACACCTGCCGGTTTGCCGAACCCTATTGATATCCATGTTGGTAACAGAATACGTCAACGAAGAACTTTGCTTGGTATGAGCCAAGAAAAATTAGCAGCTCTGCTGGGCTTAACCTTCCAACAGGTTCAAAAATATGAAAAAGGAATGAACCGTGTTGGCGCAAGCCGCCTATGGGATATTAGTAAAGTCCTGAAAACACCTATTGGATTTTTTTACGAAGATATGGATCAAGATGTCGCCAGTCATAGTCCAAGAACATTCAGCCTTTCTCAAAACATCGGTTTTGAAGAAGAACAAACCGAGTTTAATGCTGACCCCATGCTCAGAGAAGAAACGATGGAATTAGTGAAGGCCTATTACAAAATACCCAATCGAAAAGCGGCAAAATATTTATATGACTTAATTATAACCTTATCAAAAAGTGCTTATGTTAATAATAACGAACAAATTGAAGAGGACCAAAAATAAATAATGCTTCCAACAAACCCACCAAAATTTTTTGGAAGACGAAAAGGACGAGTAATACGCTGTGCTAAAAGTGCTTTACTTGAAAAATTTTTGCCGCAGATTCGCATTAACAAACAACAGATAATCACCCCTTCAATCTTCAGTATTCCGGTCTCTAAGATTTATCTCGAGATCGGATTCGGAAATGGGGAACATTTGGCTGAACAAGCCAGACGCCATCCTGATATCGGGTTTATCGGGGCAGAAGTTTTTCAAAACGGGATTGCCAATTTATTAACGTTAATCACCGGCATTAAAATCAAAGACGATTTAACTGACAATATAGAACTAACAACGGATAGAGTAGACAATATCCGTATTTTTGATGATGATATGCGTTTATTGTTTTCAAAGATTCCGGATAATAGCTTAGATAAAATATTTCTTCTGTTCCCTGATCCTTGGCCGAAAAAGCGCCACGAAAATCGTCGTTTTGTTAATCCGGAAAATCTTAAAGAACTTGCAAGATGCTTAAAGTCTGGAGGGATTCTTCGCATTGCAACAGATCACAAAATCTACAAACACTGGACATTAAGACAGCTGCATGACTGCCCATATTTCAGATGGACAGCCACTTGCGGTAATGATTGGAAACATGAACCAACAGATTGGGTGCAAACAAAATACCAACGCAAAGCTCTCCGAGAGGGACGACGTGCCGTATTCTTAGATTATCAAAAGATTTGATTCTACTCCAAAAACATATTTCTTGTTTTTGACGCCTTTCCAAAACTATTGTGAGATGAAGAAGAAGATGATGATGACCGCCATCCGCTTGATCGGCTGACACGCTTTGTAGAAGGATTATCCGCTACAGGATTATTCTGAACAGAGGTATCCTCTTTATCAGTTTCAGAAGCTGTTACATTTTCAGTTTCTACATTATTTTGTTGTTTCTCTTTCTTTTTTACAATAATCGGCTTATCTACTACATACGCTCTCTTTTGTTGTTGAAAATATGCATCTGCCACTGAATTAACTTTTGGCGAATGATGTTTCAAAGATGATAAATCCGTTTCCAACTCAGATTCCTTTAACAGTCGAAACGGATTATTATGTTCCGCAATTTTTAGGAGTTCTTCATCCTCTAGAGCCTTTTGGCGATTTTCATCTTGCTGCTTAACTAAACTCTGGGTCGAAATATGCTTTGTCTCCTCAGCATAAACATCAGCGTATTTCTCCCTAAATTCTTCCGGCACGCGAATAATTTCAACTCTATCGACAACCTCAGCATTACTTTTTTGTGCCTGTGTTTTTTCGATATCATTTTCAACCAATTTTAATTGGTTTGAAGAATTTTTATAAAAAGAATGGGATGCCGGATGCGTTAAACGTATTCTTTCTTCAGAATTCATTTTAGCTAAATCATCATCTAAAACAGAATTTTTCGGGGCATACCCCTTTTGTTCGATAAAGAGTAAATCTTGCAAATAAGCGTCATACTCTTTTTGGTAATCCGGACGACTATCTTCTGATAATGCCAAGGCACTCTCCGATAAACAACAAGCCGCCATCAACCCCATCAAAAAATTAAATTTCATCTGTTTTATCCTACTCATAAGATAATATTAACTAATCTGCTATACTCTTTATAGCATGAAAAAGATTTTTTTTGTATTAATATTTTTAAATTTTTTCATGGTTTTATCCGTAAATGCACAAATAGACACGAGCATTTTGGATGATAAGGTTTTATTTTCAGCATATCAGCAGAATGGACAAGCTGACTATAAGGGAACCTGCGAAAGTGTTCAACCTAACCCGAAAATCATTTTTTATACTTCTTACGGCAAACTTAAATACAATACACAATACAATCAAAAAAATCTGACAATATTATCTAAAAACAGCGGCATTGTTGAAGAAGGAGACTTAGCCTCCGGTCTCGCCCTTGTCGATATTGCTTCAGAATATATGCTCAGCACGACCAGCCGCAGCATGACCAATGGAAGTTTCTGCATTATTCCGCAAGAATTGAGCGTTTATATAGGTTTCACCAATCCGGTAATTTATTTGGCAAATGATCTCAAACCCGGAACTTGCCTCTACAATCTCGTTGTCAGACACGAACAAGTCCACCAACAAATTAATGTTAATGCTTTAGAATTTTTTATTCCGATTATTTATAAACGCGTAAAACAAATTGCCGCCAACATGAAACCGATGTATGTAACCTCAAAAACAAAAATCAAAGCAGGAACAGATCAAATGACTACTTTTTATGCGGATCAAATAAACCATTTGGTTGAAGAATTTAAACAAGAAATTTTGGCTGAACAACGCAAACTTGACAACCGCCAACACTACCAATACGAAAGTGAAGTTTGCCAACGCTATAATCAAAAACATCACCGTTGAAATATCTCCCTTCACGACTATATCTCCCTTATCCGTTTTAAGGAGAGATTGATGAAAAAAAATGAAATATACCTAATTATCCTCAGCGCATTATATCTACTATTCCATCAGGCACACGCACAAGATATTAGTGCTGTTGTCGGCAACCCTGAATCAAATAACACCCTATTTGTAACCAACGTAACGGGAATCCAAAATACTCCTGGTAACCCTTTACCGAATGATTTTGAACCTCTTCCCGATACACCGGGAGTAGAAGTTGCACCACCACCCAATCGCATTCCTCATTACAATAATGAGACTCCGCCTGACTTTATGTCCCCGCCATCACTTGAAATCAACGAAAACATTACTGTTGAGTAGTTACTTCTTTAACAATTTCACTCAAGTGGACCAGTTTCAACTTTTTTTGTGAAAGCGTTTTCAGCCAAGCCATCAAGGCTTTGCTTGTTTGCGTTTTAGGGTGTCCGATTGCAATCGCATACCCATTTTGGTGTGCAATTTTTTCTGCTTTTTCAAGTTGTCTTAAAATATATTCCAAATTATTTTCATTATCCAAAAAAACATGACGATGAACATTAGCAACATGATACTGACGAGCAATTTTTTCGCCTTGCGACTGGGGTGTCGTTTTGGAATCTAAAAAAAACAAATGATGTTTGGCTAATAATTTCATAATCGGGACCAATTTATCACCATGTTCCGTAAAAAGACTTCCCATATGATTATTTACACCGACAACATTCTTAAATTTACCAAGCATATGTGCAAAATTTTTTTCAATCTGCTCTGAAGCCATATCAATTGTCAAAACATCATCAGAGACAAAAATATCTGATTTAGGTTGCATCGGCACATGAATCATAAGCTCATGTCCGGCTTGTCTGGCCTGCTCTGTTTGCTTTTTGAGTTGCGAAGCAAATGTCACAAAAGAAGATGTTAATGGAGCCCGAATTGCAATAATTTCATTCGTACGCATAGGGCTAGCTCCCATGTCATCAACCACAATGGCTATTTTTGCCAATTTCTCAGAATCAGCAGAAACTTCTTGTTTATTTGTCATATTTTCTTTAGGCGACAACTTCAAAATAGAGCTTATATGAGGAATACTCTGAACATCAGGCAAATACTGAATATCTTTTATGTCTAATTGATTTTCTAAGATTTGTGCCTCAATTAAATCTTCATCACTGACATTTTCTTCATAAGGCACAGACGATTCGATATCCTCTGCTTCTTCATCCGGCTGAAACGAAATTTCCGGACAAACAACCTCCATTTTTTGCACGGATCTCAGACCAAACCAATAATAAAAATAAAATCCGGCAACAACAAAAAATAAAATCAGAACACCCAACCTTCGCTTATTCCTGCATATCCAAGAATAACAACGAGAATATTCTGATTTTATCTTATTATTCAATGATATCCCTTTAATCTCTTTTTCTTAAAGTCGGGAACGCAATCACATCACGAATGGTTGTTGCTCCTGTCAACAAAATTGCCAAACGATCGATTCCCATACCCATACCACCGGTCGGAGGGAACCCGTTTTCCAAGGCGCAAATAAAGTCTTCGTCAAGCATTTGTGCTTCGTCATCACCGGCCTCACGGTCTGCACATTGTGCCTCAAAACGCTCTCTTTGCTCAAGCGGATTCGACAGCTCAGAGTACGCACACCCCATTTCCATACCGGCAATATACGCATCAAAATGCTCCACTAAACGAGGATTCGAGCGGTGTGTTTTAGCCAATGGAGAAATATCCCGCGGCATATCCATTACCAAAATCGGATCTATCAGATGCTCCTCAACCTTGGCGTCAAACACTTCAGAGATAACCTTGCCCCATGAGATACAATCCCCTGCATCAACACCGACCGACTTTGCCAACTCTTTTGCCTGTTCAAGCGTTTCCGCCGTCATAAAATCGGCACCCGTATATTCCTTAACCAAATCAATCATTGACTTACGAGCAAAAGGCTTGCCTAAATCAATTTCATGCTCGTTGACAACAATTTTTGTTGTCCCTAAGACTTTTTGCGCCACATACGCAATCAATTCCGGAATCAAATCGGCCATCGTATTGTAATCAGCGTAAGCCTGATATGCTTCTAAAGCGGTAAATTCAGGATTATGACTTTTATCGATTCCCTCATTGCGGAAGTTCCGTCCGATTTCAAAAACACGCTCAAAACCGCCAACCACTAATTTCTTCAAATAAAGTTCCGGCGCAATACGCAAATACAAGTCCATATCCAGCATATTATGATGCGTAATAAACGGCTTTGCATTCGCCCCTCCCATAATCGGGTGCAACATCGGTGTTTCGACTTCCAAAAAATGATGTTCTTCAAAATAACGACGAATGGCCGAAGTAATTTGACAACGTTTCTCAAAAATCTCTCGACTGTCATCGTTCATAATAAAATCAACATAGCGCTGACGATAACGCGCTTCAATATCTGTCAATCCGTGAAATTTCTCCGGCAATGGCTGCAACGACTTTGAAATAATATCAAACGATTCGGCAGCAATTGAAAGTTCACCGCGCGGTGTCCGGCGGATGTACCCCGTAATGCCGACCATATCACCGACATCTAAACATTTCAGACGCGCCAAAGTTTCTTCATTCAAATGATTTTTATGACAAAAAGCCTGTATTTTACCGGTTTGGTCTTTAACATCGATAAACATCCCGCTGTTGCGAACCGCCATAGCCCGACCGGCAATCGTATAGCGATCCTCCGTATCGACACCGTTTTCCAGAGATTCGTACTTTTTCTGTAAATCTGCTGCCTTTGCATTTGGTTGGAAAATATAAGGATACGGATTATATCCTTCGTTTTGCAAAGTCTTCAGCTTTGCCAACCGCGATTCGCGATGAATATTAGATTCTTCAGTCATTAACCTGTTCCATTTATAAAAAAATTACTCCTAGCGCGACTATAAACACAATATCTTTACTTTTCAACAAAAAAATACATTTTTGTCTAGACAAATTTTCGAAAAAGTTGTATATTAAGAATTAAGATTAAAAGATAATTTACTAAGTTGACTTATAATAGTATATTAAAAGATGAGCTGTAAGGAGAATGAAGATGGCTGAAAATAAGAAAAAAGAAAGTTTTTGGAAAAAAGTTTGGAAAAAAGTAAGTAAGTTCATTCCTGAACCTGTCAAAAAAATAGCAAAAAAAGTAACCCTCGGTGTTGCTTTGCTCTTTGCCTCAAACACCGCTTCGGCTAACCCGACCGGAAACACCGCTCCTGAAAACCCTGACGCGGTTAAAATTGGTGTAAAAATAAATCCATCTGTTCAAAACGCCTCATCTACTTTACAACAAAATATCACAGATTTCGATATTCAGCCTTATCGTGCTTTTACCGGAAAAACCTATAATGAAGAATGTAATGGTTCAATTTGCTGGTTGGCTTCTGCCTCCCGAGAGACCTATGGTAAAACAAATTCAATGTCAGCCATCAGTTCTAATTTGAAGTACCGTGGCATTAACCAAATGAGCATACATCACACCAGACAATTCATAAAATACATCAACAAATTAACCAATGCCAGTATCGAAGAATTTGCCCGAACTTTCGACTTACAGAATATATCTGAAGAAACAGTTTTACAAATTCAAAATGAATCAAAAACTATTTACAACAAACTGTCAAAAGGAGGTCTTGGCAAAAAAAATTGGCAATCTGTCGCTAAACAGCACGAGCATGTTATGACCATGCTCAATCAAGGTTACCTAACACAAAAATACAATCCGGAAAATTTCTCTTGGATTCAAAAAAAATTAAATAAGGATTCAAAAGATTTTGATTTAAGCAAAGTTCACCCTGCAATTTTATCTGAAATTCACTTATTAACCATAGCTCGACCTGCATGGCGAAGCAATATTACAACAAAAATAGAAACCGCCATAAAGGGAAAACAAGATCCTTATGCTGCCATAAATTCTCCTGAATTTATTGAAGAGTTAGCCCAATTAGAAAAGAATAAAAAGGTCCGAAAACGTGTCATCAAATACACAGAAGAGGCTCTAGATAACAAAGACATTCAGTGGAAAGAGCATGAAGTAAAATCTCTGCTTGCAGGCGTTCAAGCTAACGGATCAGACGGAATAACATGGTTTGATAATCAGCGTGAAGAACTTGCCCAAAGAAAAGCAAAAGAAAATTTAGAAAAAGTAAATCAAGAGGTTGCTGAGAAATTTCAATCAGGGTTATATAGTGCATCCAGCTTAAGAGTATCTCAGAATTTTGAAATCAATCCGGCTGAATTGGCTGAACTCTCAAAAAAGATCCAAGTTCACATGGGGAGTACAACAAAACTGAGAAAGGACCATGCTATCCAAAAGCTCTTTGCTAAAGCAAAAAACAAAGCAGAAATAAACCATAAAGAGACTTTAGCGGAAAGAAGAGCAGCAAACAGACGTGCCCGTGCTCTTGCAAAACTGGTAAAAAATGAGGAAAAGCGCGTGCGTGCAGCTCTGCGTGATAAACAAATGGCACAAGCTAACAGTAACATCGAAATTAATGCGGATACACCATACTCTGACCAAGAAATTGCCACCATGATTCAGCAAGATTTAACTCAGCATGAAAAATTAAAAGGTCGAGATGCAAAGCAAGCACAGAGAAACCTTGAACGTTTCAATAATGATGAAAAATATCGAAACGCTGTCATCGCCGCCTACAGAGTTAAGTTAGCTCAACAGAACAAAGCATAATCTTACTTGACAAATAAAAAGAACTAAAGTAGAACAAATATATCATTTTGTTCTACTTTTTTGTGAGGAAAGCATGCTAACCGAAAAACAATACAAACTCTTGATGTATATTAACAAAGTCCTTAAAGAAACCGGTTGTTCCCCCTCTTTTGAAGAAATGAAAAATGCTGTCGGTCTCAAATCAAAATCAGGTATTCACGCGCTCATTGAGGCTCTTGTTGAGCGTAATTTCATCAAAAAGCTGCCACACAAAGCCCGTGCATTAGAGATCGTTCGCCTTCCCCGTTTTAAACCAAGTGCCATCATTGAAGAAGAAAAGAAGCGTGAACTCGCCCTCCAAAACAGTGCTGCTCAGATCCCGCTTTACGGCAAAATTGCCGCAGGTACCCCTATTGAAGCTATTGCGAACGAGACTGAGACGATTCCTGTTCCGTTTGAAATGGTTAATAATGGTCAGTTTTATGCTTTGACCATCGAAGGTGAATCTATGATAGAAGCCGGTATTTTGGATGGAGATACCGTCATCATCAAAAAAACCGAAACGGCAAATAACGGCGAGATTGTTGTTGCGCTTGTTGATGATAATGAAGCCACCCTCAAAATCATCAAAAAAACTGGCGATTCGGTACAACTCATTCCCTGTAACAAAGATTATCAAACCCGAACACTCCCTGCAAACAGAGTGAAAATTCAAGGTGTCTTATCCGGCTTGTTAAGAACTTATCATTAAATTTGACTCTTTTCAAAATGCTATGTTAACATTTGTCTTGAAATTATATTATTATCATTTTTATTAACTTCTAAAAAAGCAAATGTTATGAAACAGTATTTAGACTTACTTCAAGACATCTTAGACAACGGTGTTGACAAGGGCGACCGCACCGGTACGGGTACTCGTTCTGTTTTTGGTCGTCAAATGCGATTCGACCTCTCAGAAGGTTTTCCTCTTTTAACAACAAAAAAAGTACACCTCAAGAGCATTATCTATGAGCTACTCTGGTTTTTAAAAGGCGACACAAATGTCCGCTATCTGCAAGAACATGGTGTCCGCATTTGGAACGAATGGGCCGATGAAAACGGTGACCTTGGTCCGGTTTATGGGGCTCAATGGCGTAATTGGAACAATGAGGGAATTGACCAGATAAAAAACCTGATTGAAACCTTAAAGAAAAACCCAAACGACCGCCGTATGATTGTTACCGCATGGAACCCATCTCAAGTACCAAATATGGCTTTACCTCCCTGCCACATGATGTTCCAGTTCTATGTTGCCAACAACAAGCTGTCTTGTATGCTGTATCAGCGAAGTTGCGATATGTTTCTTGGTGTTCCATTCAACATTGCATCTTATGCTCTGCTCACGATGATGGTGGCTCATGTTTGTGGATTCGAACTCGGTGAGTTTGTACACACACTGGGGGATACTCACATCTACAAAAACCACTTTGAGCAGGTTAAAGAGCAACTTTCGCGTGAACCTAGAGCTTTACCGCAAATGTTAATTAAAAGAAAAGTCGATTCGATTGATGATTTTCAATATGAAGATTTTGAACTCATCAATTATGATCCATGGCCGGCCATTAAAGCGGAGGTTTCCGTATAAGCCCGACACACTTACTTAAAGACTGATAATGCAATTATCAGTCTTTTTTTTATCTTTGACAAAAAAATATAAAAAAAGGACTAGATTTACCTCTAAAAATGTGGTATAGTCAGCCCGTATCTCTTCCGAAGATACCCTGATAAAATAAAAGAATAGGATAATGCAATGAATAAAAAAATATCATCAGCCTATGCTTTCAACTCCGGAGATTACGTTGTTTATCCGGCACATGGTGTTGGTAAAGTATCCGATATTACCAAACAAAAAATTGCCGGCTCTGAATTGGAGTTGATTGTGGTTAATTTTGCTAAAGACAAAATGACTCTGCGCATCCCCATGGCAAAAGCAGAAAACAGCGGCCTGCGCCGTATCTCTGAATCTTCTACCATGAATGATGCCTTAACAGTCTTAAAAGGTAAAGCTAAAGTCAAAAAAGTTATGTGGTCGCGCCGCGCTCAGGAATATGAGAACAAAATCAATTCCGGAAATCCGGTTGCAATTGCTGAAGTTATTCGCGATTTACACCGCAACGAAAACTTGGCCGAACAATCTTACAGTGAACGTCAAATTTATGAACAGGCACTGGATCGTTTAGCTAATGAAGTTGCAGTCTGTGACAACACTTCAGTTGAAGCAGCCACCCAGAAATTACTGTCGATTCTCACAAAATAAGAATCACTTTTTCAAAAAAAGGTCTGAATATAAATTCAGACCTTTTTTTATTTAATCCTCCGATTCGACACATTCTGGTTTCTGCAGAGATTTCTCTAATTCTTCATAATCACGCTCATCCAACTCCTGCGCTGGTACAGCATAACTACCATCCAGCCAGCGTCCGAGATCAACATCGGCACAACGCTTTGAACAAAAAGGCTTATATCGATTTTCCACGACAACTTTATGACAAATCGGACATTTATGTGTTTTGATGACTTCTGCCATTATTTCTGAATCCGTCCCGTACCCTGACAATGTTCACAGGGTTGTGTCAGTAATTGGCTTAAACTCGGGCGACGACGAACACGAATAATTTCAACATTACCGGCTTTACTCAGACCGAATAATCTAGCTTTATTTTTATCTTTCGCCAATTCTTCATGCAAAATATCTAAGACCGGCTTAATAAACTTATACTCAGAAGTTCCGGCAAAATCGATAATAATCTTACCGGTCAAATTGCGTAATCTGATTTGATGAGCAATTTCACGCGCTGCCTCTTCATTAAGGTGAGAAATAGAGCCATGCCCTCTGTCTTCTCCACTATCAACATCAATAGCGACGCAAGCTTTGGTTTCTTCAATAAATAAACGTCCACCGCTTGGTAATTTTACTTCCGGCAACAAAGCCTCCGCTAACATATCTTCGATTCCTTGCGAAGCAAACGGATCAGGCTGAAATTCTGTAGCAACATCTCCATCAAAAATATCTTTAATTTCATCTTCCAAATGATGATCATTAAGCACAACCTTTTGTAAAGATTCTTCACAGTTGATAATATCATCAAAAATCGGATTATCTTTACTATAGAGCAATGCCGGTGCCGTAGCCGTACGAGCCTTAGTCCGAACATCATCGTAGAGTTGCCGTAAATCATCCATCTCAGCAAAAATATCATCAAGCGAAGCATCTACTGAAGATGTCCGCAAAATCCATCCTTCCTGACCGGCACTATGCTCCCACACTTTTTGTTTATATTCTGCTGCTACTTCATTATGAAACAGACGGGAAGATACCTCGACACCTGTCTTAAACGGACAATAGCAAATATTTTGCCCCACAAACTGTACAGAACGAACAACCTTTGCACCTTTTTCAGCACGAGCTTCTTGTTGCACCTGTACAACAACACTCTGTCCAACCGTTAAATTTGCTTCATGCCCATACTCATTTTCATTCAAAAAGGCCGGCTTTGTATCCCCTATTTCAACAAACAGACCTGTTCGACCATTGGCTAGCTCTGTTTTACCTGAGATCTGTCCTAAATAGATATTGCCTTCGCAAATCCCTTCATCCTTAAACTGCTCATAGGAACACAAACGTCCTTGCCCCATTTGCGCAATTTTACAAATACCATTTTTATGCTCATAAATGATTGTATCAATACTCATTTTATTCCTGCTCCATTTAACATATTACGAACTTCATATAACGGCAATCCGATAATATTCGTGTAAGATCCTATAATTTTTTTAACAAAACCGGATAAAGCCCCTTCAATTGTGTATCCTGCACATCCCACCCATTCATTAGTGGCAACATAATCATCTATTTCTTTCTCTGTCATTTTT
>JAFUXF010000046.1 GCA_017477185.1 Alphaproteobacteria bacterium | reverse complement strand
TGAGTATCCTGAAATACCACCGATTGATAATACGCCGACAATGGCTAACACACCAAGCATTTCGACCATGGAACGTCCGGCTTCTTCATTTCTAAACATCTTAGTCATTTTATTAACTCCTCATCTTTGACACGTTGTGTCTTTGTTCTTATACTTTAACTATAAATGATTAATTATTTATTTACAAGACTGACTTTAGTTAGGGGCAATAAGTTTTTATTACTATCTTATTTGCTCTTTTATTGTACTCAAAGAACTGGCAATAGCCTCCAAATCAGAGTCTTCTCCCAGACGATGATTGGAATATTTCAACAATTTAATTGTCACATTGTTTCCCTGAATTGCTTGCGATATTTGCAATGCTTTGCGCCAATCAAGCGATGCATCTTTTTGCCCTTGAATTAAGTGTACCGGACAATTAATCTCAATTTGGCGATTTAACATCTGATTTTCTCGTCCCGTATTCATCAATTTTTTAGTAAAAACATAAGTAAAGTCATCATTGGTAAATTCTAATCTGCCCTGCTCTTGAATCGTTTTGTTTTGCTCCGGCGTTAAATATTTATCTTCTAAATCGACCGTAAAATCGGGTGCGGCAGCCAACCCTAAAACCGCTTTTACTCTGTCGGGACGAACTTCGGCAGCAATCAGGCTCAACCATCCTCCCAAAGAAGAGCCGACAACAACAATATCGCCCTCAATCATGGTATCTATAATTTCAAGAATCTGCGCTTTCCATAAATTCACATCGACATTTTCGTAATTTCCGGCATCTGAACCATGTCCTGCTAACTCATAACGAAAGAAATCAATATTGTTTTTTGCACACCAATCGCGGACAGCGTCCGGTTTGCGCCCCCAAGGGTCAGAATAAAGTCCGTGCGTATATAACACCGTAAACTTGTTAATTTCTGTTGATTTTGCTTTTATGTACTCAAAATTAGTTGTAAATTGTCTTAAAAATTGGTGTGTAGACATTCTTGTCTCCTCCTTGTTAAAACTTAATTGCTAGGGATAATAACAAAGAAATGTTAACAAACAAAGAAGAAAATCAACCTATCGTGTTGCAAGTATTGCCGGAATTGGAAATGGGTGGTGTTGAAATTGGCACAACCGAAATTGCCGAGGCTTTGACAGCGCATGGTATCAAGAATTTTGTTGCCTCCAAAGGTGGGCGGCTTGTTCATGAATTAGACAAACTCGGTGTGCCGCATTTTACTTTAGATTTAAAAACCAAGAATCCTTTTAAAATGCGCCGCAATGCTAAAAAACTGGCACAGATTATTAAGGATAACGGAATTAATATTGTTCATGCTCGTTCTCGGGCACCAGCATGGAGTGCTTATTGGGCTGCACAAATGACCGGCATACATTATATGACAACTTATCATGGTACTTATGGTCTTGGTCCTTTGGGAATAAAAAAGTACTACAATCGTGTTATGACATATGGAGAGCGAGTTATTGCCATTTCTAATCATATTCGGCAGCATTTGATAGATAATTATGTTATTGACCAAAATAAAATCCGTTTAGTACATCGTTGCGTTAATTCGGTGCGTTTTAATCCGGAAGCGGTTACCGGCGCTCGTAAAATAAATATGGTCTCAGAGTATAATATTCCGGAAGATAAGCCGGTTATCTTGCTTGGCGGACGAATTACGCATTGGAAAGGGCAACATGTGTTGATTAAGGCCTTGGCTAAAATGCAAAATAAAAATTTTTACTGCATTATTGCCGGAGATGATCAGGGACGTACAGATTACTTGAATTACCTCAAAAAATTAGCTGAAAAATATCATCTTTCTTCGCAGATCTGTTTTCATGGTAAAGTTTTGGATATGCCTGCTCTCATGAGTGTTTCCAGCGTGATTGTTTCGGCGGCGATTGAACCTGAGGCTTTCGGACGTATTTCTATTGAAGGGCAGGCTATGGGGAAAATTGTTATTGCTTCTAATATCGGTGGCTCACTTGATACTATTACGGATGGAGTTACCGGTAAATTTTTTGAGAGCAATAATCCATATTCTTTGGCTGATGCTTTGGATTGGGCCTTGAGCTTAAGTAATGAAGCTCGTGAAGAGATTGCTAAAGCCGGTATTAAAAATGTGCAAAATAATTTCACAAAAGAAATTATGTGTGACAAAACTATTGCAGTTTATAAAGAACTGGTTTAGTCTAAGTGGGTTGTCCTTGCGGACAATTGTGTTTTTAATTTAGTTAATAAAGGAATTTAATATGGTTGCGATTAAACTTCCTGACGGAAGTGTTTTAGATATGGAAAGCGGTGTCAATGGTTTTGACATTGCAAGTAAGATTAGTGCAAATTTAGCCAAGGCGGCTTTAGCTGTTAATGTCAACGGAACTTTACAAGATTTAAGCACTCCTATCACTACCGACGCAACCGTAACAATCATTACCGGTAAAGATAAGGAAGGCTTACACATTTTGCGCCACACCTGCTCTCACGTTATGGCTCAGGCAGTTAAAGAGTTATGGCCAGATGTTCAAGTTACCATCGGACCGGCTATCGAAAACGGTTTTTACTATGATTTTGCGCGTAAAGAACCGTTTACGACGGAAGATTTTGCTAAAATCGAAGAGAGAATGCACGAGATTGTTAAGCGTGACGAAAAATTAGAGCGAATCGTTATGCCGCGCAATGAGGCTATCAAATTCTTTAAGGATTTGGGCGAAAATTATAAGGCAGAAATCATTGAAGACTTACCGGAAGGTGAAACGATTTCTCTTTATCGTCAAGGCAATTTTACGGATTTGTGCCGCGGACCGCACGTTCCGTCAACCGGTAAAATCGGCGATGCTTTTAAATTAATGAAAGTTGCCGGTGCTTATTGGCGTGGCGATTCTTCGAAAGAAATGTTGCAACGTATTTATGCAACAGCTTGGGCAAGCAAAAAAGAACTGGCCGATTATTTAACCATGATGGAAGAAGCGGCAAAGCGTGACCACCGCAAACTCGGTCGCGAGATGGATTTGTTCCACTTTGAGCCGGAATATGCGCCCGGTGCTGTTTTTTGGCATGATAAGGGCTACAAAATCTATCGCAAGCTGGTTGAATATATGCGTAACCGCCAAGAACACAACGGGTATATTGAAATCAGCACGCCGCGCGTTATGGATCGTGTTTTGTGGGAGACTTCCGGTCACTGGGAAAAGTACGGAGCTCATAACTATTCCGGTCAGACGGAAGATAAAAAGTGGTTCTGTATTAAGCCAATGAACTGCCCCGGAGGATTGCTCGTTTATAAGCAAGGGATTAAGTCTTATCGTGATTTACCGTTGCGTGTGGCTGAGTTTGGTAAGGTTAACCGTTATGAGGCATCGGGGTCTTTAATGGGGTTGATGCGTGTTCGTGAGTTTACGCAAGATGATGCGCACATCTTCTGCACGCCGGAACAAATGGAAGAAGAATGCATTACCACGCTGAAGCTTATCTTCAATATCTATGAAGATTTCGGTTTTGATAAGGTAAAAATTTATCTGTCAACGCGCCCGGAAAAACGTATCGGTTCTGATGAAATTTGGGATTTATGCGAGAAATCTCTGGCTCATGCCTTGGAAAAACATGGTTATGAATATGAGATTAATGAGGGAGAAGGTGCTTTCTATGGTCCGAAACTCGAATTCATCTTAAAAGATGCAATCGGTCGGGAATGGCAATGCGGTACCATTCAGGTTGATATGAACTTGCCACAACGTTTTGATATTTCTTATATCGGCGAAGATGGCGAGAAACATCAACCGGTGATGTTACACCGCGCATTGTTCGGATCTATCGAGCGGTTCCTCGGTATTTTGATTGAAAATCATGCCGGACGTTTACCATTGTGGCTCTCTCCTGAGCAAGTCGTAGTCGCCCCTGTTACCTCTGACTTTGATGACTATGCTCAAGAGGTTGCTCAAAAGCTCAATGCGGCAGGTCTGAAGGCAAAGACTGATTTACGCAACGAGAAAATCACCTATAAAATTCGTGAACATTCCGTTGCTAAGATTCCGGTTATTGCGGTTGTCGGGGCAAAAGAAAAAGAGAACAAGACGGTTACTATTCGTCGTATCGGCTCTGACAAACAGGAGGTTTTGGGCTTGAATGACTTGATTGCAAAATTGGTCGAAGAAGCCAAGATGCCGCATATGGAAGAGTAAAGGATAAGCTGTTAAGTTAAGGGGAACAATAAGGTTGTTCCCTTTTTCTTTTAAAGAAAATATTGTTTATAAAAAATAATGCTTGACGGATTAAAAAAATCCATATATATATTGCCTAGTTCATTAAGCGGTCCCATCGTCTAATGGTTAGGACATCGCCCTTTCACGGCGGTAATATGGGTTCAAATCCCGTTGGGATCACCAATTCAAACAGCAGGCTGAAAAATGCCTGCTTTTTCTTTATTTTCCAAGGTTTTCAGAGAGTTCAAATGTTTGATTTTTAAAAATGAGCATTTGGGGAGATTATTCGAACTTTTTATGTTAAGTTTTATTGTTTTTCAAGTTGTTAATTAGTTTTGAGTTTGTTGCCTTCCCTGTTTATGTTTGATTGGGATACTGACCATTTTTAAGTCTGAATTTGCGCTTTTTAACGTATAGAATAGATTGACCAAAGACCTTTTTCAGTGTGTTTTCTCATAAACTTCTTTCTTGCTAGGAATAAAGTTGTTTAGATTCTTCGATGTTGACGTTAATATTTTATATTTGTATAATCTTTTAGAGTTTAAGGATAAAGTAATGGTCAAGACAAAGAAAAGAAATGCACTACAGGATAATTACAATATATGGTTAGCAAATAATTCTAGATATAATCACAAGACTATAGCAGAATATACAAGAAGAATTAATCGTATTTGTGAATCTATCTATAAGGAATCTAGCATATGGAATAAACTAATTTATAATATATACCCTATTTTAATTATATACTATTTATGTACTAAAAAATGGCTAGATCGTGAAAATATCAGTATTTATGTAACTCTTCAAAATTTATTAAAATTAAAATTTATATCATCTACTTCTTCTAAAAAATTCAAAATTATTTCAGATGTTAGCGAAATTCTAAATGAAGCAAAATATCTCGAGCATCTTAATTTTGTTTGGCAACATCCTATAGAAGCAAAGAATGTTAAATATGCTTTACTATCTTTATTTGAATTTATACAAGATATAAATTTAAATAAAAATAAAGCTTTATATAATGCTATTCATAAAAAATTAGCTTATATAGAAAATTTGGAAACCCAAATTTTATCTTTTAATTATATTGAAGCGACAACAATAACACCTAAAGAGATAATATCATTAAATGGAAGCAGAATTATTACTCCTAAGGATCTAGTCGTTTACTTTAATTGCAGTAGAGATACTATTCAAAGATTAATTAAACAAAGAGATTTAAAATATAATGATACAATATGTAAAACATTCACTATTGAATATATAAATAAATACTTAAAAGAAAAACATTCCTTTTTTATGAAAAAACAAACAAAGTTATTATATAAACAGTCTGCTGATAATTTAAAGCGAGAAAGAACTTTATTACAAGATATACAAAACTCATTAGATTTACTAAAACAATACAGAGAAACTCATGAATATCAAGAGGTTGATGGTGTTCAAAAAATATGCAATGAGAAATTTTCTATATATCTCCAAGAATGCAGTGAGACATTAAAGAAAAAATTAGCCGATAAACAAGATAAGAAGAAATGGTGCTCTTTAGATGAGGCTGTTGCATTAAAAAATTTTAAATTAACTAAACGTGCCATTCAAGGACTGAGGTGCAGAGGTAAAATTACATACACACAATATTCAAAAAAAACCATTAAATATTCAACTCAAGATATAAAAAACATTTAATATCAATATATTATGAGGATTAAAAGCGTTGTTTTTTATTTTTGTTTCAAGCTATCTGCGTATAATATTGATTTTACAATTGAAAACAATAATCCTATAATACAATTATAAACAATGAGTAATTTTTGTTTATAAAAACAACACCTTATTGGGAGAAAAACAATGTAAATCACGAAATATGTTTCGGAGAATAGGCTAAGTGTCAAAATCTGAAAAAAAAGAAAAGCTAAGTATTGGCGTACCTAGCTTTTCAAACAAAAACAAAGGTGAAAGGACACCAAGCTTTTGTAAATACCTACTATTAATATAGCTCAAAATTCATAAAAGTAAACTGTTTTCTTTCACCTTATCAAAATTTAATGCGACCGTCGTGCCGCTAGAAGCTCCATTAGTGCAGAAATGGGACACATGTTCACTATGCCTTATTGGTTGCTTCCCAAAAATTAGGTAAAATAAAATGATTGAAAAAGTGAATAATAATACTAATTCCCCCTCAAGCACAGCTTTAACGGTAATTAACCAACAGAGTCGTGCTCTGAGTATTCCTAGTAATGCAACTGCTTTAAGCAATTTTGTGAAGACAAACAATTTTTTGTTAACTAACGCACAAAAATTGCTTCAAAACATTAATCCTACAGCTCAAAGTTACTTAGCAGCACATAAAAATGCTCAGAAGTTAGGATTTACAGTTTTAGATGCGGCATTGATTTTAATTGCAAAAATTAATGCAATTCCAACAGCTCAAGGCAACCACAATCCCAATATTCAAACAAAAGCTCAAATTCTAAAACAAGTTTTTAATCTGACAGTAAAACAAGCTTGGAGATTGTGTCAACTTACAGATGAAGCGGTACGTAAAGAAAAGGAATACGCCTTAAAATATGATGAAATTCCGACGATTTCTCATGCATTAAAATATGTAACAGCTCAAGAAAATGCTATCAAACGTCAGCAAAAACGAGAAAAAATAGCAGAAGCACGTATAAATGCTGAGAAAAAAACATTACCAAATGAAACTCATGATTTAATTTGGGCGGATACAAATACTATTGTAAACACGCCTAATATTAAAGATATGACACCGGACAATGCTATTATTTTTATTTTATGTGAAAAAGCGGAAGTAACACAAGTTATTGACGCTATACATAACCAAAAGTTTGAATATGTTGACCAAGCTGTCATTATTAAAACTAAAATGCAGAAAGGCTCAAGAAAATGTTTTCAGAACTTCCATAAATGTTTATTGGTTGGTATTAAAGGTAATTATGATTCTCCATTTAGTTACCAAGCACCCTCAGTTATTTATGAGACAAATATGCAAGGTGTTGATGAAACAACCTATTGCCAAGGAATTATTGAACAAATGTATCCGGATGCTGCTTATTTAGACTTAGTATCAGATACTCCGATTAATAATCGTTGGGATGTTTGTGATAATTCTATGGAGAACTAAAATGAGAACGATTAAATATTTTCACGGTTTTTCAAGTGCAGCTCTCGTTACTGAATTTGCTAAACCTTTGGGATTTGAATGTACTCTTTTGAATGAACTGGACCCAATGCGATTACTTTGGGCAAAGGAGAGTTATAATAAGAAAGGAGAATATCCAGATTGTTGTCGTGGCGATTTTACAGATCCAAAAATTTTCGATGAATTAGTCAGAAAATTTAATGAAAAGAATCTGGAATTAGCCTTATTTTCACCTTGTTGCCAACCATTTAGCAAAGCGGGTGGACAGCATTTAGATTCTCCAGAGGCATTTTTATTCCTACATATTATTGATTTTATAAAATATACATTACCTAAATGGATTTGGATTGAGAATGCGGAAGAATTTCCTACCTCTGTATTAACAGACGATCCTCGCACTATTGAACAGAGAATCCGTGATGCTTTGGAACCTTTAGGATATGTTGTAAAGGTAAAAATTCAGGATGCTGCTGATTTTGGCGTTCCTCAGCATAGACGTCGGTCAATTTTTCTGATTTCACGAAAAGATGTTTGTACTTGGGAGTTTCCAGAACCTTTCTTAAATCAAATTACTGTTAGACAAGCCATTGGACAACTTCCGACACTAAAAGCAGGAGAACGGAGTTATATTCCTTTTCATAATGCTCCATGGCTTCCAAAATGTCAGGCCGATTGCTTTATCAATGTTCCAGATGGAGGAACAGCCCCCAATCCGGTTAATGTTGATGGTTCTCAACCCAAGAAACAAAAACCTAAATATGCATTCAGAAGAATCTATTGGGATAAACCGTGTAATACAATTGTACAGAAAAGTGCTAGTGTTTCTGGATATCAGACAGTACATCCACGGGATAATCGTACTTTAACTGTATTTGAAATTATTTTATTAACAGGTCTTGATCAAAATTGGTATATTCCCATTTGGGCAAGATGCAAAGAACAAATAATTCGTGACGTTCTTGGAGAATGTTTCGCTCCAAAACATGCAACTGAGATTCTGAAAATGCTTAGACAGGCTATAGATAAATCAGAACTCTAATTATTATAATCCTGAAATTAAGAGAGATTGCTTAGGTAGTCTCTCTTTTTTACTTCTTTCCAAGTAGGAAAGAGGTTGTGATTACTAATAATACACATCATAAACTCGACAAAATAAACTATTTGGAAATTTTTTCTCATAATTAGACATCAATCTCGCAGTTCTATGAAAATATCAGGACTTTTGAAAATTGGAGGCTGTAAATCGCTCCAGAGGTAGAAAGTCTGTCCGGTTTTATGACAAGATGACTAAAATAGCGTCTTTGTTATTACTTTACTCAAAATTATAAGTATTTGTAAGTCATAAGAAGGAGATAATACAATGTCTAAAGTATTAATAAATGAAGGTATTATAAAGAGAGAGTTACATAAATGGATAGAAGGAGTATACAGACCAACACACTTCTTGACTGTCCAATTACCTGAAAAACATAAGAGTAAAAGTTTGGATAATTCTATTACTCATCTTCGCAATATTATGATTAAGTTTGAGAGATATTTGCTTGGACGTCATTGGAATCGAAAGCATTTGCCATTTATTGGATTTGCTGAGAGAGGTTTGAGTCAAGAATGGCATTTTCATCTTTTGTTTAATCACAGAGAGGTTACAGACCAAGAGCTTCTAAATGCTGTCTTTGATGCAAATATAAGACGTGATTTGCCTGGTTATTGTTTAGAGTTACTTCCTATTATAGATGATGTTATTAGAGTAGAGGGATATGTTACTAAAGAACTGTATATTAAAG
>JAFUXF010000002.1 GCA_017477185.1 Alphaproteobacteria bacterium | reverse complement strand
TCCCGGATCTGATTGATAAGGATAATCCGAAGCAGAACAACTTTGCGGTACACATGTTCCACTACTTAAATTCCAGCCATTATTACAAAATGTATATTTATAATAAGTTTTTTCTCCTGCTTTGCAACTGATAACCGTTCCTTGACTGCTACTTGGTTGTTCATCATAAGGATAACCAGAACAAGCACTTTCTACACATTTATGATCTTTTAACACCCAACCGGTATTACAGGAAGTATAACCATAATATGTAGTTACGCCGGTACAAGAAGAAAAAGTCCCCTTAACGGTGCTGGGTTGGGAGGTTAACGGATAGGTTGCCCGATCACACTTTTTGACACATTTGCCGTTATAATTTTCATATCCGGCAGAACAACTCCTTGCTTTAGGAGCCTTAAATGTGATACTGTTATCTCCAACCATAGGATGAACCGCCGCTAACTTAATTTCTGTGGAAGATAAAAAAGGCGATTCTACTGTTAACGTAGTAGATTCTGTATAAGCTAAGAGGTTGTCATGAAGAAAAGATACATCTGCATAAACCTGTGTTGTAGACGCGAATAAGCACATAAAACATAGATAAGATGCCTTTCTCATAATAGTCTCCTTTAATATAACTAACAGTAGAATCTGTTATGATAATATCACATCTAAAAAAAATTTGCAATCACTTTTTAGCCTGAACTTTTTTTTAGGCTATTTTTTTGATGAGGACTTAAATTTATCTGCCTATCCCCGCTTAAGTCGTTTCCTTTGGGCTGAGGTTGGAATTTTCATTTCATCACGATATTTGGCAACCGTGCGGCGAGCTATTTTAATACTTTGTTGCGCTAACAGCTCAACCAAGGCATCATCAGATAAAATTTTATCCCCCTCATTGTCAATCAGTTGCTTGATTTTATGTTTGATGCTGGTGACTGAAGTTTGTGTATTGCCATTATACATACCGGCAGCAGAACTAAAAAAGTATTTTAACTCAAAAATCCCTATCGGCGTGTGCATATATTTATGGGTAGAAGCACGGCTAATCGTACTTTCGTGCATTTCAACGGCTTGTGCCACGTCTTTTAAGAGCATTGGTTTAAGGTGATCAATACCATATTCAAAAAAATCACGCTGCGTTTTGACGATTTCTTCGCTGATGCGTAAAATCGTTTCGGCGCGCTGATGGAGGGCCTTAACTAAAAATGAGGCATTACTCAGCCGTTCTTTAATATATTTTTTTGCTTGTTTATCAGCATTGTTTGATATTTTTCTATGATATTCATTATTGATTAAAATATGAGGTAATGTGTCTTGATTAAGGGTAACGCTGTAATCGCCATATTTGCTGCGGCGCACAAAAACATCGGGGATAATGTAAGTGTTACTGTCCTTATGATATTGAGCCAGAGGTTTGGGGTTAAGAGCTTTGATGTCAGCAATCATGGAGGCAATGTCTTCATCTGAGGCATGGCAAATTTTTTTTAGTGCTGTTATTTTGTTCTCTGCCAGCAAGGGTAAATGTTCTAAAAAAATTTTCATCATTTCATCAAGGCGGTCAATGTCAGCCAATTGAATGCTTAAACATTCTTTTAAGGAGGTGGCAAAAATGCCTGAAGGCTCAAAGGTTTGTAATATACTGAGAATGTGATTTAATTTTTCTTGAGAAAGTTTTAGATGCTTTGCAAGCTGCTCTATGTTACCGGTAAAATACCCTGCATTATCCAGAAAATTTGATAAGTAAGAAGCAATCATTTTCTCCTTAGCTGATGAAAAGCAGCTGTTGATTTGTCGTGATAACAATTCGTATATGGAATTTTCTGCGGTGGCGCGCTGCTCAATATAATCAAAATCATCTTCAGAAAAATTACGGGTGGCTAAGTGGTCTGTCCAAGTATTGTTATAGCCGACGCTGTCACTGTCAGCATCATCAAAAGTGGTTTCAAAGTCAATGTCTTCTGCAAAATTTTCTTCTTCAGGGCGGAGCTGATTGTCGTAGTCGTCAATTGTTTGTTCTTTTGTATCAGAATCGGCTATGCGGTCATCTTCTTTTTCTAAGAAAGGGTTGCTTTCCAGTTCTTTGGTTACAAGTTCGCTGAGTTCTAAGTTATTCATTTGCAACAAGTTTATGGCTTGGCGCAATTGTGGGGTCATCAGTAATGACTGGCTCTGTTTGATTTCAAGTTTAGGAGCAACGGCCATAACTGTACCCTCATGTTACATGGAGAAATTATCGCCGAGGTAGACTTTGCGTACTTCTTTATTGTTGACAATTTCATCCGGCGTTCCTTCCATTAAAACCGTTCCTCCATGCAAAATATAGGCACGGTCGGTAATGTCTAAGGTCTCACGGACATTGTGGTCGGTAATCAATACCCCGAGACCCCGCAGTTTTAATTGAGCAACTAAATTTCTGATTTCTCCGACGGCAATCGGATCAATACCGGCTAAAGGCTCGTCAAGCAAAATAAAATTCGGCTGACTGGCTAAAGCACGCGCAATTTCTAAGCGTCGTCTTTCACCGCCGGATAGAGCAATTGCCGGTGATTTGCGTAAGTGCGCAATAGAAAATTCTGATAGTAATTCTTCCAGCATATTTTCTCGTTTATTTTCATCTTCTACAACCATCTCTAAAATAGCTTTGATGTTATCTTCCACCGTTAAGTCTCTAAAAATAGAGGCTTCTTGGGGTAAGTAACCTAATCCCATACGCGCACGGCGATACATCGGCAGATTGGTTATGTCTTGCCCATCAATATGAACATCCCCGTAATCGGGCGTAATTAAACCGGTAATGCAATAAAAGCAAGTTGTTTTACCTGCCCCGTTCGGGCCTAATAAACCCACAGCTTCGCCTCGTTTGACATTTAAGGAAACGTTACGCAAAACAGGTCTGTTTTTATATTTTTTGCCGATATTAAAAACCTCTAATGTAGAGACGGGGATATTGCTGTTTCTTCTCATGATGGTGTCCTATTTTTTCTTTTTGTTGTGGAAAATACCGGTTACTCGACCGCTTTTATTCTCTTGTCCGAGCAGGCGGCTGATGCCGGTTTTTAAATCTGTTTCAGCGTAATTGCCTCTTAAAATATCATTATTTTGATTAATAACAACATTTTCGTAAATTTTAATCTTGTCTTCTCGTGGAAGATAAATACCTCGTTTGCCGGTTACTTCTGCTTGTTTGTTAATGATTTTAATCGGTTGATTGTCGGCATAGATTTCAACACGCTTGATGCTGTTTTGTCCCTGTTTATCTGATTCAAAATAGCTTATCATTTTATTGGCATAAATTGTATATTCGTCATTCTTAATAATCACGTTTCCAAGGGCAATTGATTTATTTTCTTTTTTGTAATATGTGATGCCGTTTGTGGCGGTAATATCGCCGGTTTCATTTTGTAATTTAGCGGGATTGCCGGTTAATTTGGCAATAGCTGTCGGAAGATCATACTCAAAATGTGTGCCGGTACCGATTGAGCCATTTATATTTAACCAAACATTTTCATCTGAAAATATTTTTTGCAGTTGATCTTTTTGTGTTTTATCTTCTAACTGAACGGTCTCATAGACAGCTGTTAATTTGTTGCCTTTGAGAATATTGTTGCCTTTGGTGGCAACCGCATTGCCATAAGCAATTATTTTCTGCTCATCGCGATACCATTCAACTTTTTGATCGGCATCAATAATAATATTTTGTGCATGAGCTGTGTATGAGGTTAATAAGCATATGAGAGACAGCAGATATTTTTTCATCAGAAGCCTCCCTCGTTATTATTGTCTTGCAAAATGATATGGGTTTTTCCGGTGTATATCAAGAGATTTTTATCTTTATAATATTCGAAACCCTGAGAAGAAATATCTATTGTTTCTGATTTTGTTTTAACAGGTTTAACGCCGTATGCTTTATTGGTATTAAAGTCAAAAAACGTTTCTGCGGTATTAGTTATTGTCCCTTTGTCGTAGATGAGAGTTACTTTATTTTGTAAATTGAGAATTTTAGTATTTTGATTATAAAATCCGATAGGAGCCTTGATGGTTGTTTCTTTACCACTGGCAGATGGAAAGATTCCTTCTGGATTAGTCATTTTAATAATTTTTGAGCCGGCCTCTGTTTCATCTAATACTTCAGCGTGTACATTATTTACAATATTCTTAAAATCAGTAATGTAAAAATTGCCTTTTTCCATGTGGAATTTTTCGAGTTCACCTTTCTGCGGTGTAATTAGATCAGCCGTGATATCATTGATGTTTTTTTTGATATATGGAATAATAATCAGGAGACCAGTTAAAAGCGCGGCAATCGCCGGCAATAACAGTTTGGCTCGCTGCAATCGTTTTGTTCTTCGATTTATTGGTTGAATATTTCTGTTTTTATTCTCGAGCGGAAGTTCAAAATATTGGTCAATTTTTTTTGCATCAAACACTTAAGCTACTCCGGCGTGTAAACAATCGTGTAAATGAATTAATCCCAAAGGATGGTCCTCTTCATCAATGACAAAAAGCTGGGTAATTTTCTTTGTGTTCATTATATTGACGGCTTCGGCAACCAAGACATCCGGTCTGGTGGTTTTGGGATTACGAGTCATGACTTCTGTCGCTTTCATCTGTAAAATGTTTCCCGACATGAAACGGCGTAAGTCACCGTCTGTGATAATTCCAAGCAAGTGGTTTTCCTTATCAACGATACCGACGCAACCAAGCATTTTAGATGTCATTTCCAATAAGGCTTTTTGCATATCTGCCGAATCGGAAATAAGAGGCATTTCAATTCCGGTATGCATGAGGTCAGAAACTTTTTGTAAAAAAGCACCGAGTTTGCCGCCTGGGTGGCGTTGTTTGAAATCGGTTTTTGAGAAACCTTTGCGTTCAAGCAAACAGACAGCAAGAATATCACCTAAGACGGCGGTGGCGGTTGTAGAAGAAGTCGGTGCTAATCCGAGTGGGCAAGCCTCACCGCAGTCAGGTAAACGCAACAGATAGTCGCCGGCCTTTCCTAAAGAACTATTCGGATTTTTGGTCATGGCAATAAGGGGAATACCATAGCGTTTGCAGTAAACAATAATATCGGATAATTCCTTTGATTCACCACCGTTAGAAATGGCTAACACGCAGTCATTTTCGGTTAACATACCAAGGTCACCGTGGCTGGCTTCTGCCGGATGAACAAAGAAAGACGGCGTGCCTGTGGAGGCAAGTGTCGCCGCAATTTTGGTGCCAATGTGCCCGGATTTTCCCATGCCGGTTACGACGACACGACCTTTGATACTTTGCATTAAATCAAGTGCTTTGATCAAATTATCATCTAAATCTTCGCGCATCATTTTCAGCGCATCAATTTCTTTATCAATCGTGCGTTGAGCCGATTCAATATCTTTATTTTTCATGATCATAAAAGTCCTTACAATAATCCCAATGAGGCAAGAGTAGTATTTTATCAGGGGAATGGCAAGGATTTTTTATGGGTTATGCGAAGGAGTTGGTGTCTAATTAAAATTTTGACAAAAAATACTTGCATATGTCTAAAAAGTATGATATGTGTCGTGGTAATAGGAAATTTTTATTGTTTTATTATTTTGTTTTATACGATATGAAAAAAAATTTTGAATTGACTCCTGAACTTTTTAAAAAGTTGCTGGAGGGCGATAAAGAGTCATTTATCGCAGCCTTTAATGAAGAGTATTATCTTTCCAGAAAAGGCATAGAGTGTGTATTCCCACTGCTTGCAGACAACTCCGCTCGTCAAGCGTTTTTTCTCAAAGGGACCTTATCGAAGGATAGGAAAGGCATCGTTGATGCTCTTGATGTCTATTTTTCAGCGTATGATTTTCTATTTGAAAATCAGAAGTATGCTGATATTGTAGAATTAGGGTATACGGAAGGTGCTGAGTTTCTTTATGAAAAAGGAGCTAAATCCCTTTTAATTGAGTACGCAGCAAAGCCAGAGTTTATTCATCCTATTGCAAAAGCCTTCTATAACAAAAAAGAGTGGTTATTGTTGGAGGGAGAGCTTTTTAAGGAGGTCGTTCATGCCTCTCTGTTTGAAACTTCCGGCGTGCTGGCTGTTCAAGAGAAAGCAGGAAGAAATGTCAAAGAAGCTCTGAGTGTTGCTTATCGTGGCTACGAGGCGTATGCCGGTGGGGGCTATAGGCCTGAAATTCTCTATGAAGTATTGAGCAACACACCCTCCCATTTGGTAGATCTTTGTGACGCTTGGTATGATTGGGGAAAACTGCCCGACGCGGATGCTTTGGAAATCTGGTGGTACAAAAATGTAGAAAATGAGGTCTTTAAGGAAAAAATTTTGAAGATTTTTAAGAAAAACAGAAAAATCCTTGCAGCCCTGCAGGATACTAACTTTCCGACCACATTGCTTGAAATTGAAAAAGCTCTTAATTCTTGATAAAAAGAGGTGTTGAGAAATCAGCACCTCTTTTTTGTGATTTTTTACCCTATCTAACTTCCCCTCAAACAGGGGAAGAATAATTTGATCTTTTCTAAAAAAAGCGGTTGACTTATTTGAAATATGAATCTAGTATGCGCAGACTCTTAAAGAGAAAGGTATAGGGACTCTTATGCCCTTTTCAGGCAAGAGACAATAACAAAAATGTTTTAATAATAAAGGAAATTAGTGATGCCTACAATTAATCAGTTAATTCGTAAATCACGAACACCCAAAGTGAAAAGAAACAAAGTTCCGGCTTTGAAAGCGTGCCCGCAAAAACGCGGTGTTTGTACAAGGGTTTATACAACAACCCCGAAAAAACCGAACTCCGCTTTGCGTAAAGTTGCTCGTGTTCGCTTGACAAACGGCTTTGAAGTAATCAGCTATATCCCTGGTGAAGGTCACAACCTGCAAGAACACTCAGTGGTGCTGATTAGAGGAGGCCGTGTCAAAGACTTGCCTGGTGTTCGTTATCATATCATTCGCGGTACCT
>JAFUXF010000049.1 GCA_017477185.1 Alphaproteobacteria bacterium | reverse complement strand
CGGCAATCTCAGCCTTCTTTCTTCCTCCCCTTTGCAAAGGGGAGGTTAGGAGGGGTAGTTCTTATATTGTTTACCCTCCCTAACCCTCCCTCAAACAGGGCGGGAATGTAAGAAACAAGTGGGCGAGGAGATAAAGCCAAGGCAATCCTTCCACCGCTTTTTTTGTTTTCCTTCGTCCCCTCTCCCTTTTCCTGTCATTCCGTCGTTCCTGCCACTTAGGCACTTGATGCCGGAATCCAATACAAAAATTATCCACTTTAAGGCAAAACTTGATTTTTGAGTCTTGTTATCCTTATATAATGTTGTATAGTAGCTTGAATTTTTAATTTTAAATGGAGAAGAGAAAATGGACGGCACATTATATCAGTTGCTTATTCTGTTTTTACTGTTTTATTTCTTTTTGATTCGCCCCGAACTCAAAAAAGCCAAAAAGCATCAGGAAATGCTAAGTGCTCTGAAAAAAGGCGATAAAGTCTTAACTCGCGGTGGTTTATATGGCACAATTACCAAAGTAGAAAATGATAATGACTTATCTCTCAAAATTGCTGATGGGGTTGAGGTCGTTATCAATAAAATCGGTATTTTAAGTTTGGCTGATGAGCAAACATCTATTGCTGCTCCTGCTCCAAAAACTTCCGGTAAAACCAAAAAATCTAAAAAATAAAGGAAACAACTATGTATAAATTATCAACATCAAGAGTTTTGTTGATTTTAGCAATTTGTGCAGCAGGTATTTTCTTTGCTGTTCCGAATATGCTTCCTAACAAGGACTCTTTGCCAAAATGGTGGCAACCGGTAAACTTAGGTCTTGATTTACAAGGTGGATCAAACCTGTTGTTGCAGGTTAAAATGGACGACGTTCTGAAGGAGAGAATGTCAATTGTTGAGGATTCTGTCCGTCAGATTTTACGCGAAAATCGTATCCGCTACACAAACTTAAAAGCTAATGATGATTCCGTTACGGTAGCAATTGAAAATGCAAATTCGCGCGCTCAGGCACTATCTAAATTCTCTAAAATTGATGACGGTTTGGAAGTCGTCGAAGGCGAAGACGGTGCTTTAACAATTCACTACAGCGACATAGCTATTAACCAAATGAAGGCAAAAGTTGTTGATCAATCTATTGAGATTGTTCGGCGCCGTATTGATGAATTAGGCACAAAAGAACCGGTTATTCAAGGGCAAGGAAATGACAGAATTGTTGTCCAACTCCCCGGTTTACAAAATCCGGAAGCTGTAAAAGTCTTGCTGGGCAAAACAGCTAAAATGTCTTTTCATATGGTAGATAGTCGCTCTACGGCGGCAGATGCACGACGCGGAATGTTGAGCTCAAGCTCTCGCTTAGTCAGTGGAGATGGTGGAACCTATGTTATCAGCCGTAAACCGGTAGTCGAGGGCGAAAATTTGGTTGATGCGCAAGTTGCGTATCAGGATGGTGCACCCGTTGTCAGCTTTAAGTTTAATACACTTGGCGGCAAAAAGTTCGGTGAAGCAACTAAAAATAATATTGGAGAACGTTTAGCTATCGTTTTGGATAATGAGGTTATTTCTGCCCCGACCATTCAAAGCGCAATTTTAGGCGGCAGCGGTGTCATTACCGGAAACTTTGATGTAAAATCTGCCAATGATTTAGCTTTGTTGCTACGTTCAGGTGCTTTACCTGCGCCATTAGAGGTTATTGAAGAACGCACAGTCGGTGCCGGCTTGGGAGCCGATTCGATTAAAGCAGGTGTTTTTGCTTCTATTATCGGTTTGGTTTGTGTTGTGTTATTTATGTTGGCGGCATATGGCTTATTTGGGTTGTTTACCACCATTACCGTGTTTACAAACCTATTTTTGATGCTTGGTATTTTAAGCCTGATGGGTGCAACCTTAACACTCCCCGGAATAGCCGGTGTGATTTTAACAATCGGTATGGCGGTTGATGCGAATGTTTTGATTTTTGAACGTATGCGCGAGGAGGTTAAAGCCGGACGCTCAACCAGAGATGCGGCTGATGCCGGATTTACTGAGGCATGGCGCACGATTCTCGACTCAAACCTGACAACCTTGGTTGCCGCGTTTGTCTTGTTCTACTTCGGAACAGGTCCGGTCAGAGGATTTGCCGTTACCTTAACGGTTGGTGTGTTGACATCAATGTTTACCTCGGTAACAGTTGCTCGTTTAATCATTACCTATTGGTTAAATCGTTTTAAGCCGAAAAAACTTCCGATTTAAGAATAGAAGGACACATTAAGATGAAAATATTTAGTTGGGTTACCAAAGATACTAATTTTAATTTTATGAAAGCCGCTAAGCCGACATTCATTATTTCAACGCTGTTGGTTGTGTTATCTTTTGTGAGTTTTGCCGTTAAAGGGTTTAATTACGGTATTGACTTTTCAGGAGGTATCTTAATCGAGGTCGAAAGTCCGGCAACAGTTGATATGGAAAATATGAGAAAACTGTTGGCAGATGTTAAACTTGATGATTTAAACTTGCAAACTATCGGAGATAGCGGGCGAGAGTTTATGATTCGCGCACAAGCCGAGTCTCTGGATGAAAAAGCGCAAATGAAAGCTGTCCGAGAGATTAAGAAAGTTCTCGGTAATGAGTATGAATATAAGCGTGTGGAATTGGTCGGACCGCAAGTCGGAAGTGAATTAAAACGTGCGGGATTGTTGGCTTCTGTCGGAGCTATTTTGGCCATTTCTCTGTATATCTGGATTAGGTTTGAATGGCAATTTGCCTTAGGGGCAATGATTGGATTGTTTCATGATTTGATTATTACTGCAGGGTTGTTGTCTTTCTTCCATTTGGATTTTAGTTTAACCACGGTTGCTGCCCTTTTGACTTTGGCCGGTTATTCGGTTAATGATACGGTTGTAACATACGATCGTATTCGTGAAAATCTGCAAAAATTCAGACGGATGCCGCAAACGGACTTATTAAATAAAAGTATCAATGATATTTTATCTCGAACAATTTTAACCGGATTAACGACGTTGTTCGCAGCGGCCGCTTTGTTTATTTGGGGCGGTGAGGCTTTGCGTAGTTTCTCCTTTACGATTGTTTGGGGAATTATTATCGGCACTTATTCTTCTGTTTATGTCTGCGGAACGTTTCTTAACTTGTTTGACTTGCGTGCAGCACAAGAAGAAAAGAATATCAATCCTTTTGGAAATGTTGAATAATTATTACCTGAATTATGGAAAGGCAGAGGAAATCTCTGCCTTTTTATTTATCACATTTAGAAAAAAGTTCTTGACGTTTATGAAATATTTGAGTACAAACAGCACATAAAAGGGAATTGTATCATAAAATAGTTTTCCTGAGAAGTAAGAAAATATAGTGAATAAGGAAGGGTGGCAGAGTGGTTTAATGCAGCGGTCTTGGAATCGGAGCGAAGCGAGATAGGCAAGCGAAGCATTGAGCGCGCCGCAAATCGTCGTGTAAAAACGAAGTTTTTAAGACGGTTTTCCTGAGAAGTAAGAAAATGTAGTGAATAAGGAAGGGTGGCAGAGTGGTTTAATGCAGCGGTCTTGGAATCGGAGCGAAGCGAGATAGGCAAGCGAAGCATTGAGCGCGCCGCAAATCGTCGTGTAAAAACGAAGTTT
>JAFUXF010000015.1 GCA_017477185.1 Alphaproteobacteria bacterium | reverse complement strand
TAACCGGTTCTTGTTTTCCACCATAAATAACGGCAGGAATACGGCCCTCACGACGACATGCACGTGCTGCCCCCTTACCTGCTTTTTCACGCAATTTTGCATCAAATGTTAAATCTGCCATTTTTTTATCCTTAAAAAAATAAATTAAACAACTTAATAAACCTCCAGGGGTGTCCATTAAGTATGACAGTCATACACCGATTAATTTCATTTTTCAAGTCTTTTTTGTAATAAAAAAAGGAGGCTGTTAATGCCTCCTTTCTAAATGAAACATTATTAAATTATTTTGCTTCAGCAGCTTTTTGTGCTTCTTTTTCAGCTTCTGCCTGAGCAGCCTTCTCAGCAGCAACGCGAGCCTTATCTGCAGCACCTTTTGCATTAACATCTCTGTCAACCAATTCAATGATTGCCATAGGCGCAGCATCACCATAACGGATACCTGATTTCAGAACACGGGTATAACCACCGTTACGAGACTTATAACGCTCAGCCAAAGTTGAGAATAATTTAGCAACGACTGCTTCATCACGCAAGAAAGCAAAAGCCAAACGACGAGAGTTCAAATCGCCTTTTTTGGCATAAGTAATCATGTTATCGGCAAAAGTTCTTAAAGTCTTTGCACGAGTAACGGTTAATGTAATTTGCTCATGTGTCAACAAAGCATTTGTTAAGTTAGAGAACAAAGCGCGACGTTGAGAAGTCGTCATATTCAATTTTTTCTGTTTCATACCATGTCTCATGGCTTTTTCCTTTCATTTTCTGATGTTTTGCAAGGCAAAACGGATAAAACATCGGCTCTTACTACGGACTCGTTACCGCGATCATACATAAAAGCCCTCTACTCAGGTGGGCTTATAACATACAGATTTTTGATTTGCAAGTAAAAAAAACAAAAAATGCCGTACCCATAGATACAGCACTTTTTCTCAATCTTGATTAAGTTGGATGCCACGATCAGCCTCCAACTCATCTAAAAGAGCGTGAGTTTCAGCTCGTTGTTTTTGTCTCATTTTTTGATAGTTTTGACGATGGCGACGAGTATTCATCCAACAATACCACAACCCCACCAAACAACACAACGCAATCAGACTAATAAAGCAAAGGAACCCCTGTGCCTCAAAACTCAAATTAGTGTTTGTCAGCAAAATATACCAAATTCCGAACTGAATGACAATTGAACACACAAGCCACACATAAAATTGAACCTTACGATTCCGTTCTGAACGAAACATAAAACGTTCAAAATCTTGATCTGGATAATAATTTGTTTTAACCATAATGATAATTTAAATAATTACATTCCGTAAATATCTTACAAAAAAACGACAGCAAATCAAGAAATAAATAAATTCATCAAAAAGAGATATATAAAAAAACTCCGATAACTAGACTAATACGAAGAAAGTCTTTGAACGCAATGTACACAAACAGTACATAAAAAATCTAACCTTTTAAGTAAACATAAAATCTCAGATAATGCAGTCAGTACGAAGAAAGCTTGAGTTCGCAGTGTACAAAGTAGTACATAAAAAAAAACAGGTATGAACTCCATACCTGCCACAAAACAAAAAACGCGATAAAGGCCTGTGCTGTTTAGCGATTTTTCGACGCAGTGTACAAACAAAAAGCTCGGATAATTAGCCTAATACGAAGAAAGGCTTTGAACACAGTGTAGGAGCAAAAGCTCGAATAGTGAGATTAATACGAAGTAAGGCTGTCTGCGCGGTGTACACAAATAGTACATAAGCAGACAGCCTTACAAGTAGTAATCCGCTAGACGAGCTTTTTAGAAGTGTTCGTCAACGCGCTTGATCAACTCTTCAATATTCTCCGGCGGCCAACCCGGTGTATCCATACCCAAATGAATACCCATCTTAGCCAAGACTTCTTTGATTTCATTCAAAGACTTACGACCGAAGTTCGGTGTGCGCAACATTTCAGCCTCTGTCTTTTGAACCAAATCACCAATGTAGATGATGTTGTCATTTTTAAGGCAGTTAGCAGAACGAACAGAGAGTTCAAGCTCTTCAACTTTCTTCAATAAGTTGCGGTTAAACGGCAACTCTTCTTTTTCAGTTTCAGCCTCATTTTCCGGCTCATCAAAGTTAATAAACGGCTTCAACTGATCCTGTAAAATACGAGCAGCATAAGCAACAGCATCTTCCGGAGTAACAACACCATTCGTATCGACAACCAAAGTCAACTTATCATAGTCTGTGATTTGCCCGACACGGGTATTCTCAACTTTGTAAGAAACCTTCTTAACCGGAGAATAGATTGCATCAACAGCAATAACGCCAATCGGCGCATCGGAAGATTTATTTTGGCTTGCCGGAACATACCCTTTACCTGTATTAACGGTCAGTTCCATATTAATTTTTGCACCGGCATCTAAATTACAAATAACCAAATCCGGATTTTTGATTTCAACATCATGTCCTGTTTCAATCATAGCAGCTGTAACCGTGCACGGACCTTCAGCCTTCAATGTCATTGTTTTTGTGCCTTCACCATGAACAGCAACTGCCAAACATTTAACATTCAACACGATATCTGTAACATCTTCTCTAACGCCGGGAATAACGGAAAATTCATGCAGCACGCCGTTGATTTTGATAGCTGTTACAGCGCCGCCCTGCAAAGAAGATAATAAAACTCTCCTTAAGGCATTACCAAGTGTTAAACCAAAACCTCTTTCCAAAGGTTCTACCACAATTTTAGCTCTATGACCGTCTTCTAAGGAAGAAACTTCCAAATTTGTCGGTTTAATAAGCTCTTGCCAATTTTTTTGAATCACTGGTTTTGTCCTCTAAATTAATGAATATGCATATTTACTAAAAAACCAGAACAAGGCAGAGTCCAAGAGACTCCACCTTTTTCTGAAAACAAAAATTATACGCGGCGACGTTTTTTCAAACGGCAACCATTGTGCGGAATAGGAGTTACATCACGAATTGTGGTGATTGTAAAACCAACAACCTGTAACGCACGAATAGCAGACTCACGACCAGACCCCGGACCTTTAACTTCTACTTCCAAAGTCTTCATTCCCTGCTCTTGAGCTTTTTTACCGGCTTCTTCTGCAGCAACCTGTGCGGCATACGGAGTCGATTTACGAGAACCCTTAAAACCTTGAGCACCGGCAGTTGACCAAGCAACAGTATTGCCTTGCGCATCAGTAATGGTTACACGAGTATTATTAAATGTTGAATTTACATGAGCCACGCCCGCTGTAATATTCTTTTTTTCTTTTTTCTTTACACGTTGTACTGTTTTAGCCATGAGACACCTGCCTACTTTTTCTTATTCGCAATAGTTTTACGTTTACCTTTACGCGTACGAGCATTTTGTTTTGTGCTTTGTCCACGAACAGGTAACCCTTTACGATGTCTCAAACCACGATAGCAGCCTAAATCCATCAAACGCTTAATATTAACACCAACCTCACGACGCAATTCACCTTCAACTGTATATTCAGTATCAATGACTTCACGAATTTTTGCAACTTCATCCTCGCTCAATTCCTGAACACGGCGTTCGCAAGCGACTCCTGACTTAGCACAGATATCCTGCGCTGATTTCCGACCGATACCAAAAATATAAGTCAAAGCAATCTCAATTTTCTTGGCAGTCGGGATGTTTACACCAGCTATACGAGCCAAATTTTCTCTCCATTTTTACAAATTAAAACAATATTTAAAAAGTTGATCACCACTTTTCAAAATTAAGCCGGATTATAGGCTAATTTTTTTTGCTGTCAACAACTCTTTTACTAAAAAATTCAATTTCTTGCATTTTTTTTGATTTTTCTTAAATCCATTCATTTTTTTAACCGCAACAAAAGCAATTTACTACTCTGAAACAACCTTTAGTAAGTCATCTATTTTTTTTGCAGTTGCCTCTATTGTTCCTGTACCGTCAACACATTTAAGCAATTTTTTTTGTTCAAAATATGGAATAGTCGGATACGTCAGTTTACGATAATTGATTAACCGATTCTGCACAGTTGTGCGATTATCATCAACACGACGATAAAAATTCGTTCCGCCACATTTATCACAAACGCCGTAGACCTTCGGTTTCTGGAATTTATCATGATAACCGGCTCCGCAGGTCATGCAAGAATAACGTCCTAAAATACGTTCCATAATAATTTCATCAGGAACCTGAATTTCAACAACGGCATCAAGTATTATCCCTTTTTCAGAAAGCATCGATTCCAAAACTTGAGCCTGTGGCAATGTACGAGGAAAGCCATCCAGAATAAAACCGTTTTTGCAGTCATCTTCCTCGATTCGCCTTGCAACCATTTTAATAATCATGTCATCAGTCACAAAAGAACCGGCATCAAGCAGTTCTTTTATCTCACGACCTTCTTTTGTCGGCTTTTCAGCTTCTGCACGCAACATTTCTCCCGTTGACAAATGTGCAATTGCAATTTTATCTTTCAGGATTCGCGCTTGCGTTCCCTTACCACACCCCGGTGCTCCGGTAAAGACCAGATGCAACCCTAAACCATTTTGATTCATTATCTTCTCTTCCGATTCGCTAAAGCAGCTTTCTTAATCAAACCTTCATATTGATAAGCAATTAGATGTGACTGCAATTGTCCCACAAAATCCATTGTTACTTGAACAACGATGAGCAATGTTGTTCCGCCCAAAACAAACGGAACGGCCAACTTGCTGATAAGAATTTCAGGTAAAATACACAAAGCCACCAGATAAACCGCACCCAAAACAGTCAGACGCGTAATAACATAATCCAAATATTCAGCAGTATTTTTTCCCGGACGGATGCCCGCAATAAAGCCACCATGTTTTTTCAAATTTTCAGCCGTTTCATCAGGGTTAAAGACAACAGCCGTATAGAAAAAGGCAAAAAACACAATCAAAGCGGCATACAAAAATAAGTACAATGGCTGACCATGTCCCAACAACTGACTCAATGTTTGAACCCAAGATGGACCGTTCTCTGACGCAAAATTAGCAATTGTAATCGGCAATAACAACAAAGAGCTGGCAAAAATTGGTGGGATAACACCGGTCGGGTTAATTTTAAGAGGCAAGTGCGAATTTTCAGCAGCCATCATCCGCATTCCCATCTGACGCTTTGGATATTGGATGGTAATTTTACGTTGTGCACGTTCAACAAAAACAATGGTATATATCAAAACCAAAACCATCACGAACAACAAAGCCATAACCCCAAAAGACATTGAACCGACACGACCCAACTCAAACGTTTTAGCCAAGGCTGATGGAATATTAGCAATAATACCAACCGTAATAATTAAGGAAGAACCATTACCGACACCACGAGAGGTAATTTGATCACCTAACCAAACAATAAACATTGTTCCACCGACCAAAGAAACAACAGTTGTAAAAATAAAGACAAACCCGGGATTAACGACAGCGGAAATACCGGCACTACCGGTCATTCCTTGCAATCCGATTGCAATACCATAGCCTTGAATAATCGTAATAAAGACTGTTAAAATCTTAGTATAATGTGTCATTTTGCGATGTCCGGCCTCACCCTCTTTCTTCAAAGCGGCCAAAGAAGGAACAACCGATTGCCCCAATTGCAAAATAATGGAAGCCGAAATATAAGGCATAATATTCAGAGCAAAAATGGTCATACGTTCTAACGCACCACCGGCAAACATATTAAACATTCCCAGAATACCATTAGAATTTCGTTCAAAAATATCAGCTAATACATGCGGATCAATCCCAGGCAGTGGAATAAATGTTCCCAACCGAAAAACAATCAAAGCTAAAACTGTAAACCATAATCTTTTCTTTAATTCTGTTGCCTTACTGAAAGCGGAAGCATCAATATTTGCTGCCATTTTCTCTGCTAATGATACCATTTTTACATCCTTATTTTAAACAAACCAAAACGGAGCCTCTTCGCCCCAACATGATTCAACACAATACACGAAAAAAAATTAGATTCAACTAAATAATCCGAATATACCGCATTTTATAAAAAAATACCTCTGCAATCAAGCAGAAGGTATTTTTTCTTCAGATCTCATAGCATCAATTTGCTTTTTGTAATACTGATAAATTTCCCACATTTTACCTAACAAAAAAGCCAACTTTAATGCCGTAATAGCACACAAAATCACGGCTGCAAGAGTAAAGCAACTCCAAAAAGAAATTTGCCCAAAGCTCATGTAAGCCGACACAAGCTCCGACAAATAAAAAAAGACATAGAGCAACCACGCAGCAGAAAGGATAAAGCCGATTAACAGCAAAAAAACTTTCCACCAAACGAAACCTCTCTTAACCTCATGCCAAACAATGCTATCCATACACAATAATTTTAAATTAAATAATAAACTTTACCAGAAAGTGTAAAGTAAATTTTTTAAATGTAAAGAAAAATCCGTTAAGGATGATCCCTTCAGCGGATTTTTTGTAAGTGTCATTATATGCTTTGCTTTTACTTAATGAGGTAAGAAGTCTTCTACCACCGGAATAATCCCTATCTTACATCGATAATATCTCAAAAGCCGACAATAGTAGCGCCAACTGGCATTTTGACCTTCTTCAATTTGTACCATCTTATACTTTGATAAATGACAATCATCTGCAACAATATCTAAATCCTGTCGCCTTTGTTCTCGCAATTCTTTTAATTGTAAACCCAATTCTTTTTTGATTTGTTTGACTATATTTTTCATGTCTGCCCTAACTCCTTTTTTGTTAATTTAAAACAAAAACTCACCTGAAATTTATTCAAGGTGAGAGGGAGTTAGCAACTGCCATAGAAACAGTCTTGTCTATTCAATATATTCGACAAGCTCCCTCATTTGAAGGAGTTATTAATTTTCAGGAGCTTCGACCCTCCGCAAGCAGAACACCTGCTTGCAAAAGTTATAATAAAGACAATTTCTCAAAATGCAACAAAAAAGGATATAGCTCTCACTATATCCTTTTTATTACAAAACATATAACATGCTTTATTTCTTAGCTTCGCTGCTTTCTGTTTTAGCAACTTCCAAAATGCTGACCTTACCACCGGCTTTCTCAACAGCGGCAACGGCAGCCTTAGAAGCTGAGTTAACCGTAACGTTGATGCTGCTTGTGATAGCACCGCGAGCGAGCAAACGCAAGCCGTCTTTTGCTTGAGAAACAATACCTGCATTCATCAAAGCTAACAAATCAATTGCGTTAGCAGACAATTTGCCGGCATCAACAGCCTTTTGCAAAGTATCCAAATTGACGACAGCGTATTCTTTAGCAAACGGATTTTTGAAACCGCGTTTCGGTAAACGACGATAAATCGGCATTTGACCGCCTTCAAAACCATGAACAGCAACGCCGGAACGAGACTTCTGACCTTTCTGTCCGCGACCGCAAGTCTTGCCTTTACCGCTACCGATACCACGACCGACGCGAATGCGAGCCTTTGTAGCACCTTTATTGTCTTTTAATTCGTTTAATTTCATTGTTTTATACCTTTTTAAAAACAAAGTATCCTTGGGCTTGATAAAGCGAGGTGCTGCGCCGGTCATTTTTTTCGCGGTGTACAAAACGAGTACATAAGAAAAAAATGACCTAGCATGACCTCACTTTTGCAAGCCCCCAAACTATTCCTCAACCTTCAACAAGTGAGAAACCTTCTTAATCATTCCACGGATTGAAGGAGTATCTTCCAACTCAACTGTCTTGTACATCTTGTTCAAGCCCAAACCGATTAAGGTTTTACGTTGAGTATCAGGACGACCGGTAGCACTTCCGATTTGTGTAACTTTTATCGTTTTCTTAGCCATCGATTAAGCCTCCTCTTTTTCCATCTTTGCGTTTGTGGTATTTTCACGACGGCTGACAATGTCACCGACTTTTTTACCACGTTTAGCCGCAACCATTCTCGGAGAATTTGTAGCTTCCAAAGCATTAAATGTTGCTTTAATCATATTATAAGGGTTATTAGACCCTAAAGACTTAGCAACAATATCTTGGATGCCCAAAACCTCAAAAATAGCACGCAACGGACCACCGGCAATAACACCGGTACCGGCAGGAGCTGTTCTCAAAACAACTTTACCCGCACCAAAACGACCTTTAACATCATGGTGCAAAGTTCTGCCTTCACGCAAAGGAATGCGAACCATATTTTTCTTAGCCTCGTTAGTAGCCTTGGTAATAGCTTCAGGAACTTCTGCCGCTTTACCAGAACCATAACCGACACGACCTTTTTGGTCACCGACAACGACGACAGCAGCAAAAGACATTGTGCGTCCGCCTTTAACTGTCTTGGCAACACGATTAACATGAACTAATTTTTCAACCAGTTCTTCTTTCTTTTCAGTCTTACGACGATCTACAGCTTGTGCCATTGTTTTTCTCCTAGAATTTCAAACCGGCAGCACGAGCTGCATCAGCTAAAGCCTTAACACGACCATGATAAATGTAGCCGCCTCTATCGAAAACAACTTCACTTACCCCTGATTTAGCAGCCTTTTCAGCAACCAAGTTACCGATGAAAGTTGCCGCTTCAACAGTAGATGACTTAGCAATCTTACCTCTGACATCTTTGTCCAATGTAGAAGCTGAGACCACTGTTACACCTTTAGCGTCATCAATAATTTGCGCATAAATATGCTTACCGCTACGGAAAACAGATAACCTCAGTTTACCATTATTAGCGTTTTTCAAAGCAGTTCTGACACGCGCTTTTCTTTTTTGAAATAATTCTCTTGGCGTATTCATTTGTAACTTTCCTTATTACTTCTTCTTACCTTCTTTACGACGGATGTATTCGCCTTCGTACTTAACACCTTTTCCTTTATATGGTTCAGGCTTTCTGTACTTACGAACTTCCGCAGCAATTTGACCGACTAATTGCTTATCAGCACCTGAAATTGTAATTTGAGTCGGAGACGGACAAGCCAAATTAATTGTCTTTGGAGCTTCAAAAATAACATCATGAGAAAAACCTAAAGACAAAACTAATTTGTGAGAACCTTCAACGCGAGCTTTATAACCAACGCCAACCAGTTCCAAATTCTTCGTAAAGCCTTCGCTGACACCCTTAATCAAAGAATTAATGGTGGCGCGAGTCGTACCCCACAAAGCTCTTGCTTGATTACTTTGAGATAGTGGAGAAACAACGACTTTACCGTCTTCTAATTTTGCTGCGACGTGACCATCGTCAAAAGCATAATTTAATTCACCTAACTTACCTTTAACATTAACTTGATTGCCGTTAATGGTAACAGTAACACCATTAGGGATAACAACAGGATATTTTCCAACTCTAGACATCCATTTTCTCCCTTAGAATACCTGACACAGAATTTCACCGCCAACGTTGGCTTTTCTTGCATCATAGTCACTCATAACACCACTCGGTGTAGAGATGATGGAAATACCCAAACCGTTGTACACTCTCGGTAAGTCTTTAACACTAGAATAAACACGACGACCCGGAGTTGAAACACGATAAATTTCAGTGATAACACCTGTACCCTCATGGTACTTCAATTGAATATGAAGTTCATCAACACCGGCACGAACGTTTACTTTTTCATAACCGTTAATATAGCCTTCTTTCTTCAGAACTTCTAATACATTTTCACGCAAGCGAGAAGCAGGAGAAATAACTTCTGTTTTCTTCGCTCTTTGTGCGTTTCTAATGCGTGTGAGCATATCGCCCAAAGGATCAGACATAGACATATCTATAAACCTCCTACTACCAGCTTGATTTTACCAAACCCGGAATTTCACCAAAACTTGCCATGTCTCTTAATTCAACACGACTTAAGCCGAATTTCCGGTAATAACCACGTGAACGACCTGTTAATTTGCAACGATTGCGAGCGCGAATTTTTGCAGAATTGCGAGGTAATTCAGCTAATTTTAATGTCGCTTGGAAACGATCCTCAGGAGATGCGTTTTTATCCATAACGATATCTTTGAGTTTTTGGCGGCGGTTAGCAAACTTTGCAGCCATTTTAACTCTTTTCAAGTTTCTGTAAACTGAACTTGTTTTTGCCATAGTAAAATCTCCGCTTATTTCTTGTAAGGCATATTGAACCCGCTCAAGAGAACTTTAGCCTCTTCATCAGTTTTAGCTGATGTGCAGATACAGATATCCATACCTCTGACCGTTTCAACTTTTTCATAATTGATTTCAGGGAAGATGATTTGTTCTTTGATACCGAAAGCAAAATTGCCACGACCGTCAAAGTTCTTTCCCGTAATTCCATGAAAGTCTCTGATACGAGGTAATGCCATGTTGATTAATCTCTCTAAGAATTCATACATTCTGTCGGAACGCAAAGTAACTTTGCAGCCGATAGGCATTTCTTCTCTGAGTTTAAACGTTGCGATAGATTTACGAGCCTTGGTAACAACCGGTTTTTGACCGGCGATCAAAGCCATTTCCTCTACAGCATTATTCAGTTTCTTTTTATCGGTAACGGCATCGCCGACACCCATATTTAACACAATTTTAGTCAAATGAGGAATCTCATGTGGGTTCTTGTAACCGAATTTTTCCACAAGAGCTTTTTTAATGACTTCATTGTATAACTTTTCAAAATTTGTCATTGTTATTTTCCCTTATTATTTATCGATTACTTCACCGGACTTACGAGCGAAACGGACTTTTTTGCCTTTTTCTTCCTTATATCCGACTTTGGTTGCTTTCCCTGATTTCGGGTCAACAATTGCCACATTAGAAACATTAATCGGAGCTTCTTTGGTCATAATACCACCGGCATTTGTTTGACTCGGTTTTGTATGTCTCTTAACCAAATTAATACCTTGAACAACAACTTTACCTTCTTTAGGCATAGCTTTCAAGACTTCACCGGTTTTGCCCTTGTCATCACCTGACAAAACAATAACCTTATCTCCTTTTTTAATTTTCATTTTTACAAGGCTCATTACAATACCTCCGGTGCTAATGAAATAATCTTCATGAATTTCTTAGCACGCAACTCTCTGGTAACAGGCCCAAAGATACGAGTGCCAATCGGTTCACCATCTTTATTGATCAAAACAGCGGCGTTAGAATCAAAACGAATAACGCTGCCATCTTTACGTCTGATGTCGCTGGCTGTGCGAACGATAACGGCTTTGCAAACATCGCCTTTCTTAACACGACCTTTAGGTAACGCGTCTTTAATAGAAACAACGATAACATCACCGACTGTTGCATGCATTCTCTTGGAGCCTCCAAGAACCTTAATGCACTGCACCTGACGAGCACCGGAATTATCCGCGACATCTAGGTTGGTTTGCATCTGAATCATTTTTTATTTCCTTTTCTCTTAGGCGTTTTTCTCAACTACAGTCCAAGTCTTGGTCTTTGAATAAGGTTTAGATTCTTCAATCGAAACAATATCCCCAACTTTGTACTGATTATTTTCGTCATGAGCAGCAAATTTCTTACTCTTCTTGACGAACTTCTTATAAACAGGGTGCATAACCTGACGTTCTACACTAACGACAACTGTCTTATCCTGCTTATCACTGACAACAACACCTTGAAGAATTCTTTTAGGCATATCTTTTCTCCTAACTATTCTTCTTGCGCTCAGTTAAGAGCGTGTTGATTTTTGCAATTTCACGACGGACTTTTCTTATTACAGCAGTATTCTGTAATTGTCCAGTAGATTGTTGAATTCTTAAATTAAATTGCTCTTTTTTTGCCTCAAGCAATTTTGTCTCTAATTCATCAACACTCATTGCGCGAAGATCTTTAGTTTTAACCATTATGCTTCTCCCTTATCAGAGTTCAAGCGCTTAATAAACTTGGACTTAACAGGTAACTTTGCAGCACCGAGTGCGAAAGCTGAACGAGCAGTTGCTTCATCAACGCCCTCAATTTCGAACATAATACGTCCCGGTTTAACTCTTGCGCACCAATATTCAATAGAACCTTTACCTTTACCCATACGGACTTCAGCAGGTTTATCAGATACCGGCAGGTCAGGGAAAATTCTGATCCATAATCTTCCAACTCTCTTCATCTCACGTGTAATCGCACGACGAGCAGCCTCGATTTGACGAGCTGTAACGCGCTCCGGAGAGAGAGCCTTCAATCCATATGAACCAAAACTCAGTTCAGAACCACCTTTGGCCATACCATGAATACGACCCTTGTGGACTTTGCGGAACTTTAATCTTTTTGGACTTAACATTTCAATATCCTCTCAATTACTTCTGCTCAGCTAATTTCTTATCTTGAGCCATCGGATCATGAGCCATAATATCGCCCTTGTAGATCCAAACTTTTACACCGCAAGCACCATAAGTGGTATGAGCTGTAGAAGTTGCATAATCAATATCAGCACGCAAAGTATGCAAAGGTACACGACCTTCACGATAATACTCTGTACGAGCAATCTCTGCACCGCCTAAACGGCCTGAGCAACTGACCTTGATACCTTCTGCGCCCAAACGCAAAGCTGATTGCATAACGCGTTTCATTGCACGACGGAAAGCGACACGACGCTCCAACTGTTGAGCAACGCTGTCAGCAACCAACTGAGCATCCAACTCAGGTTTTCTAACTTCTAAGATGTTTAATTGAACTTCAGAAGATGTCAGCTTTTGAATTTCTTTTCTTAAATTCTCAATATCTTGACCCTTCTTACCAATAACAACACCCGGTCTTGCAGAGTGAATTGTAACTCTTGCCTTTTTAGCCGGACGTTCAATAACAATACGGCTGATACCGGCCTGAGCCAACTTCTCTTTCAAGAATTCTTTAATTTTAACATCTTCGTGGAGGTAATCAGTGAACTTTTCATCGGCATACCAACGAGAGTCCCAAGTACGGTTAATACCTAAACGAAGACCTGTAGGATTTACTTTTTGTCCCATGATTTACTCCCCACGCTCTGTGACGACGATAGTCAAGTTAGAGAACGGCTTTAAAACCCGTGCTCCGCGACCACGACCACGTGCGTGCATACGTTTCATTACTAAACAGTTGCCGACATAAGCTTCACTGACGTAAAGTTTATCGATATTCAACTGATGATTATTTTCAGCATTAGCAATTGCCGATTTCAAAACTGCTAAAGCAGCTTTTGCGATTCTCTTCTTAGAGAATGTCAATTCAGCAACAGCTTTCTCAGCATTCAAACCACGAATTGTTTGAGCAACGAGGTTTAATTTACGAGAACTGGTGCGGATAGAATTTCCGACAGCCATCGCTTGATTGTTTGCCAATCTTCTTGCGTCTTTAGTTTTTCCCATAATTAACCTCTCTTAGCCTTCTTATCTGCTGTGTGACCGTAGAATGTACGACTGGGAGCAAATTCACCGAACTTGTGGCCAACCATATCCTCTGTTACCAAAACAGGGATAAATTTATGACCATTGTGAACACCAAATGTCAAGCCGACAAATTGCGGCAACATTGTTGAGCGACGAGACCAAATTTTAATAACCTCGTTACGGCTTGATGCTCTTGCAGCCTCAGCTTTTTTGAGAAGATAGCCATCAACAAACGGGCCTTTCCATACGGAACGTGTCATTTGCAAATCTCCCTATTTCTTATTATCGTGACGAGATCTTAAAATAAAACGATCTGTCTTCTTGTTAGAACGAGTTTTAGCACCTTTGGTCGGTTTACCCCAAGCTGATACCGGATGACGACCGCCTGATGTGCGACCCTCACCACCACCATGCGGGTGATCAACCGGGTTCATAGCAACACCGCGAGATTGCGGTCTGATACCCAACCAACGTGTGCGACCGGCTTTACCCAAAGATACGTTTTGGTTATCAGGGTTAGAAACAGCACCAACTGTTGCCAAGCATTCTTCACGAACAACCCTTAATTCACCGGAATTTAATTTCAATTGAACATAACCGGCGTCTTTACCGACAACTTGAGCATAACAACCGGCAGAACGAACCAATTGTCCGCCCTTACCAGCTTTTAACTCAACATTGTGAATAATAGTACCGACCGGCATATTCTTCAAAGGCATAGCATTACCTGGTTTAATATCAGCTTTTTCAGCTGAAATAACCTTATCACCAGCCTTTAATCTCTGAGGAGCTAAAATATAAGCCTTTGTTCCGTCTTCATAGCTGATTAAAGCAATGAAAGAGGTACGATTAGGATCATATTCAATTCTCTCAACAGTAGCTTCGCTGTTAAATTTATTACGTTTGAAGTCAATAACGCGCAGTTTACGTTTATGTCCACCGCCGATTCTACGACTTGTAACGTGTCCGAAATTATCACGCCCACCAGTCTTCGTAAGACCTATCGTCAAAGACTTCTCCGGAGCACCTTTATACAACTCGGACCGATCGACGATAACGAGCTGACGTAAGCCAGGAGACGTGGGTTTATATGTTTTTAATGTCATGACTAAATTCCTGTTGTAACATCAATATTTTGACCATCAGCAAGGGTAACGATTGCTTTTTTATAATCAGAACGTTGTCCGATATAACCTTTGAAACGTTTTTCCTTACCAAACTGACGAATTGTATTCACCTTATTTACCTTAACGTTAAAGATATTCTCAACAGCGGCTTTAACGTCATCTTTAGAAGCCCATAAAGGAACTAAGAAAGAAACTTTTCCGGCTTCTGAAGAAAGCATAGATTTTTCGGTGATTACCGGACGAACCAATGTGTCATACATTTTTGCAGTTACGCTGTTTGTTTTTGTTGATTTACTCATTTCAATCTCTCCTCCAAGCATGCAACGGCATCTTTAGTCAACGCCAGTTTGTCTTTTCTCAAGATATCATAAACATTAGCCCCGATTGTCGGTAAAATATCAACACCTTCAATATTGCGTGATGCTAATGCAAAGTTCATATCTACTTCCTTGCCGTCAATAATCAAGCAATTATTCAACCCGCAAGCATTTAGTTTTGCAACCAAATCCTTGGTTTTAGGAGCTGACAATTTTGCTTCATCAAGCACAACAAGGTTGCCCTCTTTCGCTTTTGATGAAAGAGCTGTTTTCAAACCAAGTTTTCTAAACTTCTTGGTTAAGTCATGTGACTGATCACGAACAACCGGACCAAACACAATACCACCTTTTCTAAATTGTGTTCCTTTGCGAGAACCTTGACGCGCATTACCTGAACCTTTTTGTTTGAACGGTTTTGCCGGTGTCAAAGCAACCTCGGAACGACCTTTAGTTTTGTGGTTACCGCTCTGTAAACGAGCCAATTGCCAATTTACGACACGGTGTAAAATATCAGCGCGAACTTCCAAACCATAAATGGCGTCGTTCAACTCGATAGTGCCGACATTTTTATTTTCAAGATTTAAGATGTCCTGTTTCATTGTTTTAAATCCTTATTCTTATGCATTGTCTGCTGAAGCAGACTCTTCAGCTTTCACTGCAACAGGTTCATCAACTTTTTTCAATCCGGCAGGAAGCGGCAATTGAACTTTAGCAGACTTTTTCAAAGCATCTGTGATACGAACCCAAGCGTTTTCGCCCCCAGGAACACCACCCTTAACCATGATTAAACCTTTTAAACCGTCAACAGCAACAACACGCAAGTTTTGAACGGTAACACGTTCATCACCCATGTGTCCGGCCATCTTTTTGCCCTTAAATACTTTACCCGGATCTTGTCTTTGTCCTGTAGAACCATGAGCACGGTGAGAAATTGATACACCGTGAGAAGCCTCCAAACCGGCAAAGTTATGACGTTTCATAACACCGGCGAAACCCTTACCGATTGATGTAGAGCAAACATCAACATATTGCCCTGCAACAAAGTGTTCTGCAGATAATTCATCACCGACTTTCAATAAGCAATCTTCAGAAACTCTGAACTCGCCTAATTTCTTTTTCGGCTCAACTTTTGCTTTGGCAAAATGTCCTTTTAACGCCTTGGATACATTTTTAGCCTTAACGGCACCGGTACCTAATTGTACGGCAGTATATCCATCACGCTCTTGAGTACGAACGTCAACAACTTGCAAGTTTTCAACGCTCAAAACAGTAACCGGAACATGAGTTCCGTCTGCTTCAAAAATGCGGGACATTCCCAATTTTTTTGCGATTAAACCAGTACGCATTATTTATTTTTCCTTTTCAATTGGTTGACCATCATATTTCAGACGCCAACATTGTTTTTTTTGTTTTTATTGCCTCAATGAGGACTTTGTTACACTTTATAAAAATAAAAGTGAGAAACTAGAGTTTGATTTCAACATTAACGCCGGCAGCTAAATCTAACTTCATCAAAGCATCAACTGTCTGCGGTGTCGGATCAACGATATCGAGAAGTCTCTTGTGAGTACGAATTTCGAACTGTTCACGAGATTTTTTATCAACGTGCGGAGACATATTGACAGTGAACTTCTCAATCTGAGTCGGCAGAGGAATAGGGCCTCTGACATTTGCACCTGTTCTTTTAGCCGTATGAACGATTTCTTGAGTAGATTGATCAAGTAATCTGTGGTCAAAAGCTTTCAGGCGAATTCTGATATTTTGTGTATCCATTTTTTACTTTTTCCTATAACTAGACGGCATAATCCCACATTTTCGGAACTCAGCCGTCTAAGGTTAAAACGCTGTGACACATAAAAATCAGAGGTGTCACATTATGTTCTATGACTGTTGCAGCAAGGCTTTCAGAGCTTTCTGCCACAACAACGTGAGCGTCTTTTAACACATTTGAGTCTAATATGCAAGCAAAAAATGTTCAAAAAATAAAAAAAATTTTCTTCCGAATCACCGACTCAGACTCTGTTTGAGTCACATTGACGAAATTTTTAAATTCCGAGTCAATTTTTGGAGAAAGGTTAATAAAAAAAACTCCGAACTTTCCAGTTCAGAGTTTTTTCCTAAATGATTTCGGAAATTCTTTAGCATAAAACAACACCTCTTTGACTCTTTCTTCATTAAGGCGTCGATAATAATCATCTATACACTGTTCCCAATAAGCCTTAGTCTCAACCAGCCTTCCGTAAGGAGACTTCAGAGTCATTGTAACTACCGTTGAATCATAACTGACCGAGGTAATCTGCAGCCGAGGGAAACCGGGCACCTGAAATTCATCTGTTATATTGATCAAATTACGCTTTCGGTAGGATAAAATCGACCAATATTCAGCTCCCATGGTTTTTACCGCCAAATCACACCCTATAGGCAAAAAGAACACCCCGACACGAGAAAAGCGGATAGCATTTCTGAAAAATTTCCGCCCGTCACGATTTTTGCCGATAAGGATGTAATAAAGAGCATTTTCACGGTGTAAAGCATACACCTCCCAATAATTATTTTCAAAGGTCGGTTGCAACTTTCGACGTGGCAAGTCTCTTTGAGAAGTCATAACTTCGTAAAGGAACACATCTGAAGAGATGACGAATCTGTCTTCTTCTTTCCAAATTTTTTTATACTTCATAAGCAAAATAATTTTAGTTAATAATCTATTTTGCTCGGAATTATAAAAAAATTTACTTAAATGTCAACAGGTAACGCTTGAGGCATCTGTGCACGCTTAAATGCAGTCTTGTGATATTGTTTAACGACCCATTCAACTACATGACGTTCATATCCAGAAGCCACTATTTCATCAGATGTCTTATGTTTATCGCAATACAATTCCAATATACCGTCTAAAACATCATAAGGAGGCAGGCTGTCTTCATCTTTTTGCCCGTCACTCAACTCCGCAGTCGGTGCACGGCTAATAACTTCTTTCGGTAAAACAATTTTACCTCTGGCATTTAACCATTTTGCCAAATCAAAAATTTGCGATTTATACAAATTACCGATTGGCATCAATCCACCACAAGTATCACCATATAATGTACAATATCCCATTGCTGCTTCCGAGCGATTACCGCAAGCCAAAACCAAATCATTAAATTGATTAGAATACGCCATCAAAATTTGCCCACGCAATCTGGCTTGTATATTTTCTAAAACCGTTTTTTGCGGGGCTTCTAAAATTCTATTTTTAAAAAAACGCACCTGCGCCTCAAATAAAGGCTGAATATCCATTTCTTGATAGTAAAATTTATTTAATTGCGCTAATTTTGCTGCAATTTGAAGACTTAATTTTGAGGTGTGATTTGTCTTCATCATCAAAGCATAAACATGCTTACCTCCCAAAGCCTCTGTTGCCAATACACTGACAACTGCTGAATCCAAACCGCCTGACAAACCAAAAATAACATCCCGAAACCCATTGTGCCGACAATAATCAACCAAACCTTGTTGCAAATTACCCCATAATTTTTGCATGATTTCTCCTTTTTTTGACAGTTCTACTCAAATCTCCTAATTATATTGTTTAATTAAGCGAAAAAAATCAACAACCAAGACAAAATCCCGGCACAAAACAAAATATCAAAAACCTATTGATAGGCTACATCATTTTTTTCATACTTGCGCGGCAACGGCCTTTTAGCGTTTTTACTGTTAGTCAGTAACATAATTTCCTTTTTTGCATCTTTAATTCTATACAAGAAACGATTAATCTCAAGAGGGCTCAAACGCCGACATTTAAACGTCCCATCAATCTTTTCATAGCCGTAAAAACAGCCGTTTTTAGTTAAGAAGACTTGCTCTTCTTCAAAAATACAAGCAATCCGTTTACAGTGGTCATCACTCATATATCCTCCAAGCAACACTTTTTAAAAGCAAAAGAGACCTTAAATTTTAAGGTCTCTTAATCCTCATGCTTAAAATAAGCATTGCAAATGTTACAGTAAAATTGTGGCTTTATCTTTATCATTTTCGTCCAAATAAAAAAACAACAAAACCAAACACAGGTTAACAAAGTATTAACAAAGAGTCAAGACAAAATATACAAAAAAAGGATACTCTTTTGAGTATCCCTTTGATTTTTTTAGAAAAAAAATTCTTTCATTGTCCAATAGACTCGGCAAATTAGCCTCTTCTTAAGAAAATTTTACAACAGCTGCTGAACCTTTGTTTTTTTTATCATAATCTTAATATTTAAACCAGTTCTTACGCAACCAAAACAAAAACCATCCACAAAAAATGACCAAAAAGACAAAGACTATTTTCACCCACCATATAAGTGGCAAAAGAAAAAGATCAACATTAGGCACCTCAGCACAAAAGAAGCCGATCACTGATGCCACAAAAACAAAACCGACATAGCCCTCAACAAAGATGAGACCTAGCCAATCACTTTTTTTCCTCATATGATAATAAATTTAATAATTAAACAATACATCTCTCTTATATTGTTTTTTAAATTTTGTCAATAATTATATATTGAAATTACTTCAAATATTTTTTACAATACACACAAAACAAATTATTAATTAAACAATTATATCTATGAAAAAAATTATTAATTTTTGCAAAAAGTATTTCAGAGAGATTCTTTTCGCGCTTGTAACCGCCATCTTTGCAACTGGTATGTCATGGATGGAACCGACTTGGTGTGTTGCTCTGTTCTTTGCCGAACTGATTGCAGGACAAATTCTAACACGCAGTCTAGTCAACGCACAAATACGAAGCCTCTATGACATTCAAAATTCTCAACCTCGAGCATTTTATCTGGTCATTTTAGGCTTTCTTATTCTCATAAGTGCTTTTTCTTTTACTGCACACAACAATTTAAGAGAATTTGTACCATTGACCAGACTTACCACCGGAATTCTCATTGGTCTCATATTTTTCTACTTGTATTGGATACAAACAGAAGCTGACCGCAAAAGATACCATGCTTTAATGAAAATGACTAAAGAGCAGTGGCGTAAAGAACTAGAAAAAATCCAAAAAGCGGAAGAAGACATCCGGCGAGCACAAAAAATCTTAACAGACTCTCCTTTATACTAAACAAAAAACTCCGCAACTTAAACTTAGCGGAGTTTTTTATTTATTTTGCTTTCGGATACCCAATCGCCATAGACATCACAACTTCAGCACCATCACCCAGTTGCAAAGCCTTGCCAAGCTCTTCTTTTTCATACATAGCCCGAACCACACAGTTCAAACCGACAGAAGCACAATACAATCCGGCGTTTTGATACATTGAACCGGCATGGAACTCCCCGTATCTCTTATTTTTAGTCACAAACAGCAAATGAATAGGCGCTTTGCGAACAAAATCCTGTCCCTTAACCATCAACTCACGCAAATCTTTATCTGTGACTTGCTTCAAAACATTGGCTTTTGCTTCATACAGATAAACGCCGCTTTTTTGTAAGACATACAAATCAATATCTTGCTGATTTCGTGCTGTCGGTACAACCCGCATGCCGCGATCGGAAGAAATTCCCCACGTTGACCATAATAAATCGGATAACACTTGCGGCTCTAACATCTTTTCATCAAATACCCGCATGGAGCGACGTGCCTTAATCGCATCCATCAAAGGCTTTCCACCGCTCATCTGTGGTGCAACCAAAGCAATATCTTCCGCCTGAACGGCTGTTGCCCCCAACATCATCACAATTCCTGCAATAAAACCCTTTTTCATTTCATGACTCCTTATTTAACCAATTCCGCCAATTTTTTAACATAAACACTCAGCACATGTACCCGTGTCCCATAATCCGAAAAATCTCCTTCAATCAATAACTTTTGATCCGGTCTGATTTTTATCACGCCGAATTGCTTCTGAATAAAATCGATTAATTTCTCAGGTTTCGGAAATGTGTTGTTATGAAACATCAACAAAATTCCCTTTGCGCCGGCATCAACTTTTTCGATATTGGCTGTTCGACAAAGCTGTTTAATCTCAACCGTCTTGAGCAGATTATCAACTTCCGACGGAATATCCCCGAAACGGTCAACTAACTCCTCGCGCATATCCATAATCGCCTCTTTGTCTTGCAGGTCACCGATTCGTTTATATAATCCCAAACGTACTCCCAAATCACGCACATACTCTTCCGGAATCATAATCGGAATACCGGTTGTAATCTGTGGTGCCCAATCAGAAACCTCACCCCCCTTATCAGCCACACCGACATTAGCTTTTTGTCTGGCAATTTCTTCTTCTAACATATGTTGATAGAGAGCAATTCCCACCTCTTTTATGTGCCCTGATTGCTCTTCACCCAACACATTACCCGAGCCCCTGATATCCATATCGTGACTGGCAAGTGAGAACCCTGCCCCCAACGTGTCCAATGCCTGCAAAATATTCAACCGCCGTTCGGCAACCGGATTAAGTTTTTTCTGTTTGGGCACTGTAAAATAGCAATAACCCCTGATTTTAGATCGTCCGATACGCCCGCGTAATTGGTACAGCTGCGCTAACCCGAACATATCCGCCCGATGCACAATCATCGTATTAACGGTCGGCATATCAATACCCGATTCGATAATCGTCGTTGATAAGAGCAAATCATATTTGCCATCGGCAAAATCATTCATCACATCTTCGAGCTGTTTAACCGGCATTTGTCCATGCGCCACCGCAATTTTAATATCCGGCACCAATTCACGCAAACCCTGCTCAACCTCATGAATATCTGATACGCGCGGACAAACAAAAAACGTCTGTCCCCCGCGGAACTTCTCACGATAAATGGCTTCTTTAATCATCACCTGATCAAACGGCATCACAAACGTACGCGCCGCCAACCTGTCAACCGGCGGTGTCCCGATAATGCTGAGTTGTTTAACACCGGTCAAAGAGAGTTGCAGCGTTCTCGGGATTGGCGTTGCCGTCAATGTCAAAACATGAACATTCGACTTTAGATTTTTAAGTTTTTCTTTATGAACCACCCCGAAATGCTGCTCTTCATCAATAATCAACAACCCGAGATTAGAAAATTTGATGTTATTGGCAAGCAATGCATGCGTCCCTATCACAATATCGACCGAACCGTCCTCCAGTCCTTGCTTAATAAGCGACGTCTCTTTAGGTGTGACAAGACGCGACAGCATTTTAACATTAACCGGAAAACCTTCCATACGCTGCTTAAAATTATAATAATGCTGGCGCGCTAATAAGGTTGTCGGCACAATCAACGCCACCTGCGCCCCACAAGAGGCAACGGCAAAAGCCGCCCGTAAAGCAACTTCTGTTTTACCGAACCCGACATCTCCGCACACCAACCGATCCATCGGCGACCCTTGTCCCAAATCTTTCAAAACATCGGCAATCGCATTAAGCTGATCATCCGTCTCATGGTAAGGGAACTTTGCACAAAACTCATCATAACACCCATGTTCGGGAACAAAAATTTCCGAAGATTTGAGCTGTCTTTCCGCGGCAATCGCAATCAGTTTTGTGGCAATTTCTCTGATACGATTTTTAACCTTGGCCTTTTTCGCCTGCCAAGCGGCACTGCCCAAAGTATCAAGCTGAATATTCTCATCTTCAATCCCGTAACGAGACAACACATCAATATTTTCAACCGGCACAAATAACTTGGCATCATTGGCATACAAAATTTTCAAGCAATCATGCGGTGCCCCGCCGGCAGTAATATTTTCCAATCCCAAGAAACGCCCGATACCATGCTCGATATGCACAACCAGCTCACCGACCGATAAGGAAGACACATCGGCAATAAAATCTTTCGCCGTGACTTTTTTAGCTTTCCGGCGTTGCTTTTCACCCAAAATATCCTGCTCTGATACAAGTAAATACCCGTCTCCCTTAAACCCGTGCGGCAAATTCATCAATACCAAAACCACTTTTCTAAGCTTTGCTTTATCTTCTGCCTCTTGCCAACTGTCAGCCACCGCTAAATCAGTGATACCGTATTCGCTCATCAGCGAGAACAAACGCTCTCGACTACCTTGAGAATAACAAGCAATTATTCGTTTGAGTTTTTTGTTTTCTTCGAGGTAGGCTTTCAAATCCTCATAAACCTTAGCGGCATTGATATTTTTGGCACTGGCAAAATTAATCACCGGCACAACCTGCGCCGAGACAATATCTTCACGCTCCGGCAAGGTTAATGGCGTTAAATGGAGCGGCTGACGCGCTTCGATAATCTTTTTAAACTGCGATTCTGTTAAATATAACAATTCCGGCGGTATCGGACGATATGTATCAACTTCATTAAGAGACTTAACTTTCAAGGCTTCCATGCGCGCCACATAATAGTCATGAATACTATCGGCCTTTGCTTTTAAGGCATCTTCCACCTGCCGCCCGATAACAAGTTTTGCTTGCGGCAAATAATCAAAAATCGTTGGTAGAGACTCATCAAAAAACAACGGCAACCAATTTTCCTGCCCGATGTATTTTTTCCCCTGTGAAACAGCATCATAAAGTTCATCTGTTTGACTGGCAGCGCCGAATAGCTCACGGTATTTACTGCGAAATGTTTTAATGCTGTTTTGATCAAGACTGAATTCGCCCATCACCTGAAATGTGTATTGTTTGAGGTCGCTGGTGGTACGTTGCGATAACACGTCAAAGGTTCTGATACGCTCCACCTCATCCCCAAACAAATCAATTCGCAGAGGCTCATCGGTGCCAACCGGAAAAATATCCAAGATATCCCCCCGCACAGCATATTCCCCAGCTTCCATCACCTGCTCAACTTTGGTATAGCCGTTAATCGCCGCATAATGCAAAAAATCCTCAAATTTCAATTCACTGCCGATTTTAATTTCACGAATTGAATTCAGAAAAATCTTCTTTAACGGCAATTTCTGCATAGCCGCCCCGATACTGGCAATAATAATCCGCGGCTTTTTCTGTGTCGGATTTTTTGCGAGTGCACAAAGTGTCTGCACCCGCTCCGCCGTAATTTCAATATTCGGGGAAACGCGATCATAAGGCACGGTATCCCATGCCGGTAACTTCAAAACTTCTATATCAGGGGAAAGCGTATGCAACAAATCAGCCGTAGTCTCCAAAGAGATTCCGTCACTGACAATACAAAGAATATCACTTTTAATTTGCTTATAAATATCCCCGAGCAGAAAAGCATCATACCCTTCTGCGACGGAAGAAATAACTTTTATTCTATCAAATTCGCCTTGCATAACTCAATCTGTTCTGTACTTTTAGAAAGAAAATATATACAATTCAGAAGTAATGCAAGAAAAAAACTTATGAGACCGCAAATTTTATATCCGCTGTTCGCGAGCATTGAAAACATCAAAGGCGTCGGTGCAAAAGCCAAAACCCTTCTGAGTCATCTTTGCGGCGATAAAATCATCAATCTCCTCTGGCACTTACCCTATAACATCGTTGATCGCACCTATTCTCCCGCCTTATCGCATGCCGAGGTCGGGCGGATTATCACCGTCAAAGTTAAAGTCGTCGAACACGTTCCACCCAAATCCAAGCATCAGCCTTATAAAGTTATTTGCACCGACGGTACGGATGACATCACTCTCTCTTTTTTTAAGGCATACCCAGAGAGTTTGCAAAAAAATCTCCCCACCAATGCCGAGCGCATTATCAGCGGCAAGTTAGAGGTTTTTAACGGAGCTTTACAAATGAATCATCCGGACTATATCGGACGACCGGAGGAATCAGATATTATTAAAGGGATTGAACCTGTTTATCCTTTAACTGCCGGTATCACCAACAAAATGATGCGCAAATTCACACACACCGCTCTTTCCGTTGTTCCGAACTTGCCGGAATGGCAAGACGAGCATTTTTTGCAAACCAATAAATTTGAGAGCTTCAAACAATCTCTCATCAAAGTCCATAATCCTCACGGCTTACACGACATCGGTGCCAACAGCCCTTACCGCCGTCGCTTGGCTTATGACGAACTCTTGGCAAACCAATTAGCCCTCGCCTTTGTCCGGCAAAAAGTCAAAAAACAACAAGGACGCAGTTTTAACAGTAACGGACAATTACAAGCGCAAGTCTTAAAAGCCTGCCCTTTCCAATTAACCGAATCACAGCAAAAAGTCTTAGCTGAAATCAAAGCTGATATGGCTTCCCCTTACCGGATGTTACGTTTACTCCAAGGCGATGTCGGCTCCGGCAAGACGATTGTCGCTTTATTGAGTATGTTAAACTGTGTAGAAACAGGCGCACAAGCCGCCATCATGGCACCGACCGAAATTCTTGCTAAACAACACTTAGAAACCATTGCCCCGCTATGTGAGGCTTGCGGCGTTAAGGTAGCTTTGTTAATTGGTAAAACAAAAAAGAAAGAGCGCACTGAAATTCTGGCGCAATTAGCTGACGGCACAATTCAGATTTTGATTGGCACACATGCTCTGTTTACCGACACTGTCACATTTAAGGATTTAGGCTTTATCGTTGTTGATGAGCAACATCGTTTTGGCGTTCAACAACGGCTGGCTCTCTCTTCCAAAGGCAATCAACCCGACATTTTGGTCATGACCGCCACCCCGATTCCGAGAACGCTGATTTTAACCGCTTACGGCGATATGGAATATTCCAAGATTGAAAAAGCCCCCGAAGGGCGCAAACCGACTGACACCCGCGTTATGCCGGTGGCTAAAATTCAAGATGTTGTCACTGCCCTCAAACGTAAAGTTGACAGCGGTATCCGCGCTTATTGGGTTTGCCCGCTGGTTGAGGAGTCCGAAAAAACCGACCTTGCCGCCGCCGAAGAAAGATTTCATACCTTGCAAAAGGTGTTTGGCAATGATGTCGGGCTCATTCACGGCAAGATGAAAGAAGCTGAAAAAGATGCCGTAATGGCAGATTTCAAAACCGGCAAAATCAAAGTATTGGTTGCAACCACCGTCATAGAAGTCGGTGTTAATGTGCCGGAGGCAACCTTAATGATTATCGAACAAGCCGAGCGTTTCGGTCTTGCCCAACTACACCAGCTCCGCGGACGCATTAAACGCGGATTTGAAGCCTCAACCTGTATTTTGCTTTATGGTTTTCCCTTGAGTGAAACCGCTCGCGAACGCCTAAATATTATGAAAAACTCTGAAGATGGTTTTGTGATTGCCGAAAAAGATATGGAACTCCGCGGTTTCGGAGAGATTTTAGGTAACCGCCAATCAGGATTTGAAGTTTTCCATTTGGCAGATTTAAGCACCGACAAAGAATTAATGCTTACTGCTCATAAAGATGCTCAGCTCATCGTCTCACAAGATCCCAAACTCGAAACGCCGCGCGGACAAGCCTTAAAAATTCTGCTCTATCTATTTGAACAAGACGACGCCGTCAAAACTTACCTCGCCGGATAAACAAAACATCTCAAGAATAAATCTTGAGATGTTTTGTTCTTATAACCAATAATTCACAAAATTTCCAGCTTGAATAAGTGCTATAAAAACGGTAAAAAACAAAACACCCAAAGCTATGTTTTTTTGCCTTTTATAATTAAATGACAATTCTCTTATAACACAACAAGCATAGCCCAGAGCAACAAGTTCACACGCATATATTACCTCAAAGAAAACCATCTGCACGGCAGAACTCTCTCCCTGTAGGAACAATGCATACACCATACTCAAAACAAGAACAAGCAGACAAAGAGCACTAGAAGATTTTTCCAACCCCTTATGCCGAATGTCCTCATAATACTTACTGCGTAGAACTCCTGTAGACAGGACATACCCAGCACAAATCACTAAATTAATAAGAATGTACTTCATACGCTTAATTTTTAATAATTTATAATAATATAAAAACTGACAATAGCTTAGAAAAGGCACACAAAAAAGTCAACTAAATTTTGTCAAAAAATTTGTAATTATTATAAAGCGAATTTAAATTTAAATTTAATTGATTATATCCTTCACAAAGGAGAAAACCCATGGAGTTATATTTATTTTTCGGCTTAATTTTAATTTACCTGATTACTTCTTTTGTACTCCCCAAACACCACTTGCAAAAGGTATGGACTTTGGCTTTTTTCATCTGTTTTATCGTCACGGCTATTGCCATTGGACTTATCAAAGTCAGTGGGCAAGATGTCATGATGTCTGCTTCTGAATTAAACTGGTATTATCTGCTTTACCTGTTTGGCTCACTATCGGTTGTTTTGGGATTTATCAATTTATGGCTTTATCGTCACGGTGTATGGCATATTTTTTTCGCCTCCAATTCAGAAGAGAATACAAACAAAGAAGAATAAAAAATTTTAGTCGGAATTGTTGTTTATAATAAGAAACGCTTGCTTAATTATCTAAATTCTCAATCTCCGCTTAAAAGACGATAAAGCCCCGTGTAATCAAAGCTAAAAAATCTTGAAAAGAAAAACGCGATAACTGTGAAATAAAAACAATCCAGTGAATTGTTTTTATGAGCCAAGCAATGAGACTTGTTCTTAAGAGCAAAAGTATTGAAGCGAATTAAGAACTTTAGTCGGAATTGTTGTTTATAATAAGAAACCCGAGAAATTGCGACAGGAGTGTACATAAACGTACATAACTTAGCAATTTTTCGGGTTTCTGTATTAGAAACGCATCTTGCCTAATTATCTAAATTCTCAAACTCCGCTTTGAATGCGATAAAGGGGCTTTAATAAGCCCCTTTCAATTTTGTAAATAATCTGATAAAGGCCTATGCTGTTTAGCGATTTTTTGACGCAGTGTACAAAGATAGTACATTAGGAAAAAAATCGCAAACTTGATAGGCCTTTTGCAGATTACTTCAGTATTTTTGATACGACACCTGCACCAACAGTATGTCCACCTTCACGAATAGCAAAACGTAAACCTTCGTTCATTGCAATCGGGTGAATCAATTTTGCTGTCATACGGATGTTATCTCCAGGCATTACCATCTCTGTTCCTTCTGGCAATTCAATCGCTCCGGTTACGTCCGTTGTACGGAAGTAGAATTGTGGACGATAGTTGCTGAAGAATGGAGTATGACGGCCACCTTCTTCTTTAGTTAAAATATAGCATTCACATGTGAAGTCTGTGTGCGGTGTAATTGTTCCGGGAGCTGCCAAAACTTGTCCACGCTCAACTTCTTCTCTCTTTGTACCACGAAGCAGAACACCGATGTTATCGCCGGCTTCACCTTCATCCAACAATTTACGGAACATTTCGATACCGGTACATGTTGTCTTTTGGGTTGGTTTAATACCTACGATTTCAATTTCATCACCTACGTGTAATACACCTCTCTCAACACGACCGGTTACAACTGTTCCACGGCCTGAAATTGAGAAGACATCTTCAATTGGCATCAAGAATGGTTGATCCTTTGGACGTTCCGGTTGTGGAATATAGCTGTCAACGGCTTTCATCAATTCGATGATTGAATCATGTCCGATTGTCTTATCTCCGTCTTCCAATACAGCCAAAGCTGATCCTTTGATAATCGGGATTTCATCACCCGGGAAATCATAAGACTTCAACAAATCTCTGATTTCCATTTCTACCAATTCCAACAATTCCGGATCATCTACTTGGTCTACCTTGTTCATATAAACGACCAATGCCGGTACACCTACTTGACGAGCCAACAAAATGTGCTCACGCGTTTGCGGCATCGGACCATCGGCTGCTGATACAACCAAAATTGCACCATCCATCTGAGCGGCACCAGTAATCATGTTCTTTACATAGTCGGCGTGGCCTGGGCAGTCAACGTGAGCATAGTGACGGTTTGGTGTCTCGTATTCTACATGTGAGGTAGAAATGGTAATACCACGCGCTTTCTCTTCAGGAGCTTTATCAATTTGATCATACGCTGTGAATGCTGCTCCGCCTTCTTCAGCCAATACTTTTGTAATAGCTGCCGTTAAGGTCGTTTTTCCATGGTCTACGTGACCAATCGTTCCAATGTTACAGTGCGGCTTGGTCCGCTCAAATTTCTCTTTTGCCATT
>JAFUXF010000045.1 GCA_017477185.1 Alphaproteobacteria bacterium | reverse complement strand
TTTACAGAAAATTTTTAAAAATGGCGATTTCAGAGCCGATGTTTCTGTTGATAAGCAAGGTAATGTCAGCGGAAAGGTTTATGAAATTGCCACAGATGAAGAATTTCTGCCGTTACGAGTAGAAAATATGGGAGGTTTTGCCGGTGAAGTCAGATTTGCTTATCAACAAATACTGGAAGATATTAAAGATAAATGCTTTATCTGTCTGCCTTTTATAACCGCTCAATCCAACCGCCTTGCAACGCTGATAGAGGACAAATACGGTGATAATCCGCAGTTTTTATTCAAGAAACAACCAGGCTTTGGTGTATTCAAAAATCCTGATAATAATAAGTGGTATGGCATGATTATGAACACTAAAGCCGAAAAGTTGAATAAAAACATAAGCGGTGAAACAGAAATTATTCATGTCAAATTAACCGAAGAAAAGGTGCAAATTTTATTGAAAAGACAAGGATTTTATCCTTCGTTTAAAAAAAATTGGATTTGTATCGCTTTGGACGATACATTGAAAGATGATGAAGTTATGACATTCATTGATGAAAGCCACGCTTTCACGATAAAACCAACGAAAACAAGGAGAAAACAATGAGTATTTATGATTATAGTGTGCCGAAATCAAACGGTGAAGAATTAAAATTGAGCAATTTGAAAGGTAAAGTGTTGCTGATTGTGAATACGGCAACCGGCTGCGGATTTACGCCGCAATATGAAGCCATAGAGGCTCTTTATGAAAAGTATCACGATAAAGGTTTGGAAATAATAGATATTCCATGCAACCAGTTCGGGCATCAAACCCCTGGGACAGATGATGAGGTTCATGAGTTTTGCCAACTTCATTACAATACCAAATTTGCGCAGATGAAAAAATCTGATGTCAACGGGGCAAATGAATTACCGCTTTATACCTATTTGAAAGCGCAAAAAGGTTTTGCCGGATTTGGGGAGCATCAATACAGCAAACTTTTAGGCGAAATGCTTGCTAAAGAGGATAAAGATTGGGCTCTAAAACCAGACATCAAGTGGAACTTTACCAAGTTTTTGGTCAATCGTGACGGGGTTGTGGTTGAGCGTTTTGAGCCGACTGCGGATATGAAAGACGTAGAAGCAAAAGTTATTTCTTGTTTAGGTTAACATTAAAGGATTATGATATGAAAATACAAGCTGTTAAGTTTAGAAAAAACGGGTTTATGACACAACCTTTCGCTTTTGGCGGAGAAGATGGTGCAGAGGCATTTGATGCCAAACAATATTACCGCTCTTGTTTGCAAAATTATGTGATTGACACAGGCAATGAGGTCATTTTGGTTGATACCGGTTTGCCGGAGGGAACACCTGAGGAATCTCCTGATGAAAAAACGATGATTTACACAGGGCAGGATATTAAATCCTATATGGAAGCTTTAGCCGACTTAGGGTACAAGCCGGAGCAAGTCACAAAGATTTTGATAACTCATAAGCATATTGATCATACCGGTGAATTAAAGCGGTTTCCGAATGCAAAAATCTATGTGAATGAAGAAGAGTGCTCTGCTGATGAGATAAAAAATATTCCCAATATTGTGCCGGTCAAGTTTACGAATGGGGCTTATTATAATTTTCCGGAAAGCCAAAAAATAGCTGATGGTGTTTATTATATTAAAGCCAAAGGGCATACCAAAGGTAACAGTCTGATTGTGGCTGAAGATGATGGTTTGTTCTATATGATGCAAGGTGATATTACCTATACGGATGAGGCATTGTACGCAAATAAACTCTCTGTTGTGTATGAAGATAAAGCGGCCGCTCGTGAAACATTGGATCGCGTTCGTGAATTTGTCAGACAGCATCCGACCGTTTATATGGGGACACATACGCCTTTAGGGTATGAGAATTTGGAAGCCAAGCGCATTGTTGATTTGAATAATCCGCCGAAAACTTTGCCGGTCGGGGATATTACGTTTAAGACAAAGAGCGGAAAGTATGTTTGCTCAATTTGCGGCTATGTCTATGATCCGGCAGAGCATGACGGGGTGGCTTTTGAAGATTTGCCTGAAGATTGGCTTTGTCCTCGTTGCAGACAGCCGAAAACAAAGTTTAATGCAGCATAGGGAATAAAGTGATGACAAAGGTAATGATTATTAACGGCGGACCACGCAAGAATTTTAATACGGCAAAACTCTTGAAAGAGGCTGCCAGAGGGGCAGAATCCGTTGGCGCAGAGGTTGAAATTGTTAACCTTTATGATCTGAATTATAAAGGATGTATCAGTTGCTTAATGTGTAAACGTAAAGGCGTTGCGCAGAACGGATTATGTTTTTATAAAGACGGGTTAACACCTGTTTTGGAAAAATGTTTGCATGCTGATGCGGTGATTGTCGGTTCTCCTGTTTATCATACATATCCGACCGGTATGTTCAGAGCTTTTTTGGAGCGGTTTATGTTTCCGGCACATACATATATGAAAGATGAGGCGACCGGCGGTATGAAACGTGTGCTGGATTATACGTTGCCGACCGGTGTTATCATGACCATGAATGCCCCCGAAGAATGGTTTAATAAGAGTGTTTATCACACAGTATTGGCAGACAATGAGCATAGTTTGAGCCATGTGTTCGGGTATTCGGAATCGCTTTATGCTTTTGATACGTATCAATTTACAGACTACTCAAAATATGATTGCGATTATTTTGATGAGGCGCATAAGGCAAAAGTTCGTGACGAAGTGTTCCCGATTTATATGCAGAAAGCCTATGACATGGGGAAGCGTTTGGCTCAGATGAAAAAGTAAGTGTGGTTTTGTGATGATAAGAAAAATTTTTATTTTTTTGTTGCTTGTCGGTTGGATGTCTCTTTGTTTTTGGCATTCTACTCAGGCGGAGGAGGCTCGCAATATGGCGATAACGGTTAATATTTATTATACGGGAGAAAACGGCAATGCACGCAAGTTTGCCGAAGAAATGGAAAAAAGCGGAACGGTTGCCGCCATACGAGCTGAAGAAGGAAATAAAAAATACGACTATTTTTATCCGAAAAATGACCCTGAAACCGTGTTGTTGATTGACAGTTGGGAGAGCCAAGAGGCAATTGATAAACACCATGCTTCCCCGATGATGAATAAAATTACAGAACTGCGTAACAAATATGATTTACACATGAAGGTTGAGCGTTATATTGAAGATACCGTCGGTATTCCGAGTCAGGATAAAGATTTTATCAAGGAATAAGTTTTTTTAAGTGAGCCATGACAATAGAATCAGAAATATTTAAGCGCTCGGTGATTGATGAGGCAAAATTAAAAGCGTACGGATTTAAGAAGTCTGCACAAGGCTTTGTCTATACGACGCTTTTTATGGATGATGCCTTTAAG
>JAFUXF010000014.1 GCA_017477185.1 Alphaproteobacteria bacterium | reverse complement strand
TCCCGGATCTGATTGATAAGGATAATCCGAAGCAGAACAACTTTGCGGTACACATGTTCCACTACTTAAATTCCAGCCATTATTACAAAATGTATATTTATAATAAGTTTTTTCTCCTGCTTTGCAACTGATAACCGTTCCGTGACTGCTACTTGGTTGTTCATCATATGGATAACCAGAGCATACGCTTTCTACACATTTATGATCTTTTAACACCCAACCTGTATTGCAGGATGTATAACCATAATATGTAGTTACGCCGGCGCATGAAGTATATGTTCCTTTGGTAGAATCGGGTTTAGATGCAAGAGGATAAACAGATCTATCACACTTTTTAATGCACTTGCCGTTATAACTCTCATAACCGGCAGCGCAACTCGTTGCCTTAGGCGCCTTAAACGTAATACCGCTATCACCCATCATGGGATAAACGGCGGCTAATTTAATAGAATCGGAAGATTCTGCTACTGAAGTAGTAGATTTTGTATAAACAGAGAGGTGCGTATCAGGAGAAAAGATATTGGCATGAGCCAAAGTTGCACAAGAGATTAAATAAGTTGAGCAAAGATAAGATATCTTTTTCATAATAGCCTCCTTAATATAGCCAATAGCAGAATCTATTATGATGATATCACATCTAAAAAATTTTTGCAATCACTTTTTAGCCTCAATCTTTTTTTTGGGCTATTTTTAATGTACTAAGGTAATCGATTTAATCAAATGACTTTTTATTCAGCCTATTCTTTTCATACTCTAAAATTTCTTCTTTTGAAATTTCTCCATCTCCATCCGTATCCATTTCTAAAAAAGCATCAAGCGGAGAAATGTATATCCCTTTTTTTATGGCTCGCCTTTCCAAACGTCGTTCTTCCACAGTCCGCGGTTTGCGATAACGTTCATAATCCTCAAGTGATAAAAAACCATCTTGATCAATATCATAACGCCGCATAATACGATTAATTCGTCTTTCGGTACGCGTAACTGCCCCTTCAGGATATTTATATTTTGCATTTCCTTCAGGAACAAATCCGATTAAAACGATTAAGAGCAGCAAAAATTTCATTCATCTCATCCTAATAAAAATTTTCACTGTCTTTGGGAATAAACGCACTGGCACGCATATCAACAATCTTACCATCCATTAACATTACTTTACGATCCATTTTATCCGCCAACTCAAAGTTATGCGTTGCTACTAAGGCCGATAATCCGGTTTCCTTAACAATAGTCATTAACTCAGAAAAAACTATATCCGAAGTTTTTGGATCCAAATTTCCGGTAGGCTCATCGGCTAAAAGAAGTTTAGGAGCATTAGCTAAAGCACGAGCAATAGCAACGCGCTGCTGTTCACCACCGGACAAAGCTGCCGGACGATGCTTTAAGCGTTTTTCTAATCCCAAGCGTGATAACAACCACTTAGCTCGTTCAAAAGCCGCTTTTTTCTTTTTACCGGCTATCAGTTGCGGAATAACCACATTTTCAACAGCATCAAAATCACCCAATAAATTATGATATTGATAAACAAACCCCAAATAATCCCGCCGTAATAGAGTACGCATTGTATCATTGAGCTTGCTGCATTTTTGCCCGTTAAGGTAAATTTCCCCTTTGCTGGGCTGTTCCAATAAACCGGCAATCTGAAGCATGGTTGATTTTCCGGAACCTGAAGGTCCGAGCAAAGCAACAATCTCTCCACTTTGAATATCTAAATCAACTCCTTGCAAAACTTCTAATTTTTGCGCGCCTTGATCAAAGATTTTGACAACTTTTTTTAATTCTAAAATCGGTGCATTTTTACTCATAACGCAAAGCCTCCACCGGATCAAATTTTGCCGCTCGATATGCCGGATAAATTGTGGCAACAAAAGATAACAGCAACGAAATAACAACAACCATCGTAACCTCAAACGGATCTATTTTGGCCGGCAATTGTGACAAGAAATAAATTTCTGCCGAAAACAAATCACGTCCGGATAAAGATTCTAACCAATGACGAATTGTCTCAATATTTTCACAAAACAGGATTCCCAAAAGCAATCCTAAAATTGTCCCGACAATACCGATAAAAGCACCATCCATAAAGAAAATCCGCATAATCATGCCTTTTGTCGCACCCATTGTCCGTAAAACAGCAATATCTCGTCCTTTATCCTTAACCAACATAATCAAACCGGTAATGATATTAAACGCTGCCACTAAAATAATCAGCGTTAAAATCAAAAACATAACATTACGTTCAACATCTATAGCATTAAAAAAGGCGGCATTACTTTGTTTCCAATCATAGACATAAGCGCCCTCACCTACACTTTCGACAATAGCCTGTCGAACTTGCGGCAGATATTTATCATCACTCAAGGTGACATCAATGTTCGTTACAGCATTGGGCATACCAAAATATTTTTGTGCTGTTTCAAGCGGTAAGAAAATAAAATTCGCATCGTACTCATACATACCGACCTCAAAAGCCCCGATAACTCGATAAGATTTCATTCTGGGAACTGTCCCGAAAGCGGTTACTTTACCATTAGGAGAAATTAATGTAATTTCATCTCCCTGCACCAATCCCATTTTTTGTGCTAAACGCGTTCCGACAATTGCTACATTTCCTTCAAATTCAGTCATATCAATATATCGCACACTGTTTTTCAAAATATCTTTTTTAAGCAAATCTTCTTTTGAAACACCACGCACCATAACCCCTTCAGCGGCTTTTCCGGCAGTTGCCAATAGCTGATTTTCAATCAAAGGAATAACTGTTTGGACTTTATCAAAAGCCGCAATTTGCTTCACCGCCTCTTGATAATTATTAAACGGGTAGCCACCGATTGCCGTAATACCGACATGACCATTAATACCCAAAATACGGCTGAGCAACTCAGCTCGAAAACCATTCATAACAGACATAACAATAATCAGCGTCGCCACACCAAGGGCAATTCCAGTAAAAGCAAAACCGGTAATCACCGAAATAAAACCCTCTTTACGCTTGGCACGCAAATAACGCCCTGCCACCATTCTTTCAAATTTTGAAAACAGCATAAACTACTCCTTATAACTTTCCTCTAAGTTTATAAGAACTTCCCATTATTTTGCAACGACAAAGCTCACAGTGTGCATAAAAAAAGACCTCTACAGATTGTAGAGGTCTTAAAACATCTCGGATAATATATTAAGCGGCTTCAAAACTCATCAAACCTTCTGAAATTTGAAGATTTGTCATAATCATACTATCTATAGCCTTTGCATTGACATTATTCATATCTTTGCCAACTTCAAGCGTTTTGGCAGAGACATAGTCCGCCAATTTAACCAAATTACCGCGTGTTTCTTCTGGCAAAATACTATTTTTCGCATTAGCCAGCGTTTTAATGTAAACCCACAAATTCATATTATTATCAAGAGCCGTTACTAATTCTGCCTCATTTTTGGACTCCCGAGCATTTGATAAATCAATTGCACATTTCAATAATGAGAACGCTTCTTCCTCTGCCATTGTATGATGCACAGATTCTAATAACCCTCGGCAAATCTGCATATTGATATTAACCAAACACTCAACATCAGCTTTCGTAACACCAACCCCTTTAGATAAAGTCAAACGTTCAACAAATTTTGAAAGTTTCATCAAATTTTCTTTAATGTTATTCGGCAAAAAATTCTTAGCATTATGCAATGAAGTTTCAATCTCGACCCACAATTGCAAATTTTCATCCAACGCAGAAATCAATGCTGAATTATCGCCTTGAGAATGTGCTTCAGATAAAAGCATTGCTTTTTCCAATAATGTATTTGCTTCTTCTTCAGCTCTTTTTAAGATAGTTATATTTGCTGTCATTTTCTTATTCCCTTATTCAAAACAATTAAACTAAATTCAACATCTTTCTTTCTCAGAGAAGGCAGTACATTGGGGAAAACATACCGCCTACTCCGTGCGGCACAACGGGCTTCTTGCCCACCGCTATGAATATAAGCAAGACTTTCTGGGGAGAGAAAATGGCTTATATTCGAAACTCACAATAATCAAATAAACCAACGATATTTTAAGTTTGATAAATGACTTTGCTGTGAAGTGCTTTTACGACAACATGTACAACTAGCTACATTAGGAGGAAAAGCACTCACTTGAAAGTCATTTTGCAAACTTAAAACGGGGAGAGGATATCTATCAACTGCCGCCCATACCTAGGCTGTTGCATATCTGATACTGTCCCTCTTCCACCATATGAAACACGCAATTCTGCAATCTTACTGGAATCAATCACATTGGCGGAAGAAATATCTGCCCGTCGAATAATTCCACGCATTGTAAGCTGCCGCAACTCATAATTAACGCGAATCTCCTGTGTTCCTTCAATAACCAAATTATCATTCGGCAATACCTGAGTAACAACTGCTGCCATGGTCATATCGATTTTTTCCGAACGATCAATTTTTCCTTCACCGGTAACATCATGATCAGACTTCACATCAAACAATGCCGCTGCATTAACACCGTTCGGCAAATACTTATTAATATATTTTTCGTAACCAGCTATAGCATTAACGTTAACAGAATCTTTATTGGTATCACGCGTTTGCTCAGTTTTATTTTTGAGTGATGCCGTATCTTTAGCCGAAATATTAACCGTAATAATATCCCCGACTTTAGACGCTCGCTGATCTTGGAAGAAACCGGATGACCCTTTCCGCCACAAAGAATTAATCCCCGCATACTCTCCTGCAGACGGCGGAGGAGTTGGTTGCGTTATCGGTTGATAATTTTGTGCCTCTAACGGATTGGTAATCGGAGAAATAGCCGGTTCTTTATCCCACTCCTGCAACCGAGACCAAGTATTGCAACCACTTAAAAAAGTTGTCATTGCCATAACCACCGCTACTTTTCCGATATTTGTTTTTATAATCATCATTATCTCTCTTAGTTTATTGGTCTACAACAACTGTTGAGGCATCTTGGACGACACCGGTCAACATTTTGCGTGTCTTAGCATTCTGCAACTCTATTCTCTGACCGACGGCACCATCCTGCTGGGCGATAGCCTTAGTCGTAATTTGCATTTGCGGCGTCCGATATATCGCTAAAACGATATCATTTCGCTGCACGGCAATTTTTGCCCCAATATCCTTATCGCTAATAATTTTATCTTCGCGAAGCGAATGTTGCGCCGACATACCGACGAGACTATCCTTCCCTGTCACCATAAACGGCTTGATTTTAGATTTGCGTATTACTTTTTTTTGCAACATATCTGCCGTGATAACTTCTCCTTTGGCAATATTTTTTGCCGGAACCCAAACCGTCGTCATCAAGAAATACTTTCCCTGCAACTGAGATTTATAAACCGAATTTCTATCGGCAAAAATTTCCGCCTCACAACGAAACCGTCCTAAATTTTCATCTGCGTTAAAATTATTGATTAATATCTTCGCTTCCTGCGCGCCGTCGATTTGGAAGTTCGTTTGCCCACCGAACAATTCCAAATCCAAGTTCTTATCTTCCGCGATACCGCGGTCAACAAATTCTTGACGAACCGCATTCAAAATCTCCTCTTCTGTCACATTAAGACTTTCCGCTTTTGCCGGAATTACACCTACTGTCAACCCTAACAATATAATCAATAAATAACGCATTTTAATATCTATCTCATCTGGTTAATCGTTGTGAGCATTTCATCGGAAATGGTCACAATTTTAGAATTCATCTCATATGCACGCTGAGCAGAAACCAGTTCTGTAATTTCTGACACAGCATTAACATTGGAGGTCTCTAAATATCCTTGCAAAATAGAACCAAACCCCTCTGTATCCGGATTATCAACATTTGGTGCACCGGAAGCCTCTGTTTCTAAAAACAAATTTTGTCCCATAGCTTCTAAACCAGCCTCGTTAATGAATGTTGCCAATTCAAGTTGCCCGACATTAATTTCATCCGTCTCACCATCTTGCTTAACCCAAACTTCACCGGAATTATTTATATAGACCTCTACAGCATCATCCGGAATAGTAATTTCAGGCTGTACAATATACCCATCATGAGTAACGATAACCCCATCACCATTACGCTGAAAAGCCCCATCACGCGTATAAGCTGTTCCCTTACCTTCCGGTAGTTCAATCTGAAAATAGCCTCGACCTTGGATAGCGACATCGAGTGTATTGGTTGTATTAATCAAACCACTACCTTCCGTAATACGATACACAGCAGCCGTTCTAACACCCAAACCAAGCTGCAAACCGGATGGAACCATTGTTTGTGAAGCCGAAGATTGTGACCCCGGACGAACAATATTTTGATACAATAAATCATTAAACTCCGCCCGTCTTCTGGTATAAGCTGTTGTATTCATATTGGCGATATTATTGGAAATTACATCAACATTTGTTTGTTGTGCCAACATTCCTGTCGCGCCGATATATAAAGATCTCATTTATTTTCCCCTTCAATAATGATTAGGCTAATTGAGAAAAAGTCTCAATTGTATTAGATATTCTGTCGTGTTCTTCATCAATCATCTGTTGTACAAAATCATACGAACGTTGTAATTGAATCAACTTGGTCATTTCTTCGACCGCGTTAACATTAGATTTTTCCAAACTTCCATGGATAATGCGGACATTATCTGCCGGAGACATAGGATTATCAGCGACATTATCAAACATTGTGCCCGCTTTTTTAACCAACTTCTGGTTATCAGCAAATTTGACCACCTGTAAACGACCGATAATTCCATTTTCAGTAGAAATTGAACCATCTTCGGTAATCATCAGTTCTCGTTCAGTCGGTGCAATAAACAATGGTGCATTAGCCTCAGACATAACAGCGTTACCATCAGTTGTCACAATTTTACCATTGTTATCGAGTGTAAAATTACCTTTGCGCGTATAAGAATAGCCGTTATCTGTTTCAATAACAAAAAAACCATCTCCCTGTAACGCCACATCAAAGGTATTGCCGGTTTCTACTAGCGCACCTTCTGAAAAATTATTATAAGTAGCATAATCTTGTGTAAAATAAACCGGCTCTTTACCCATACCTGTTGCGTTCATTGTTTGCGCAATATATGTACTAAATAAAGTATCTTCCTGCTTATAACCGGTTGTATTCATATTCGCGACATTATTGGAAACCACATTCATCTGCTTCCATAAAGCCATTTGCCGCGATAAAGCAATAAATTTAGTATTATCCATAAAATTCTCCCCAAAATTCTTCGGATAAAATTGTTTGCTTTTAATATGCAATTTTCGTGCCAATTTTAATATTGACTTTATATGTTTTTTTTAATATTTTGAACAACAGAAAATAATTATTATTAAAACTATTACATATGAAAGAAGTAACAATTGAAATTATGCGGAATATTCTGAGTAAAACCAAAAACACAAATATTCCCGACACAAACTTAGAAGAAAAGAAGCTAATTGAGGATTTAGGCTTAGATGAAATAGACATATGCATGATATCTATGGATATTGAAATTACTTGCGGTCTTTCTATCCCTCATCTCTTATTTGCTCGGTGGATAGATGATAGTTTTTCGTTAACTGTAAAGCAAATAATTGATGACTGTAATAACCTCATTTCCTAAATTGACTTCTTGTTTGTTATTAAATTTATTATTAAACTCAAACAATTATGGAAGAAATTAAAATTAAACAAATTTTGGTTGAGCTAAAACAGGCTTATCCAAAGTATGAAATTTTTGCTCTTTCGACAAAACAACGCGGAAACAGACAATTGATTGTCGTCAAAGGCTTTTCTCCTGTCGGAGACATTGACGATTGGTCTATTGACACAGTCTATCCCATTTATTGGGAAATGGTAAAACTGCTGGAACAACATGAAGGCGCAAATCATGATTTACGTTTTTTGTTTATTCGCAACAACCAATTTGTGCTGTGGTCTCCGGATGTCGGTTTCGGAGATGTGTTTAGAGAAATGAAAAAGCCGCTTCATAAAGATGTTTACGGCGATTATGCCCAACAACACTATGTCGGCGAATGTAAAGACATCCAAGATGTTTTAGATTACCTGACAACAACTGATGTCTGGTTCTAATAATAAAGGCCTCCAATTTGCATTGGAGGCCTTTATTATAATCAATAAGCAAAAAAATACCTATCTCATCAGAGTTGTCCCCTGCATATCTTCACTCATCATACTTTTAGCATTCTGCACAGCCTGAGCATACATTGCTGATAAATTATAACGTGTTGTACATGTATCGGCAATTTTTTCCGCAGATGTCTGAACACCCCAACTTTGAAGTTTACCGCTATCTTTAAAAGCGCGGACTTCATCTCTGATACAAACATTCATCTGCCCCTGGGGCGTCAATGGTGTTTTATTATTATCAAACAAAGCACACCCGCTCAAAAGTAGCATCAGACAAATAACTTTTTTCATTATTGAGCTGTCCCGTAATTTTGTAAGTTTTGAATAATAGTCGAAGCCATAGATTGCGATTCACTGCTGATACCGGCAGATTGCAACGCCAATTTTTGAATACAAGTATTGGTTAATTCATCTGCTGTTGCCGTGACACCATTGGCAAACAATGTTCCGTTTTGAAATTTAGTATTAGCTTCACTGATTAAGCAGGCACGTAAGCGAGTCTTAACCGAGGCATTAGAATCAACGGCTGTATATTTTGAAAGATCAAACCCACCATCAGAAGAACAAGCGGATAAAGCGGTAACAATAGCTAACGTTGCAAATAATTTAGATGTCATCAGATAAACTCCTTTATAAATATGATTACAAAAAATAGTCTGATACCCTTTTATCACAATTATTGTTCAAGTCAAACACAAAAAAACAGCCACGGCATTTTACTGCGGCAGCTGTTAATTTTTCAGAAATACAGGCGAATGATGGCACGAATGATATCCATAACAATCCAGCCCATCATAAAACCTATAAAAAAAATCAAAACAATCTTCATTCTCTCTTTTGTTAAAAGGACACCATCCTTCAACAAAAATTTTTCAATCTTCTTTTTCATACTATAATAATTTAATTCTGAAAGAAACCATACCACTTTTTAGATATTTTGTCCAGTGTTTTTTTCGTGTTTGCAGTTTTATTTTTTTAATTGTTTTTAAAACAAGAATATGGTAAAAACACGCGCATAGAGAGATTCTATAAAAAGTCATCCCTTGTTTCTGCCAAGAAACATCAAGGGATCTTCAATTTAATCAATAAAAAGGAATATTTAATGTCAGAAGTAAAAATGAAAATGATGGATGGTAACGAAGCCGCCGCTTCCGTTGCCCACCGCATGAATGAAGTCTGCGTTATTTACCCGATTACCCCGTCGTCTCCGATGGGTGAATGGGCTGATGCGTGGTCTGCCGCCAAACAAAAAAATATCTGGGGTGTTATCCCTGAAGTTCAGGAAATGCAGTCTGAGGCCGGTGCCGCCGGTGCTTGCCACGGCTCAATTCAAGCCGGTGCTTTAACCACAACCTTTACAGCTTCTCAAGGCTTGTTGTTAATGATTCCGAACATGTATAAAATTGCCGGTGAATTAAGCCCGTTTGTTATGCATGTTGCCGCTCGTTCTTTGGCTTATCATGCCTTATCGATTTTTGGTGATCACACTGACGTCATGAGCTGCCGCCAAACCGGTTTTGCAATGCTCTGCTCTAATTCTGTTCAAGAAGCTCATGATATGGCGGCAATTGCACAAACCTCAACATTACGCTCACGCGTTCCGTTTATGCACTTCTTTGACGGTTTCCGTACATCTCACGAAATCAAAAAGATTAAATTACTCTCTGATGATGATTTACGCGCCATGTTAGAAGGTGTTGATTATCAGTTCAATGCCAAACATGCACTCCGTCCGGAAACTCCGGTCATTCGCGGAACAGCACAAAATCCTGACGTTTTCTTCCAAGGACGTGAGGCTTCTAACCCTTACTACGCTAAGGTTGAGGGTATTGTCCAAGAAGAAATGGATAAATTTGCGAAAATCAGCGGTCGTCAGTACCATGTTGTTGATTACACCGGTGCAAAAGATGCTGAGCAAGTTATTGTTATTATGGGTTCCGGCGGTGAAACCGTTGAAGAGACAATTGCTTATTTGAATGCTCAAGGGGCTAAACTTGGTGTCTTGAAAGTTCATTTGTATCGTCCGTTCCCAACCCAATCATTCTTAAAAGCCCTGCCATCGACAGTTAAGACCATTTCTGTTTTGGATAGAACCAAAGAATCCGGTGCAACCGGTGAACCTCTATATTTGGATGTCGTTGCTACCGTTTCTCAAGCCTACGCACATGGTCAAATTAAATCTATGCCGAAAATCGTCGGCGGCCGCTACGGCTTATCTTCTAAAGAATTTACACCGGGAATGGTTAAAGCCGTCTTTGACAATGGCGCAAAAGCTGAACCGATTAACTCTTTCTCTGTCGGTATCAATGACGATGTTAACAAAACATCATTGCCTTATGACGATTCGGCTATTGATACGGAAGGTAAAGATGTTGTTCGTACCGTTTTCTTCGGCTTAGGTGCTGATGGTACGGTTGGTGCCAACAAAAACTCCATTAAGATTATTGCTGAAGATGCCGGTAAATATGGTCAAGGCTATTTCGTTTACGATTCTCGTAAATCAGGTTCTATGACCACATCTCACCTGCGCTTTTCTGACAACCCGATTAAATCTGCTTATTTGATTAACAAAGCAGACTTTGTTGCTTGCCACCAATTTGCCTTCATGAATAAAGTTGACATTTTGGGTATTGCAAAACAAGGCGCGACCTTCTTGCTCAATGCTCCTTACGAAGGCAATGAGGTATGGAATCACTTAAGCAAAGAGGTTCAACAAACCATTATTGATAAGAAGTTAAACTTCTATGTCATCAATGCGGTTGATGTTGCTCGTCAAACAGGCATGGGAGCTCGCATTAACACCATTATGCAAACCTGCTTCTTTGCTATTTCCAACATTTTGCCGAAGGATGAAGCAATCGCTCAGATTAAAAATGCAATTAAGAAGACATACAGCAAAAAAGGCGACGCCATTGTTCAAAAGAACTTTGCTGCTGTTGATGCAACATTAGAGCACTTGCACAAAGTTGATGTTCCGGCATCTGCGACATCTTCAATCAGAATGTCTGCACCGGTTCCGGCCAATGCCCCTGAGTTTGTTAAGAAATTAACAGCTGAGATTATTGCCGGTCGCGGTGAACAGTTACCTGTTTCTGCATTCAAAGACGTTGTTGACGGCACTTGGCCGACGGGAACAACCCAATACGAAAAACGTTGTATTGCCACTGAAATTCCGGTATGGGATGCCAGCGCATGTATCCAATGCGGTAAATGTTCGTTAGTCTGCCCGCATGGCGTTATTCGTATGAAGGTAGCAACGGAAGAACAATTAAAGAATGCTCCGGCGACTTTGAAATCCGCTGATTACAAAGGTAAAGAATTTGCAGGTAAAAAATTCATCTTGCAAATTTCTCCGGAAGATTGTACCGGTTGCGGTATTTGTACATCTGCTTGCCCGGTTAAAAATAAAGAAAATCCGGAACGTCACGCCATCAACATGGATCATATCGAAAACCATCTGGAGGCAGAAGTTGCTAACTGGAATTTCTTTGAGACATTACCTTATGTCAAGAGAACAGAAGTTGTTAAGAATTTACCGAAGACAACCCAACTCATTCAACCGTTGTTTGAGTATTCCGGTGCTTGCGCGGGTTGCGGTGAAACACCATACGTTAAACTCTTAACCCAATTGTTTGGTGACCGCATGGTTGTTGCCAATGCAACCGGTTGTTCTTCAATCTACTCCGGTAACTTGCCGACCACCCCTTACGCAAAGGATGAAAAAGGTCATGGTCCGGCTTGGGCAAACTCATTGTTCGAGGATAATGCCGAATTCGGTTTAGGAATGAGATTTTCTATTGACCAACAAACCAAGTTTGCACAAACGCTGTTAGAAGGCTTAAAAGACAAAGTCGGCGCTGTTGCAGACAAGATATTGAGCAATCCGCAAAGCAACGATGCCGAAATTGACGCACAACGTGAAAACGTTAAAGAACTGCGTGCAAAATTGGCCGGTATCAAATCTGATGAGGCTGCTCGCTTGAACAACTTAGCAGACTACCTGATTAAGAAATCCGTTTGGATTATCGGTGGTGACGGTTGGGCTTACGATATCGGCTTCGGCGGTTTAGACCATGCGATTGCATCAGGTAAAAACATCAATATCCTGGTTTTGGACACAGGCGTTTACTCGAACACCGGTGGTCAACAATCTAAGGCAACCCCGATGGGTGCAAGTGCTAAATTTGCCACTGCCGGTAAAGCTTTACCGAAAAAAGACTTGGGCATGATTGCCATGAGTTACGGTAACGTTTATGTTGCTCAGGTTTCTGCCGGTGCCAATGATTTACAGGTCATCAAAGCTTTGAATGAAGCTGAAGCTTACGATGGTCCGTCCATCATCATTGCATACAGTCACTGTATTGCACAAGGATTCAACCTGGCTGATGGTTTAGAGCACCAAAAAGCTGCTGTTGAAACCGGAAGCTGGCCGTTGTATCGTTATAATCCTGAAAACATCGCACAAGGTAAAGCACCTTTGATGTTGGATTCAAAAGCCCCGACTCGTCCGCTGTCTGATTATATGTCTAATGAAACACGTTTCCAGATTGTCAACAAAGCTAATCCGGAACGTTATGAGACCTTATTAAATAAGGCCCAAGAGAACACTAAAGAAAAACGTTCTCTGTTAGAACATATGTCTGAATTTGCTGTTAAAACTAGCGATATCAACGCTAAAGCCGGTGAATAATCAGATACAAGAAGCTTACTTCTGACAAACACCCCTTGCCTTTCCGGCAAGGGGTGTTTTTTATAAAAAGCTTGACAAAATCACCTTGTTATATCATAAATGACTCTCAATAAACTATTATTATTCACTAAAAATTATTATAATGAACAAAGAAAAATTATTCAGATTAAATTCCGCGGAATCAGAGATTTTTGTGGAATTACAATTAGTTCTATCAAACCGTTTGACGGAATTGGTCGGACTAATTAAGGCAGGATATGGTATTTACCCTGAGGTACTGAATGCTGTTCTGATGCTCGGTGAAGAGAAATATATCTCGGAGATATTATCCGCAGGACAGCATGAAAAATATGATGAGCAAAAACTTCTGGCATGGCTGCAGGCCTACTATGAGAGTGATTGGAAAGCCAAGGTCGGAAAATATGGTTTTATCCGAATTGCCCGCAATCACTTAACCTCTAAAGAATGCGAAAAATATCAACTTTGGGATGCCTTAAAGTATGCCAATAAGGCTTTTGCTTTAGAGGTTCTGGCTAAAAACAAGGGGATTGATTTTATCAAACAGTATTATATCAGTAAATTCTGGAATAAATCTCTTTCCTCTCTTGACAAGGAAGAAGCCAAAAAGATCGAAAAATTCCTGTGCGAGAAACAGGAGCATGACTTTCTTTATGCATACAATTGTTTCGAAACTCTCGGAACAACTATTTCCGGTTGCCAATATGTTGCCTCAAAAGGCAATTATAGCCTGCTCTTAAGCTTCATCTCTTGGTTTGGATATTTTCCTAATTGGAAGGAATGCAGAACATACTGCTTAGGTGTTCTGCAGAGAGCAGAAACTTCTCTGTCTCCAGAAGAATTAAAAGACTTTAAGGAATATCGCAGACGATTCAAATAAAAAAATACCCTTCGGTTAAACCGGAGGGTATTTTTTTATCTTGATAACAACACATTAGTAATTCGAAGCGCACATCTTTCAAAAATGTGATATTTGAGATGAGTAATAAGATTTAAGAGAAGAAAAAGCGCAGCGTAGATAAGCCTACATGAGCATTTTGCTTACTCGCAAAATCTGTATTAATCATCCAAAGAGAACATTTTTGTTGCATTTTGAAAAAATATAGTCTAACCTTTTGTCAAAATATCTTATTAAGAAAATTATTAACCCTCAAAACATAACATTATGGCAAAATTTAATTACAATGATTTTGTGACAGATGACATCCCGGAATGTCCTTTGTCTAACAGCAAAGTAGTACAGCAGTGCCTTGAACAACAATTATTCCCCTCTCCCGCAATTTTGGAGATTAATTTGGTAGGGATTATGTTTAAAGGCGTTCTTCTACATGAATGGCGCATCTTATTTGCTTCAGAAAAACAGAAATTATATCTCAAACTTCCGCTTTTCATGCCTTATGATGTGCAACAAGCAGAATCTCTGATAGCATACCATTCCCAAGCATCATTAGCCAATGCGTCGGAATACACATATGCTCCCGGAGACTACTTGCTGATTGCAGGAAAATACCCTTGTCAATTGATTATGGGAGACGATAATGTTCTTTACCTCAAAAGGTTTAACTTTTTCGCCTCACAGCACCAAATACAAGAGTTTATGCAACAAGTCCTGCAATATAAATTGGTAACAGCCACCATGGTCATTATTACCAAACATAATTTTTGTTATAAAGGTCTGCAAGATATCGGATGGCTTCTCAACCTTGATGGTATGCCCTCTCTCATGTCTATGGACCGCCGTTTTTTAGATGCCGGTTTTTCTTTTATTGATGACTTCCATGAACTCCCTATCGATACAATTTTCGAGATAGACGGACAAAAATATATTGTCACGGAAGACGAAGATAATGGTGAATTTATAGCAAAAATAACCTCTCGACAAGCGCACGAATACGAACAAGTGCTTAAAACAAAAATAACAAATATTATTAACTAAAACCATTGTATATGAAAAAATTAGCCAAGATGAATGCTTGGGATTGCACAATTCCTGTCGGAAAGGAATGTGCTTGCGGGAGTGAGCTTGAAGCTGTTACACTGGCGCACAAAGCAGGTTTTAACGTAGATTCAATGGAGCTCATGCTTATCACCACCTTAAACGGCGAAAAACCTTTCTGTTGGTGTCACATGAAAGACATGGAATACACTTGTTTTACAGTATTCAAACAAGACCCTGCCTTATCATCTCCACCAAAGTCTGGCTTACGCATGGCAGATGGAGAATTTATTCACCACGGCGAAGATGTTTACCAAATTCTGCAAAACAAAGACCTCGGTCAGACGATCCGTCAAGTATCAATCTTTGATACGGCATTAAAAGCAGATGTTGCTTATCGCCTGTCTCCTACCGGTCAAGCAGATAAAACGCCTGAAGAATACCCGGATTACTACTTGGTTCGTCTTACAAAATTTGATAATCCAAAAGATACAATATGTATCAGTTGGCTTATTGAAAAAGAACCGGTCAGATTTTTCCAACCGGTTTTTCTGGAAGACTTTGAAAAATACGTCAAAACAGATCCAAGTAAACTGAATTGGGAGTTTATGCATGAGGGTGAAACATTCGGCCATGACAATCGCATTTATCAGGTTTGCAAAGACGAGGATGACGACTATTATATAGCGCCACTCTGCCCCGTCCCGATGCAAGTGATCAGATGCAATCTCTAATAAAAAATCCTGCCTCAACGGCAGGATTTTTTAGTTAGCACAATTTTTCAAGATAATTATGAAGTAACATTACTCCAAACCCCGTACTGACTTTAGTCTTTTCATCACATTCACAACCTGCAATATCAAGATGCGCCCACTTAGTTGATTTATGAACAAATCTCTGTAAAAATGCTGCAGCAGTCGCTGTTCCTGCAAATCCTCTTTTTCCGATATTTTGCATATCGGCAACAGAAGAATTTATCCACTTATCATATTCAGGATTCATCGGCAATTGCCAAAGATTTTCTTCTGTCTCACTTCCTGCTGCAATCAGTCGATGTACCAATTTTTCATCATTTCCCAAAATAGCCGCATACAACCCTCCAAATACAGCTTGAGAGGCACCGGTCAATGTGGCAATATCAATTAAAGTTTTAACCTTAAAACGCTTTTGAATATACCACAAAGCATCAGCCAAAGCTAAACGTCCTTCTGCATCAGTATTGATAACTTCAACAGTTTGCCCTGACATAGAAGTTAAGATATCATCGACCTTATAAGCACCGCCTGACGGCATATTTTCAACCAACGTCACAACTGCGACCAAATTAAGCGGTAATTTTTGCAACGCCGCCGCCTTAATTACCGAAACAACATCAGCCGCACCGGACATATCCTGCTTCATAGAACGCATACCATTTGCTGTTTTAAGAGATAACTCACCACTATCGTATATGCCCCCCTTACCCACCAGACCACAATCAAATTCTTTCTTTTTCGGATTGCCATGCCACTGTAAAACAGCTGTATAAGGAGGATTGCACGATCCTTGTGCCACGGCGAGAGCCAGACCGAAATTTTCCTGTTTCATGGCTTTTTCATCTAAAACTTCAACATCAATATCAAGATAATTCAAACGTTCAACATCTTTGATAAATTCATAAGGCGTCAAACGATTGGCCGGTTCATTTCCTAAATCACGCGCATAACGAACTGCGTTTGTAATTGCGCCAACTTTTGCCATATTCGGCTTTTTAAAATCAACAAAATTAACAGTTTCAAGTTTATCAAAATCTTCCGGCTTTTTCTTGGTCATATATTTATCAAAACTGTAATTAGCATTTTCCATACCGATAATAAACTTTTCCATATATTCTGTCGATAATTGAGCGGCAGCATATATATCTGCATTCATATAATTTTTAAGACGTTGATACAAATGTTGACCGGCTTTAAACGGCAATTTATCATTTACAATGACAGCCAAGCAAGGCACTTGCCCATGGTAGCATTTAAGGACGGAATCGACACTATCTTTAACCTCTTCTGCTTCAGCAACATTTTTTAAAGCCTCTATGACATTTTTTCCAACTTTTTTAGCGAGTCGCTCATCTTCTAATCGAGATAATTTATCAAGCAAAATCACAACAGCCGTATGCTCGCGCTTTTGCGGCTTATCAAATATAAAATCAAGCATTTAATCCTCCTTTTAGCCAGTTTTTTTTAGTATATCCATAAAAAGATAATAATGCCTTAAAAATTTTTCTGGATTTTTAGAAAAAAATAATGTATATTTAGACAAAACCATAAGCAAGGCAGTATAATGGCATCTGGCAAAAGCAATAAATCCATTAAAAACAGTCCGGAATTTTTTTCGGATGAACCTTTAACGGTTGAAGAACGAATTCTAGATACCTTACAACAAAAACACTCACAAACTTTAATTACCGATTTTAGCGAACTGGAAGACACTCTCTCTGAGTGTTTAAGTTCTCTGCCTCCGGAAGAAATCAGACAGGCTGAAGATATCATCAGTGAGCTTCTTGATAAATACTACAACGGCGACCGTGATGTTCCGCAAAAACAACGATTCCTTAAACGCGAAGAGCACAAACAAAACCTCATTTCAGCCCTTAAAAATTATGGAATTTCGTACGTTGAAAAATATCATTATCCCCTAAGCTATGAAGAAAAACATATTATCCGCATGGATTTTTACGGACGTATCAATAAACCGCGTATAAATATGCTCAGTCGCCTTTATAAGGCTTGCTTAAGAAATAAATTTTCCGATGAAGACGAGGAAGAAAACGAATCTCAGATTATTCATAAAAAGAAAAAGAAAAAACACGCTCACCAAAATTTTTCAACAAGCCAATATTCACACAGAGAATACCCTCTTTCCGATTATGACCTGAATATATCAAAAGCATGGGGTTTATTCAGACTGTTTCCGAGATTTCATAATCTGGAATCCAAAATGCTCAAAACAATACAATCAATGGGTATCCCTCCTGAATTACTTTCTCAACTCAGTGTTTATGATTATTCTGACATCTTATATCGCACATTTCGTAAATCAGAAAAAAGCCCCGACGCTCACTTGTTTTTAGGAGCGAGACAAGCCTTTGTCAAAGATGTTTTCAAAAAAAATGAGCAATGGATTAGAAATTACCTGACAAGACAAAACGTCCATCCTCGTTATATTGATGCTTTAATGAAAATGGCTCAAGGAAAGGGTATATTAAATGACATCAATATAGCCTCGGATGATGATACCTTTATGAGTGAGTTTGCCACCTTTCATAATAAAGAATTTCAGGAATTTATTATTGAAAATATTCGCTCGGATAACTATGCTGATGAAATCAGAAATCAAATCCAAAATAATTCTTTCACAATTGAAGGACCTGCCCTTCATTTTTTGCAAAATACAAAAAACCAATTCAAACAAGCTATAAAAAAACAACTGCTTGAGACCAACTATCTTGACGCTTTATATTATCAATTTAATCGCCAAATTCCCTTTTATGTATTGGATGATATTAAAACTTTTCTTAAATCAAATGAAGAAGATTTTTCTCTCTTTTTGAGTGAAATGAAAATATCTCAAAAAACAAAAAAAATAATCAAAGATTTTCCAAACAAAATAAAACCCCAAAATTGGAAAACGATTGAAAAATACCTGCTAACGCATCAAGATGATTTTTATGTCCATCTGTTAGATAATTCCCGTAGTCCGGAATATGCTCGTTTTGCCTTACAAAGCTTATCTGAAACACCTATACTGACTGATTTTGGCAAAGATATCGTCTTTTCATTTTTAAGTGCAAACAAAGACACAATTGCAAAAATTTTTCCGCAGGAAACACTTAAAAAAATTGAACAAAACGGATTAACTGATGAGGTTCTTCTTTCTGTAACCCCCTTTATCAAACAAAACTTTTCTTTTTTCAAAAAATATGTTCAAAACAACAACATCCTGACATTTAATGAATTACAAAATGAGTTGATAGAAACCAGAAAACTGATTATCCAAAACGGCAGTATGCCCGATTCTATGAATAACTTGAACAAAGGTTTTGTTCTCAGTCATACCTCTATATTCAAAGATTGGTATATCAACTTTCATACAAAACAATATAAAGAAAATGCCTCTCAAACGTATGAGCAAATTTCTCTTAACGGAATCAATGCTTCAAACATAAAAACTTGCAGTCATTTTATCAAAGAACGGTTGAGTAACTTTATCGAATATGCCGAACAATACAATATTCCCTCAGCAGAAATTATAAAAACTTTCAAAGAAGACAATCTCATCAACAATCAGAATATTTGCGGAATAGCACATGATTTCATTACAAAATACAGCTCCGCTTTCAAAAGCTTTTTATTACAGAAACACCTCGAACAAAAAGAAAATAATTTTGAGGTAATGATAAAAAATATCAAACAGAATGGTATTACAGAAAAAAATGCCGGCAATATACATAAATTTATTATTGATAATCAGGCTTTATATGTCGAATATCAGAAGAAAAACAAGCTCATCAATCCGCTAACCGATCAAATTTATGAAAACATCATCAACAACAGAAGCAACGAACAAGAAAAATCAATTCTTAAAGATTACCTGAATCAAAATATTTTCAACTACATGATTTTTCAGCAAGATGATACGCAATTATTCCCGTATGTTAAAGGAATAATACAAAACATCAAACATCTTCACATAGATTCAACCGAACAACATTGGTTAAGAGCTTTTACACAAAAAAATCCTGAAAAATTTAAAGATTTTATGGTTTCTCAACAATATATTTCCGAAGACAAAGGAAACGATTTAATTAAAAGCATCAAACAAACCAAAAAAAATCTGAAAATTACATTCAAGGACGGATATGTCCTTAAATTAAAAATGACCGTCCATCACAAAAAAGCCATTAAAGATTCAGGCGAATTAGCTCAAAACCTGAAAAGTATTGCCGAAATCAACAATTTCAGCAATCTCTGCGTCTTTATTGATTTTTGGCACACAATTATCCATAGTCTTGATAGTAAGGAACCTCTGGAAGATAAGGAAAGATTTGTCGCCCGCCTTGAGCCGACAGATGACAATATGGTTATTTACGGCGGAGCCAAAAAAGAAGATCAACTCAGTTACAATTACAAAAACGATAACCGCACCATAAAATATAACAAAAAACTCTCCCACCAACAAGCCATTATTTCAGGATATACGAATGAATAATTATATTTTACAATCACTTAACCGTATAAAAGAGCCTGATTCCATTCTGACATCCTCAGATTTTATCACATTACAACAAACCCTAAAACAAAAAAAATACGCCCTTCTGCCCTCTGATTTTATTGATTTTTTGCACTTATACAATGGGTTATCATACAACGGTTTGACAATATGTGGCATTTATCCGCAAGATACATACCAAAATATTTTAACTCTTAATCAAAAAAACAAACACCCGCTTCATAAAGATATTGTATTTCTGGGCTATAATGAAACCGATTTTTTAATTTACAACCAAAAACACAACGTTTATCAAATGATTGACAAAGCAGACCTTCAAGTGCTAGAAGAATATACAACTTTTTCAAACACTTTAGAATATATATTGAAGATAGAAGATGAATAATATCTACCCTGCAAATTCAGCTAATATAACTCTCGCTTCAGAAGTCATTCGCAAAGGCGGACTTGTTTCTTTCCCGACCGAAACAGTTTACGGTCTGGGAGCTGATGTATATAATACCCAAGCTGTCGCCTCAATTTTTGAGGCAAAAAATCGTCCGCATTTTGACCCTTTAATTTCTCATATTGCCGACATTGACTTTTTGCCGACATATGCCCAAACCGATGACAGAGTATTGGCTCTGGCCAAACATTTTTGCCCCGGACCATTAACATTTATTCTCAATCGAACAGATAACAATCCTGCAATTGATTTGGCTTGCTCCGGTCTAAATAAGATTGCTGTTCGCCTGCCGGATAATCCGATTGCTCTTGATTTAATCCGGCAAAGCGGTGTACCGATTGTTGCCCCCTCTGCCAACAAATTTAAAAGTGTCAGCCCAACCACAGCTCAGCACGTTAGAGAAAGTTTGGGCGATAAAGTGAATATGATTTTAGACGGAGGACCATGTCGCGTCGGAGTCGAATCAACCATTATTGATGTAACGCAAAAACAAATTGTCTTATTGCGCGCTGGAGGAACTGCCGTTGAAGAGATAGAATCTTTTTTGGGCGAAAAAATTTTAATTTCTGATGGCGATCCGAATAAACCAAGTGCCCCTGGGCAACTCCTCAAACATTATGCCCCGAAAAAGAGCCTGCGAATTAATGCCGTACACAAAAAAGAAAATGAGTTTTTAATCGGTTTTGGCGATGTTAAAGACGCCGATTTAAATTTAAGTCCGTCAGGAGACCTCAAAGAAGCCGCCTCAAACCTATTTGCATATATGCGATTAGCCGACGAACAAGCCAATGATAAAACACTTGCCATGTCCCCTATTCCGACCACAGGTTTAGGCTTAGCCATTAATGACCGCATTAAACGCGCTTCTTATAAATAAAATATTGACAAAAAATCCTTTTTGAATATAGTTGTTTTAACAAACTATTATTAACAAATTAAAAGAAACGCTACGGTAAAAGCCCGTGGAATGCATATGAAAAAAATATTATCTGTCTGTGCAACGATGGTAATCGCTGCCTCAATAACTTACGGGTTAACTACTTTAGGCTCAGACGATAAATCTATGCTTCGTCTCGCTCTCGTTAGCGGTATCCTATCCATTGTATCACTTGTCACAATCTTTATTGCTCAAGATAATTATCCTGAGGAAAAAATAAAGAATCATGTGGCTATTGGCTTCTTAGGAACAATTTTCAGTATATGCATTATTATGGGAATATACAATCAAGGACCATACTGGTTTCTTGTAACCCTCATGATAGGGATGTTGTGGCTATCACCAAACCCCACAACAGTATATTACAGTGCAATACTATTAGGGGTTTCAGGAATGTTATTATTCTTGGTCTTCAATCAAAGAGGATATGCTCTTTCACCATGTATTCATTTTGGTTGTGCTATTCTTTTTGCGCTCAGTACATGGATTCGAGTATATCTCAACTCCAGAAAATAAAAAATAAACCTTGTTTACCCAAACAAGGTTTATTTTTGTTTAACCTATATAAAATATGTATTCACTCTTGACAAGCGCGCTCCTCTGCTCTAAACTCGCCGCAGTTTTAAAACTTAAACAGATTCTCTTAAAATGAAACGCATATTTTATATATCTCAAATTTCCATTATTATCCCTTAGGGGATACGCGTTCTTTTATACATAAAATTTTCTAACTTATTCAAATTCAATATTAAAATATTCAACTTTAAGGTAAAGATAATGAAACATTATGCTGAAGTAAAAGCAAAAGCTGATTTTGTAGAAATAGAGAAAGACGTTCTCAAATTTTGGGAAGAAGATAAAACGTTTGAAAAATCCGTTCACAATCGTGACAGCGCTGCCGAATTTGTTTTTTATGACGGACCTCCGTTTGCCAACGGCACCCCGCACTACGGACACATTATGGTCTCTTATGTGAAAGATGTTGTTGCTCGTTTCCAAACCATGAACGGCAAAAAGGTTGAACGTCGCCTCGGTTGGGACTGTCACGGTCTGCCGGCGGAAATGTCTGCTGAAAAACAGTTAGGCGTGTCGGGACGTAAGCAAATCGAAGAATACGGTGTTGAAAAGTTCAACAATTTTTGCCGTTCTGATGTTTTGAAATATTCCGGTATTTGGGTAGAGATGTTTAAGCGTATCGGTCGCTGGGTTGATTTTTCCCACGACTACAAAACCATGCAACTGCCCTTTATGGAAAGCGTCATCAATAACTTCAAACAGCTTTATGATAAAGGTTTGGTTTATGAAGACTTCCGCGTTTTGCCATACTCTTGGGCGGCTGAAACACCATTGTCGAACTTTGAAGTCAACCAAGGTTATCAGGATAAAACAGACAATGCCATTACCGTGATGTTCAAACTTGAAAATGGCATGAAAATTCTGGTCTGGACCACCACGCCTTGGACATTACCCTCTAACTTAATGCTTGCCGTCGGTGAAGATATCGACTATGCAGTTATGGAAGAAGACGGGCAAAAATATATCCTTGCACAAGCCTTGCTCGGCCGTTATAAGAAGCAACTCGAACATGCCACCCAAGTTGGCACCATGAAAGGCAAAGATTTGCTCGGGTTAGGCTATGAGCCGATGTTCCCTTACTTTAAGCACCTTAAAGAAAAAGGCGCTTTCCGCGTGCTTTCCGGCGAGTTTGTCTCTACCGAAGATGGTACCGGCGTTGTTCACATTGCCCCCGGTTTCGGTCAAGATGACTTTGAGGCCTGCCGTGCTTATGATGAAAACTTCCCTGTTATCTGCCCTGTTGATGAAGCCGGTAAATTTACATCGGAAGTTCCTGATTACCAAGGCAAACAAGTTTTCGAAACCAACGAACCGATTATGCAATGGCTCAAAGAAAACGGTTTGCTCGTCAAAAAAGAACAGTATACCCACTCTTATCCGTTCTGCTGGCGCACCGATACCCCGCTGATTTATAAAGCCATGTCTTCTTGGTTTGTAAAAGTCACGGATTTCCGCGATAATATGGTCAAGAACAATCAGGAGATCAACTGGGTTCCCGATCATATTAAAGACGGCCGCTTCGGTAAATGGCTCGAAGGGGCTCGTGATTGGTCAATCTCTCGTAATCGTTTTTGGGGCACACCTATTCCGGTTTGGAAATCAGATAATCCTGAGTTCCCGAGAATTGATGTCTTCGGTTCTCTGCAAGAAATCAAAGAAAAAACCGGTATTGAGGTTAAAGACTTGCATAAGCCTTATATTGACGAAGTTGTTTACCCCAACCCTGATGATCCGTCCGGCAAAACCATGATGCGCCGTGTCAGTGATGTGTTCGATTGCTGGTTTGAATCCGGCTCTATGCCTTATGCGCAAGTTCACTACCCGTTCGAAAATAAAGAATGGTTTGAGAATCACTTTCCGGCTGATTTTATTGTTGAAGCCATGGACCAAACCCGTGGTTGGTTCTATACGCTAACGGTTCTTTCAACCGCCTTGCACAATCGTCCGGCATTTAAAAATTGTATTTGCACCGGCTTGCTGATGGCTGAAGGCGGGCAAAAACTCTCTAAACGCCTGAAGAATTATCCTGACCCGAACGAAGTTTTAGAAACCATCGGATCTGATGCTCTGCGTTGGTTCTTGGTTTCTTCTCCTGTTTTGAAAGGCGGCAACTTAGCTGTCGATAAAGAGGGTAAAGAGATTGCAAAAGCTTCGCGTGTTGCTTTAATTCCGTTGTGGAACGCCTTCTATTTCTTCACTTTATACGCAAACGCCGAAGAGTATAAAGCCAAAGAAATTTACACCTCTACAGAGGCAATTGATAACTATATTTTATCTAAATTGAAGCACTTGCGTAATACCGTTAAGCAAGGACTGGAGACTTATGATGTTGCTCTTGCAACATCTGAAGTTGCGACATTTATGGAAGTGTTGAACAACTGGTACATCCGCCGCACCCGTGATCGTTTCTGGGAAGGCGACACACAAGCCTTTGATACGTTGTATACGGTTTTGGTCAACGTCTGCAAAATCATTGCACCGTTAATGCCGTTCTTGAGCGAGCACGTTTTCAAAACCCTAACCGGTGAAGAAAGTGTTCACTTGTGTGATTACCCTGCCCTTGCAGAAATCAAATATGATGAAAAGCTGGTTCACACTATGGACTTTGTGCAAGAACTCTGCTCTGCCGGTAAATTTATCCGTGAGGAAAAGAACTTGCGTAACCGTCTGCCGCTAAACAGCTTAACCATCACCGGCGCTGAGTTAGACAGCTCTTATCAAGAGATTGTCAAAGATGAGCTGAACGTTAAAGCTGTTAAGTTTGATAATAATCTTGAAAATTACGCTACCAAGAAAATTTATCTTTACACCCCGTTGCTCGGTAAAGCTTTAGGCAAAGATATGGGCGCAGTGATGGGTGCTTACAAACAAAATCAATGGACTTTAAATGCTGACGGAACGTTGAGTGTTGCCGGCAAAACCTTGACCAAAGATTTGTTTGAAGTTCGCCTCGAGATGAAAGACGGTGTTGCCGGCTTAGCCTTTGCGGATAACAAAGCGGTTGTCACTCTTGACACCAACGTCACCGACGAACTCCGCCGTGAAGGAATGGCGCGTGACTTTATCCGTCTGGTTCAAACTTTGCGTAAAGATAAAGACTTTAATATTTCTGACCGCATTGAATTGAGCTATCAGACAACGGATAAAGAATTGGCTCTGGCCTTGGAAGAAAATAAGGCCTATGTTGCCGAACAAGTTTTGGCGGTTAAGTTCAATAATAACTGCGACGGTGGCACCCAAGCTGATATTGAAGGCGCAACAATTTGCTTTGACGCTAAAGTTGCTTAAATAACTAAGCATATTAACAAAAAAATAGTCCTTTTATTAAAGGACTATTTTTTATGCTTCAAATTATATTATTTTATATAATCCAACAACGACATTTTCATCACGGTTGAAAGCACCGAATAGGAGGATTCTAATGCATTTTCCGCCATTAATAATTTAACGGCAGCTTCATCTTTATCAGCATCTTTCAGATCTCCAATATTATTTTCCAAATTAGATACTGCTAACTTTTGATTATCCATAACCTTATTCAAAACCGTGTACTCAGCACTAACTTTAGCACTAATTGAATATAAACTGGTATTCTTTGCATTTGAAATATCCCCTGTTCCACCAATTGCACTAACAATCAAATCTAAGGCTTCCGTAACTAATTTTGCTGTTTTCTGACTATCTAAATGACCGGTTTCAAGCGGATTAGACTTATCAACCACATTTGCTTGTGCAATCTGCCCCAATGCTCTGAAAATTTTTTCAAAAGCCGGATCACTGGCTTTTACATCAAAACTGATGGTTTGGCTTTCAGAAATGCGTTGATTATATTCCAAATTACCACCCCGAAAATATGATTCTGAAGAGATTGACCATTTATGATTACCCGCAGAACTCATTGCCGGAAATCTGGTATGATCAACTTTAACAAATAATTCCTTACCATCATCACTAATACCGGTTACCGTTGCGCTCGGAGCCAAATTATTATTTGCAAACCCATCCAGATTAATCACGCTTCCGATAGGAAATGTTTTACTGACAACGACATCATTATCAGGCACAATAGAAACATTTTTAGCAACAACAGACTGTCCGTTTTCATCCGGTTCAAAAGTGACAGTTCTTCCATCTGCAGAAACAGATTTAACCGTGTAGGCTTTAGCATTATCCTGCATATCAGGATCTGCATTAGCCACACTCAAAACCAACGTATCACCGGTATGTAAAGAACTGAAAGCACCATACTCACTCCCTTTCATAGTATTATCATCATGACTGAAAGTGAGCGTACCGACATTAGCTTCATTCATAGTAATAGCGGTCTTAGCAAAACTACCACTGCTCCCTGCTCTGATGCTTCCTGTATCAGTTCCATCGGCACTTGGCACAAAGGTAATATCTCCGGTTGTTGAAGAATCTATACTCATATTTGATAATACCGCCGAAGATGAAGAAGGATAAACGGTATTAATACCATCATAATAATCCTGAAATTCACTAAGACTGCTATAATTAAAATCAACCGGTTTTGTTGATGACCCGCCACCAAAAATATATTTACCGCCGACATTAGAATTAAGAGTATCTGCAATCATTTGCATAGATGCAAAAGCAATTCTCTGAACATTTTCCAATGCCAATAATTGTTCCTCATTCATCATATGCGGTGCACCTGTTTTAATAGCAGATTTTGCCGGCTCTTCAGTTAAGGCTGTGGACACCCCATCAATTGCATAAAGCGGAAAAGAAATTTTACCATCTTCATATTTAATCGTACTGTTTCCAATTTTATCTACCACTGCTTGCATAATATCTTCGGCCGCATCCAGATTATCAATATTAATATTATTTGTTCCATCAGAGGTAGCAAAAGTATATGTTGTCCCATTTATCGTTAAAGTTTTACCCAAATAATCAGAAGCATTATTGCTGGTAAATTGTAAAGAACCACCGGTATAATCCGGAGAAATTTTTTCCAAATCCGTTCCGCTTAAATCAGTTAAAGCAGCTTTAACATCGGACAAAGCGTCTGTAATTGTTTGTAAAGCCAAATTTGAAGTATTTAATGAAATATTAGCCAGTTTATTGTTTTCCATAAAGGTATTTGTAACCTTCAACGTTGATTCCATAGAAACAATATTATAGGCCTTCATACCATAACCGGAATAATTTTCATATTTATTACCGGTAATTGATTGATAGGTATAATGGTCAACAGCATTATGATGCCCCTGAATAGCTGAAGCCATATTCATTGTATTTGCATAAGTAGGTACTCTCATAATTCATCTCCTCCTTACATCGCATTAAATAATATATCGACCAATTCGCGCGTTGCACTCCATACTTGAGCACAAGCAGCATAACTTTGTTGATAGACGATTAAGTTAGCCAATTCTTCATCACTATCGACCCCGCTGATTAAGGCCTGCTTATTTTCCAAAGATTTAACCAATCCGTCCTGATAATCATGACTGCTAGAGGCTGTATTGGTCTGACTAGCAATACTTCCGACAAATGTTGAAGCGTAGTCTGCTAACGAGGTTGTCACTTTTGCCAAAGAACCGGCCTGACTAAATGTATGCTCTTGAGCAAATGCCGTCGCCATTCTATTAGCAACTGTATTATTTCCTTCATTCAGATGATATTTACCTGTGCTAATATCAAATTCCGGCGCACCAACCGTCATAATACTCGGATTAACCCGAATATCATCTCGAACATGGATTCTCGAAGCATCATTACAATGAGACGCACTCAAACCGATACGGCTCAAAAACCCGGTGATAGTGCCACCTTGAGCTTTTTCACTGATTTCCATTTGCTCACCGCTGGAGTTTGTAATTTGCAACATATAACCATTGCCGTTTGGAATTAACGATGCTTTAATTTGCGTATTCAAATTAGGATCAGCATTAATCTTATCGGCAATTGATTGCAAATTATCACCCTGAGCGATAGATAAATCAACATTTAAGGTTGGTGTTGCTATATTTAAAATCACCGGATTAGTAGACCGAACACCCAAATCAGCCGTTTTACTCATAGCATTAGATTCATAAATATATTCATCTGCATCAGTAACAAAAAAGTCATTCATTCCCAAAAAAGATGAAAATCCTGAAAATGTTCTGTCTGCAACACTATCACCATTATTATCAAGTACAATCGTTGCGACCGTTTGTTCGCTACCAATCGTAGATGTAGTTGTATCAACAATAGATAAATAATAGTTGCTGTCTCCTGTTTCCATAATAACACGATGACTGTCACTGTCTAAGCGAACAGATCCTTGAGGCAAAGTCTGACGTACCCAGTTGTTAATTTTAGAAATCATATTGGTTACAGATTCTCCATTTTGTGCAAAATTCAAATCACCAACCAACGTAGCTGTTGATACTTGATTCCCTTGTGCATCAAAAATAGCAAAACGAACATCTCCTTTTTCTATTCTGACAGTCTGATTATCTGCATCAATAAAAGTTCTGCTTCCTTCTAATTGCGTCACCGTCCCCGGAAAAGATGTTCCTTGATTATGAATATCATTGATAGATTCTTTCATAATACCGGCTAACTCATCAAGTTGAGTTTGCAGAGAAGGTAAAATACTATCACGAACATCAATCAACCCCTTCAATTCACCGCTTTGAACACGAGCTGTGATATCCTGATTATCAACTAAAATAGGATTAATATTACCATTAGCATAAGAAATATCGGTTGCAGCCCGAGCCACAGCCCCATGAGACAAATGATGAGGATCTTTATCAAGTAAAGCAATACCACCTTTAGTTTGCACCACAACTTCACCATTATCTCTCGTATAATAAGAAATATCTATATAACCACTTAAAGTCTTTAAGGCTTGATCTCGTTGATCTTCCAAATCAGCAGCCCCATCATAATTCAAAGCTTTATATTTAACAATTTGGTTATTCAAATTAGCAATAGAATCTAACTGGCTGTTAACTGCCCCACATATTTCCTGAATTTCCAAATCAGCATCACCGCGTAAACTTTGAATCTCGGTTGAAATACTGTTCAAACGATTAGTCAAATTCATAGCATCTGTGACCAAAGAATAACGATTAGCAGAAGAAGTAACATCTGTTGCTAAAGTCTCAAAACTCGACTGCAAATCAGCCACATTTGTCGCCACCGAATTATTATTTTGCGGAGACCCTAACATCGTTTCTGTCTTACTGAGATAATCAGCAGATTTATTCAAGCTCCCGTTCAACGAATTAGCAACTAAATAACTTCTGAGCAAACTTTGATCAACCACACGATCAGCACGATTTAATTTAACACCGGCCCCATAACCTGCCAACACATTACTTTGCTGCGCTGCAGTTTTTCGTGTATATCCTTCTGTATCTACGTTAGCTAAATTACTACTGACCAGACTAATCTGAGACTGGGCAACATGCATACCGCTTAACGCGCTTGTTAATCCTGATACTAATGCCATGATTCTTTCTCCTAAAGTGTCCGATTAATCGTCATCGCACTATTACGACTGTTCATTGGTGCATACATACCTGTTGCCCCATAAGAAGTAGCCTGTGTTTCTGCCGCAATTTTTGTAGCATCAACAATAGCTCCGACAACTGTTTTACTGGCTTCCATTCTGGTTTTTAATAATAAATCATTTTCTTTAAACAGTTTTTCTAACTCTAAAGAATTTTTCTTTAATATTTCACGCGTATCCGCTGCAATATTTTTTAAACCTTCCTGATGTTTAATAAAAAAGGCAACCATAGAGCGATAAGCAAGAGATAATTTGCTTTTTTGCTCGAACAAAGCAGATACAGCTTTAACATCAAAATTTTGCAGTGCCTCATTTTCTTGACGCAAAATTTCACTAAAACTAACGATTATCTCATTATAATCGTCAATTTTCTGAACCAAATTTATTTCTTCCGCATTTTTCATATCACACCTCTACTTTGCTGTTATATATCCTTGCGAATTCATCTCTTGCATGGCAAGAATAGATGACATAATTTGATCGCTCACACCGACACCGCCATTTTTAGCCATCAATTTACCGTATTCATTAAACATCATAGAACGATAAATTTTTTCAGCCGAGCCTCCCCCCATCAAACCATCTGTTTTTACACCGGCAAACATTGACTCCAAGGTTGTCGTAATAAAAAATGCTTCAAAATCTTCTGCTGCCTTTTTTGCTTCTTCAACATTAAAAGGTTTATCAGCTTTCATCTTAGCATTTGCCTGTTGCTGCAAAGCATAATTGACTTGAGCCGTATCAGTTATGTTTCCTAGCATACTCATCTTAAATAACCTCTATATCTGCTTGCAAAGCACCACTTGCTTTAATAGCTTGTAAAATACTGATTAAATCACGCGGTGTAACGCCTAAAGCATTTAAGCCGTCAACCAACTCTTGCAAATTAACGCCTGTATCTAACACGCTTAATTTACTGTCAACATCTTCATTAACATCAACCACTGAAGTTGCGCCTACGACAGTCTCCCCGTTACTGAACGGTAAAGGTTGTGCCACAAACGGAATTTCTGTAATTTTAATTGTCAAATTACCCTGAGCTATAGCTAATTTATTGATTTTGACATCTTTACCGATAACAATAATACCGGAACTTTCATCAATAACGACACGCGCCGTTTGATCTGGTTGAACTTGAAGCTGTTCAATATTTGTCATCAAAGCAACTAAATTATCTTTATATTGATCCGGAACTTCGACTTCAACTGTTGCCGGATCCAAAGCCTTAGCACGCATTTCACCGAGCATAGCATTAACAGCATTAGAAACACGACGCGCTGTTGTAAAATCCGGATTACGCAAAGCAATTGTGATTTTATTTAAAGAATCAAAATCAAAATTGATTTCATTTTCAATAATTGCGCCATTTGCAATTCGACCAGCTGTCGGAACACCTTTACTGACCGAAGTTCCACCGGCTGCAGCGGAAATACTTGCTGTTGCAATCTGCCCCTGAGCAACAGCATAAACTTCACCATTAGCCGCTAACAAAGGCGTTGCAACCAAAGTTCCGCCTTGCAAATTTTTAGCATCTCCCATAGCACTGACAACGACATCAATTCGCGTCCCTTGTTTAGCAAAAGCCGGTAAATTTGCCGTAACCATAACTGCCGCAATATTTTTGGCTTTCAATTGCCCATCGCGTGCATTAACCCCAATATTATCAAGCATAGAAATAATGCTTTCTTTTGCAAAGTTGATTGATTTAATATTATCACCGGTACCGTTTAGACCAACAACCAAACCATAACCGATGAGCTGGTTTTCTCTAACGCCTTCAAAATCGGCAATATCTTTAATACGAGAACTAGCTAAAACTGTCTTTAAAGGTAAGAGGACCATTGCAATTATACAAATCGATACAATATTTCTTATACTTTTTAACATAACAGATACCTAAAATGGTTAACATTCAATACTTGATAAGTAATATGCAAATATCATGCCAAATACTTTTTTTAGCGATTCATATTAACAACAAACAAGGAACTTAAAATGTTACAGGAAAATATATCACAAAGCGCACGACAAAATTTTCAAAAAAACAAAGCCGGTATTTTATTTAATGATGTCTCTGCACAAAGAATTAAACTAGCTCTGAAATTAGCAGAAAACAATCTGAAAAATTTTGAATATCTTATTTGGATTGCGCCGGCTAATTTCTTAAAAACCCTTATTTATACTAATGAAATCAAAAAAAACAGCCAAAACTTCAAACATCGAATAAAGTACTTTGCAATTGAAAGCATTTCTGTTTCTGATACCAAATACCTTGACCTGTTCAATATAATCCAGACCCACAAAACTTTTTGTATCATTGATAACAGTTTAACCATAAAAAACATAAGATCAGATAAGACCCAAAGATTATTACTTTTAAGTCGGTATTTTACATATAAAATAATTTTAAGCGACACCTCTGTCAGCAAAGATTTGCTTGACCTTTATGCTCAGTTAGAATTTCTCAGCTCTAAGATTCTTCGCATGAACGAAAAACAATTTCATCACATATTTTTAACGGATACTTATCAAAACTACATGATTATAAAACGCTGGTCATGTGCTCAAGATGAAAACAATTTACTTAAATTAATAAAACCCTATATATTAGGATATAAAACAAACAAAAAATACATCATTCATCATCAGAATTACTATTTTAAACTAACTGCAAGAGAAGAGCTATGTTATCAAAATGAAAAATTAAATTTTCTGGAACATAAAAATCGTATTGTTTTTATGGACTTAGTTCAAAATTTTCAAAAATATTATACCATAGCTCAAAACAAATTTGATGGTCTCAAAAAAGTTTTACAAGAAATATTCAAACGTAAAGAAAAAGTCATCATTTATTTTAGATTTATAGATGAAATTGATATCCTAAAAGAATTAAATATATTACCACCCGAATCTTTTGTAGAAGTCAGCGGTAGAACTAATAAAAAGCAGGCAATTAAAGCCTTCGAGCATAAAAAAAATATTATGCTCTGTACATATGGTGTGGAAAAATTTAATTTAGATATACATGTTTGCAATAATGTTATACACTTTTCACAAACATTTAATTATCGGTATAAGCAACAAAGTGTAGATTCTGCTGTCTTTAAAGGTGTTCCACACAACCTGAATATTTATGATTTTTGGTTAAACACAAATTTGGAACTCTTAATAAAAGACAGTTTAGAGCATAAAAAAAATTTGATTGCTGGATTGCACAAAAAAATAACAAAAGCAGAGGCCATAAAACTTTGAAAAAATATCTTGATATAAACGTATACGATGCTTTACAAGAACGCTTAAAATACCTGTTTGATAATTTTGATAACATCTATATTTCTTTTTCGGGCGGCAAAGATAGCGGTCTGCTCTTAAACATGGTTTTGGATTATAAAAGAAAACATAATATAAACCGCAAGATTGGTGTATTTCATCAAGACTTCGAAGCGCAATATCAAGCAACAACTGATTATGTTGAATCCATGTTTCTCAACAATTTAGATGACATTGAACCTTATTGGTGCTGTATTCCTATGGGATCAAGATGTGCTGTCAGTAATTTTCAAATGTATTGGTATCCGTGGGATGACGAAAAAACAGAAGACGAATGGGTGCGCCCAATGCCTAAACACCCTTTCATCATCAATTTATATAACCATCACTTTGATTTTTATAAATACAAAATGGCGCAAGAAGACTTTTACCACGAATTCGGCTTCTGGTACGCACGTCAACATAAAGGAAAAACTGTTTGTCTGTTAGGTATTCGCGCAGACGAGTCTCTTAATCGTTATCGTGCATATACGAACGAGCGCAAAAAAACTTTTGGCAAAGGTAAGTGGACAACAAAACTTGGTAAAGATTTTTACAATGCTTACCCGCTCTATGACTGGACAACAAAAGACGTATGGATTGCAAATGGTAAATTTGAGTATGAATATAATAAAATTTATGACTTGTTCTACAAAGCAGGCCTTTCCATTCATCAAATGCGCGTTGCCAGCCCATATCATGAAAGTGCAAAAGAACATCTAAATCTATATCGAATTTTAGATCCCAAAACTTGGGTTAAAGTTGTCGCTCGTGTTCAAGGGGCAAATTTTGGGGCTATTTACGGCAATACCAAAATACTTGGCAGTCGACGATTTGAACTTCCTCCGGGGCACACCTGGCGATCATATGTTAAATTTTTATTAGCAACGCTCCCAGATGATGTGCGTGAAAATTACATTAAAAAATTTAAAACATCGATTCGTTTCTGGTGGAAACATGGCGGTGTTGTCAATGAGGCCGCAATTAAAGAATTAGAATCCTGTAATTATCATATTCGCAACAATGGTAAGAGCAACTATCATTCCGATAAGGATAAAATTATTTTTTTAGGAACTCCTGATGACACAGACGATATTAAATCCACAATAGACATTCCTTCTTGGAAACGTATGGCTATCTGTATTCTGAAAAATGATCACCTGTGCAAACACATGGGATTTGCCCAAACAAAAAAACAAACTGAACGTGAACGCATTTTAATTGAAAAATACAAAAATTTATAAAGGATAAGAATATGGAAGATCAGCAAAAATTTTTAAGTCCCGTTTATAATGTCAAGGCTGTTCCAATTGAAAAAATTAAAGCCAATGAATATAACCCCAATCGTGTTGCCCCTCCTGAGTTAAAACTCTTGGAGTTATCCATTTGGGAAGACGGATATACCCAACCTGTCGTATGCTATTATGACAAAGAAAATGATGAATATATTATCGTCGATGGTTTCCACCGCTATACAATTATGAAAACAAGCAAACGTATTTATGAAAGAGAAAAAGGGTTATTACCAATCGTCATCATTGATAAATCTCTCGGTGAACGCATGGCATCAACCATCCGCCACAATCGCGCACGCGGTAGTCACAATGTTGATTTAATGAGTAATATTGTGGCAGAATTGGTAGAAATGGGGAAAAGTGATGCTTGGATTTGCAAAAACATCGGTATGTCTGCTGATGAGGTTTTAAGATTAAAACAAATTACGGGGCTCGCCTCTCTTTTCAAAGATGAAGAATTTTCTCGCAGTTGGGAAGCATAAAAAAAAAACTCTGAGATTTTCTCAGAGTTTTTTTTCATTTTACTTTATAAGTAATCAGAGGGCGAAAATACGCTCCGGATTGATTTGACATTTGACCTTGTCCACCATCAAACATATCAACCCAACACAACTTCTGCTCCGAAACCGGTTCTGCCAAATAGATTTCCTTACTCCATTTTAGTTTTTGAACCTTTTTGCAGGATGCATTAATCTTATCCAATGAGCCATAAACACTTTGTAAATCCGTCTCTTGTGGATAATAAACCTCAGGCTGTTGCGCCAAAACCTGCTTAAAAAAATCAACGGTCTTAAAACCTAACATATAACGCTGCATAAAACTATCACCATAGATAACATTATCTCTGACAAAAAGCACTATAGATTTTAACTTTTTTTCCGATTTCAACACCTGAGAAACAGTGTTGTCATCATACCAATACATCCCCGGCTGAATTCGAGAAAGATTTGCTTTATTCAGCACAAATAATTTTGAAACATTTGATTTTTGTAAATCAGGGAGTTGCACCTGCTGTCCCAGAATCTTTCTTAGCATCTCATCCATAATAATATACTTTTAAATTAATAATAAAAAAACAACATTTGCAATGTATGTTGATTTTACGTTAAAATCAACAAAAAAATACTCTCGACAATTGCCGAGAGTATTTTTACTCACACAATTTCGTTAACTATGCCGCTTTTTTCATTTTTTCGGCAGCAAATTCATTCATCTTAGAGATAACATAATCCAAATCTTCATTATCCAAATAAGGAGTCATCGGGATAGAAAGAACTGTCTTGGACAATTTCTCACAAACAGGAAGCTTGCGTGTATTCCATTTTGCATAAGCAGTTTGAGTATGAACCGGACGCGGATAATAAGCACCGCAAGGAATACCGTTTTCTTTCAAATACGCCATCAATTCATCACGATCAGCACAATTAATGGTGTATAAAGCATAAGCAGATTTGCAGTTTGGCAAAATTTGTTGCTTATTATAGTAGCTGCTTAATTCGTTATCATAACGGCTGGCAACGCGGTAACGATCTTTCAATTCTTGATCAAAAACTTTCAATTTTTGTAACAAAACCGCAGCTTGGAAAGTATTCATACGACCAGTCATACCCAAACGAACATTGTCATAATGATCTTCTGGGCTCATACCATGAACACGGCAAGATTGAACAAGCGCATTCTCCTCATCTGTCTTAGAGAATACGGCACCACCGTCACCATAACAAGCCAACGGCTTTGTTGGGTAAAAAGAGGTTGCGGTCATATCTGCAATAGAACCGGCATTTTTGCCTTTATAAACAGAACCGTACCCTTGGCAAGAGTCTGCTAAAACTTTCATACCATTTTTATGAGCGATTTCAATAATAGCATCATAATCGCACGGAGAACCAAAAATATCGACCGGAATAACAGCTTTCAAATTTAATTTTCCTTCAGCTTTAACCTCTTGAATAGCGCGTTCCAAATCTTTCGGATCCATATTATATGTATTCGGATCAGAATCAACAAAAATAGGTGTAGCTCCCAATAAAACCGGAGCCTCAGCAGAAGCAACAAATGTAAAAGAAGAAACGAATACAGCATCTCCTGCTTTAACTCCCCATGCCATCAACGCTAAAGTTAATGCATCAGTACCGGAACCGCAAGTTGAGCAATTTTTAACACTTGAATAAGCGGCTAATTTTGCATCCAACTCCTTGGTTTCAGGACCTTGAGCATAACCACCGTGGTTCAAAATTGTCTTAAAAGCATTCAAAAAATTTTCTTGTCCGATAACTTTTTGAGAAGTTGCACAATCAAATAAATTAATAGGTTTTGCAGGTTTTGTAGTCATTTTATTATCCTCTTAAAAATTAAACTAAGACGGATAATAGCAAAAAAAATTCCTTTTGCAAAACACAAAACATTTCTGATTTGTAACAATAAATAAAAATTTCAAAGATTGATAAAATTTGTTGATTTACACAAAAATAATGCTATATTAAACAAAGTTTTATAAGTAAGAAAGGATTTCTCTGTGTTTAATAAATTCCGTCTTTATGCTTGTTTGTCGGCTTTATCATTAATGACTGCAGCCTGTTCTTCAACAAACTCAACAAATGATACTTCAGCTTTAGAAACCTATAATCGTGCTGTGTATAATTTCAATACCGAATTTCAAAAATACATTCTGAAACCCGTTACCAAGGGATATCGTAAAATTACGACTCCCTACGCTCGGGAGCGCATCAGCAATGCTTTAATGAACATTAAAGAACCTATTTTTGCAATAAATCATATACTTCAAGGTGAGCCGGTTCAATCAGGAAAAGATATTGCTCGTTTTGCAGTAAACTCAACTCTTGGTATTGCCGGAACCTACGATGTTGCCGGATTAGGATGGAATTTACCACGAGAAAAAACCGGATTTGATGCCACTTTAGCCACCTGGGGTGTTGCTGATGGACCATTTATTATGTTGCCGTTTGTCGGGCCGAGTACACCTCGCGCCACAGCCGGTCTGGTTGGCGATTCGTTGGTTAATCCCGTTTATTGGGCAACAAATAATGATGCCAATATTCAAGCTAAAATTTATTATCCTTATATGGTCATCAACGCAATTTCTCAGTACGAAGCAGGTATGGATATGCTAGATGATTTAGAGCGCAATTCAGTTGATTTTTATGAGACAATGAAATCTGCTTATATGCAAAATCGTCATGGAAAAGCTGATTCCGATTCGATTAGTTACGATTTTGGCATGGATGATGAAGATGAAGACTACTAAACCTTAACTTATAAAGGAGCCTGTAAAATGAAAAAAACAATATTTGCTGTATTATTTGCAATTCTGTGCCTGAATGTTCATTCTGCCCGTGCTGACGTTGATGCCGCCGGTGCTGAAAAATTCGTACAGAAAATGACAGATGAAGGTATTGAACAAATTATCAACGCAAACATCTCCAAAGCAGAGAAGCAAACACGTTTCAAAAAATTATTCAATGACGCTTTAGATTTGGATTTTATCGGCAAATATGTATTAGGGCGTTATTGGAGAACAGCGACACCTCAACAAAAGACAAGCTTCATCAATACTTATCGTGAATTAAACACCAAAGTATGGTCCGAACGTTTTGATGAGTTTAAGGGTAAGAGTTTTATCTTCAAAGGCACAACCCCTTCTAATTCTGAAGGTCAGATTTTTGTAAACACGGTTGTCCCGATGGAACAAGGTGAACCGGCGACTGTTGTTTGGCGGGTTAAACAAACCGGTAGCTCCTTCAAAATCATTGACATCATTATAGAAAAGGTCAGCCTCACCATGGCTAATAGAAATGAATATACCGCTTACATCAAAAACAACGGCGGTAGTGTTGATGCTTTAATTTCTAACCTCAAAACCAAATTAAAATAATGAAAATATTGCCATACACATTCTTAGCAACATTAAGTATCATTAGCCAGAGTGCGGCTAATGATACTTTTAGTATGGATGTTGCAACCATAAAAGAACAAGCTCTCCTTAAAACCCATGAAAAAATTCAAAACGGATTCGAACTTCTGGATATTGATGGCAATGGTAAATTATCACGTCGAGAATGTTCCGGTTCCGGCTCTCAAGAAGCCCTTAAGTCATTTCCTTTTTTCTCACAATCCGAACTTGTAGAGCTTACTCAAAAAATCGATTCAGCTTTTGATACTTATGATAAAGACAAAGATGATTATATGAATCCGGAAGAAGCTCAAGGCTATATTTCATACGTTGAAAATTTAGGGCTTGAGATGCAAATGAATAAAATGGATAAAAATGGTGACGGTCAAATCACCGATGATGAAATGTCATCATTCATGCAATCCATGCCTTCAATAGAAGAAAGCATGGCAAAATTACAAGAAGCCACAAAAAAAATAGAGGAAATCAATAAAAATCCTCAAGAATATACCAACAATCTCATTTCAAACATAGGTGGAACCATCAATAAAGAAGAATTCGCCGAAATGGATAAAAATGATAATAATCAAGTAACCAAAAAAGAGTATACTTCTTATATGTATAATCATCCAAACAACAAAGAACTCCGTTTCACCGAAGAAGATTATCAAAATATGTTCGACTTAATTGATTCCGATAAAAAAGGCTATATTACCAAACAACAATATTTAGAATATAATGAAAATCAATTAAAAAATATTTTAACAGAAACCTCAGATGAAGCAGAGCCTGAAACAGAAACACTAATCAAAGAAAAAACGCAATCTTAAACAGATAAAGATAAAAGAATATAAGACCTCTATCGTGGTAAGAATGCGCCGAAAATCTATTATACTCTTTTTTATAGCTTTGGCCATTGACGGCGGACTAAAGCCTCTAGAGATTTTGATTTCCGACCAAACCGAGCCTCATACATCCAATAATTAGCCATAACACGTTCTATATAAATACGCGTCTCTCGTGCCGGAATAACCTCTATAAAAAGCAGCGGATCATTATTATATTGAACACGCTTCTGCCATTTGACCAAATTCCCCGGACCGGCATTATAAGCCGTAATCACAAAAAACATATTTTTTTCTATAAACGGCTTTTCCGCTAAATATGTAACATATTTTTGCCCTAACGACAAATTATAGCGTGTATCGAATAAAGCCGTGCTGTTTCTATTTTTAACTTGAGGATTTTTACTAATATGAAAAGCTGTTGCCGGCATTAATTGCATCAGTCCTTTTGCCCCCGCCCTACTTTGAGCCTGCGGAGAAAAGGCCGATTCTTGACGGACTAAAGCCCAAACAAACGCTCTATCCACCTTCCATCCGTCTTTAGGTTTCCAACTCGGAACAGGATAAGCCGCTTCATCATAAAAAAGACCGCTTTCATTATCTTTAAGATCATTTGCCAACAAAATAGCCACAGCATGCATATCATATTGTTGTGCAATAAAAAGCAACGCTTCTTTTTGGTGCGGAGACATATAACGATAAGCAGCTCTTATTTCTTTTTCTGCCAATTTTTTATTATCAATTTTCAGCAACAATAAAGTCCGACGAATAACCGGTGAATCTAACAGGTGCTGAACATAGTCATTAGTACTAAAATCATTAAGAAAAGCCGCGCCATTCCAATTGAAACTCCAAGGAATTCCAATCTGATAGGCCGCTAACATACCATAAAAAGTACGTTTATAAACAGCCGCTTTTTTCAACCACTTCTGCGCTTCTGCCTTATTTCCGGCTCGATAATAGGCACGATATGCCCAGTATCTCCCGGCAGCCACCAACCACTCGTCTGAATCGGTTTTATTTCCTAATCGAGCAAAAAAAGAGGCTGCATTTTTGTAGTTTTCCATACGCCAAGCAGCCAAACCGCCAAACCAATACGCTAAAGAATCATGGCTCCGATTTGCCGCCTTTTGTGTCCATTGCCAAGCTAATTTATCTTCATTATCAAAGAGATAAATCATCGCCAGCGTAACCGACATCGCATCATATTCTTTATCCGGAATCGTCATTCTAAACTTATGATTTTCAAGAATAGAACGTGCCGCCTTTGTCTTACCCTTGTTAATATAGCGCCTGAAATCACTAACTTGTCGCCGGACATATTTACGATTTTCTTCTGATAAATGCTCATATTGATTATTAAACCATGAGTATGGCGAATAGATCAGAGGATACTTTTCCCCCCACGGATTTTTAACATTTTGTCGCCCAGCCTTAGCTACGGCTAAGTTATAAACAGCCCTTGCCTGCGGAAAATCTTGATATTTATCCAACCAACGCTTTAACTCCGTTGGAGAAGATTTGTAGGTTTTTGAAAGATAAATTTGCGCTAACACATGTCCCATCAAAACAGAATTATCAATATCCTCAAGCTGTTTCTGCGCCAAATTGATATTTTCCTTCTCAATATTTCTAAAAATTTTGCGATATAATCTTAAATCGCTGTTTGAAACTTGAACAACTTTTTGTACTTTGGTTTGCACATCTTTACCAAACAAATGATAAGCACTGTGCGCTGAAGCACAATACAAACAACAGCATATGATAAATAAAATCTTTTTCACGAGATGCTCTAACTTACTACTGAACTTTTTTAATCCAACGGACACGACGAGCACATTCCTCCTGCGTCATCCCCTTAACACGACAACGATTTATCACAATATTCGGAATTTTATCCATTGAATAACACCCGTCACCCAACAAAGTATACATTAAATGGTATTGTTGATTTGGGTTAACATCGATAAACGTCAGCGGCGTATCCATATTTTTCCATTTCAAACGCATTGCCAAGGAATTTAATTTACGATCCAATGTTGTTAAAATCTGAAACTTAACATCACAAGTTGTCGAACCACTCATCATACTTCCAATAGAAAAATCAGAATAATAAATATAAATGTACCCTTCCGCCGTAATATTTCGATTAGCAACGACAGGGACAACAGAAGTCCGCCCGCGCTTAACACCATCAAGCGTCGGACGATTTATTTGAGGAACATTTTTGTAAATATAATCTTCCGGATTCGCTACTTCCTGCTTAGCCGGAGGCTGTACCTTATTTAAGGGTGACTTATTCCCAACAGAAGAATCCGTTGTCTGTGAAGAATTATTATTATAAAATTTTCCCCATTCCGAATTCTGAGAAACCGCTTTTTTTTGAGAGCCTGCAGAGTTTTCTGAAGAAAAAAACTGCGCCCGAACCTCCATGGCCGGAACAGAACACCACGCAACAAACACCAAGCAATATATCAGCTTATTCAACATGGGGATCACTTATTTTATACTTTCCAAAACAGTCGTTATATTATTTGCATCTTGCAAAATTTTATTGTATTGCGTTTCAATTTCATCAAGATTTTTCTTTTTTTCTTCTGCGCGACGATTAATTTCTTCATTAAAAGAAACCTTTTGAAATTCACGATAATATTCCGGATCTTTTGGAGAAACAAAACGGAATAAAGAAGCACATTCATTTGAGCCTTGCGCCTCAACACCCAAAGCCCTCACTGCACCGGAATTATTAGCTTCTTCATTCACTATCGAGCACAAAGGAAACGTAGCTTTGACATTATCCAACATCAAGAAACAACGATCAGATTTAATTTTTGACTTTAACGTCACCTGCCGAAACGGCTTTATTTTTGGCAAAATAACCGAAGCCGTTAAATCTTTTGAAACTAAGGACTCTGTCTTAGGATTAGCCTGTTCTTGCAACTCTGCAAGCCTTTCATTAACCGGTTTATCCTCTTCTAATTCAAGTTGTTTCTCTTTATCTATAACATTCCCTATACTTTCATCTGCCCATAATAAATTAATTGTTGCGGCTTCAACCGTTTTAGGTGAACGATTATATAATGTCAGACTGAACTCACATTCTGAGGTATCACCGGTATCAGACTTAAGGGTATTGATATCATGGATTTTATAAAGAACCACATTTTCACCACTGGCAATTTTACTGACAAATTCATTTGGCTCGTCATCAACCTTTTCATCAGCAACTGCATTAACAACGTTTCCAAACGCCAATGCCACACAAGCGACACTCATCAACAATGTTTTTACACGACTCATTTTTCGTTCCTTTGGTTGGTTAATTACAGATATCATAACAAAAAAATAGTGAATAAAAAGATAATTTTATCAATTTTCACATAATTTTTGCTTAACACGCAACAAGTCACTCCAAGCCTTAGCTTTTTGGGCACTATTGCGCAACAAATAGGCAGGATGGAAACTGGCTAAAACCGGAATTTTTTCTCCCTTTGTTGTTGTATAATCCAACCATTTTCCGCGTAATTTAGAAATAGGTTCAATATTATCCAACAACGCATTAGCAGCACTCCCACCGAGAACCAAAATAATTTTTGGCCTTACCAATTCAATCTGTCGTTTCAAAAAAGGCAAACAAACGGCTATCTCAGCATCTGTCGGCGTTCTATTCCCCGGAGGACGCCACGGTAAAATATTCGTAACAAAACATTCTTCCCTGTTTATATGAATGGCATGAAGCATCTTATCAAGCAAATGACCGCTCCTACCAACAAACGGAACACCGCTTCTGTCTTCATCTGCCCCCGGAGCCTCTCCGATAAGCAATAAATCCGCTTGTGCACTTCCACATCCAAAAACTGTTTTATTTGCCGTTAACCGCAAAGCACATCCTTCAAAGCCTTCAACCATTTTTTTCAAATCATCCAGTGTCTCAGCCTGAGAGCATATCTGTCTGGCGTTCTGGCACGCAGAAACCGTTGCTTGCGCCAATTGCGTTGTCGCAAGGCGCGGTACTGAAAGCTCCTTTGGCTTTTTACCTTCTATATCCAAAGCAGGAGTCTTTTTCCAGGGCTCATCACCGCAAACAGCATCAACACCTGCGGTAATATACCAATCTAAAATTTGCTCTAAATTCATATTTTCTGACATAATTTTTTATTATAACATTTCTTTTCTTTTGTCATTTACTAATTAAATCTTTACACATCAATGTATATAATTTCAAAATAATATTGTAGGATAAAATTCAAAGCGTATAATGCTTTTGTTTAAATCAGAGTGTAGGATTCTAAAAACAATGACTAAATTTGAGTACTCTTTAATAATCGCCGTCAGTTTTCTGGCGTTTAATTCATGTTCGAATTTTAAGACGATTCCTTCATCTGAAAATCCGGAACCTAAAATTGAAATATCCTCCAATAATTACGGTAACTATCTTGCCGGACGTATTGCCCATTATCGACAAGATTTCAATACGGCTGCCGATTATTACAAAAAAACAGCTCAAAATGACACTCAAAATACAGCCCTTTTAAACAGCACTTACCTCATTTTAGCTTCTCAAGGACGTATCGACGAAGCAGCAGAATATGCACGTCTAGCTCAAAAACAACATAATACAAATGAGTTTATTCCAATTTTAATTGCTTCCGAACAGTTCAAAAAAGCGCACTATCAAGAGGCTATCGCATCTTTGCAAAAGAATAAATCTCCGCTTTATAAAAAATTGATATCTCCGTTTTTTGAGGCTTGGGGATATACCGGTCTCAATGATTATAAAAAAGCTATTTCTGCTTTAGATAAAATAAAAAATGAAAAAGGGATGGAGGCTTTATACCATTTTCACAGTGGTATGATTAACGATTATTTTAATAAAAAAGATGCTGCTCGCTTGCACTATGAGAAAATCATTAATAGTCAGGAAATGGAATTATCTATCCGTTCACTGGAAATTATTTGCAATTTTTATCTGCGATCGGATAACAAAGCTAAGGCAACTGCCTTAGCGGCCCAATATAATTATGATATTCCGGCACTCGGTATTCTCAAACACATCTACAAAAAAACTGCAGATGCAGATACAAAAAATATCAAGCCACAAATTCAAACCCCACAAATGGGACTGTCTGAGGCAATGTTTAATATTGCCGCCATCATCAAACAGAATCCCGAAGCAATTGATTTTTCACATATTTTCATCAGGTTAGCTCTCTATGAAAATCCGAACAACCACTTAGCTCGTATCCTTTTGGGCGGCATTTTGGAAATGCGTGAAATGTATAAAGACGCCATGACCGTATATGATGAAATACCGGCATCTGAGCCAAGTTATTATCTGGCGCAATATAAAAAATCAGAAAACCTGCGTCACCTTAACGATTACAAAGGTGCCGAGCTTTTGCTGAAAAGTTTAGCTTTAGATTACCCCAATGATTATCAAATTCTTTTAGATTTGGGAGATATTTTGCGCCTACAGGAAAAATACAAAGAAGCTCTTAAATATTATCAACAAGCTCTCGAAAAATTTGGTAAAAAAACAGATTCGCTATGGCAAATTCATTACGCTATCGGCATAACATATGAACGCTTGGGAGAATGGGAAGAATCAGAAAAATCGCTTATTGAAGCTCTCAAGCGAGATCCCAACAATTTATTAGTCTTGAATTACCTCGGATACAGTTGGTTAGAACGAAACAAAAAGCCGGAAGAAGCCTTTAATTTCATCATTCAAGCCTATAATCAAGCACCATTCAACAGTAGCATTATAGATAGTTTGGGGTGGGCATTTTATCGCTTTGGTATGTATGATAAAGCCGTTACATATTTAGAAAAAGCAACAGATGCTGATCCTGCAAATGCCGTTATCAATGATCATTTAGGTGATGCATACTGGCAAAGCGGACGCAAAAACGAGGCCAGATTCCAGTGGCACCACGCTTTAAGTGTTAAACACGATTCGTCTGAAATCAATCGTCAGAAAATCAAACAAAAATTAGCAAATGGTTTGGCAGCACAAGTTCTGCCCCAATATGATAAAGAAAAAATTCAAAAAATCATTACTAAAATAAATGAATAAGACTAACAACTCAGTGCATTCTTAGCAATACCGGCAAGAGACGTTTCTTTATATTCACTATTTAAGCTCAAACCTGTTTCATACATGGTTTTAATAATACTATCCAGACTGACTATATGTGCTCCGCTGCCTTGCAAAGCTAATCTCGCCGCATTAACTGCCTTTACCGCTCCCATAGCATTACGTTCAATGCAAGGGACTTGAACTAAGCCGTTAATCGGATCACAAGTTAATCCCAAATTATGCTCCATCGCAATTTCGGCCGCATTTTCAATTTGTTTGTTATTCCCCCCCCATGCAGCAACCAATCCGGCAGCAGCCATTGAGCAAGCCACACCGATTTCTCCTTGACAACCAACTTCTGCGCCAGAAATGGAAGCATTGGTCCGATATAAACTGCAAATAGCTGAAGCAGTTGCTAAAAAGACAATTGATGCTCGTTCCACATCTTTTGCTGTTGCAAATTTTCCATACCTTTTCATATAACGCATAACTGCCGGAATAATACCGGCTGACCCCATAGTCGGTGCGGTTACCATTTTACCGCCGGAAGCATTTTCTTCTGCCACGGCTAAAGCCCAAATATTAATCCAATCCAAGACCGTCAAAGAATCTGTCGTGTTGGCATTAAAATGAGCCACTAAACGCTCGTATAATTCCTTGGCATGACGTTTCACACGCAACCCGCCACGTAAATATCCATCCTTTTGCAAACCGATATCGATATTATCTTGCATAATTTTATCAAGTTTGAGAATATTTTTGACCGGTGACCCGTGTAAAATGGCTCGTTCGTTTTGTAAAACCAACTCCGCAATTGTCAGCTTATTATTATCACATAATTTCATCAACTCGGTACAATTATTAAATTGATAAGGAACACTATAAGCCTGACGATCAATTCTTCTTGATATTTCATCCTGACGAGCAATTGTGCCGCCACCTACTGAAAAATAAACTTCTGAAAGTAAAATAGCTCCATTTTCATCACAAGCCACAAATTTCATACCATTAGAATGTTCCGGTAAAAAAATCTTCTTTTCCAAAACAAAATCATCTTTATAAGAAAAAGAGATATAACGCTCCCGACCGATATTGAGCATATTATCTTTTTGCAACAATGCAATATAATCAATATGCGGATCAACTTCTTCCGCAGTTAAACCTTGCAAACCATAAACAATAGCATCAAGTGTTCCATGCCCAACACCGGTCAACGCCAAAGACCCATACAAATAAACCTTAAGCGTGGCAACTTTGGATAAATTACCCTGATTTTTTAAATTATCGACAAACCGATTAGCTGCCTTCATCGGACCAACAGTGTGTGAACTCGAAGGACCGATACCGATTGCAAATATTTCAAACAAACTATAATACATAACATATCTCTTTTTCTATATTATTTACATTGTATTTACCACAAACCCGCAAAAATGCTATTCCTAAAAATCTGGTGTGAATAATAATCAAAAAAAATCTTGTTACCTTCAAGAGTAACAAGATTTTTTGATTCTCAGGACGCCGTTTCTGTTTTTTCCTCAGGCCAACCGCTGGTAATATCAATACTACGCAATTTTTTTCTCTGAGAAGAAAAAATCCACCGTCCGACAGAGACAAGCATAACAACCGGCATAACACATAAAGACACCAAAGCCAACTTCCGATACTTAATGGTTACTGATTTATCCAACCAGCCTGAACCATTCTTAAATAAAATAATTTTTTTCATAATTTAAAAAGAATAAATAATTATTCTTGCTATATCATCAAAAACCAAATAGTGCAACCACTTATTTTAAAAACAAATTCACTTTTTTTTATTATTTTCACTTTTATAATTATCCAAATAATAACCTATTGGAGATTTAATCATGAGAAAAATTATTTTTTGCCTGCTATTTTTAGTTGTAGCTTGTTCAAAAAACGAACAACTGACAGAAACCTTTATAAAAAACGCTCAAAATGAATCCATATACATAAAATTAGATGGTTGGCAAAATCTTGCAAATCATAAATTAGCCTTTTTACAACATGGATTAGCCTCCAATATGTCTCATTCAGTAATTCAAACAACCAAAAAAGCTCTGCTTAATAACGGCTATTTTGTTGTCACTTTTGATAGTCGTTACTCTCTGGGAAAGAGTGATGGTGAAGTTCAATATGTTAATTTATCAACATTCACTCAAGACTTAACTGATGTTATCAATTGGGCAAAAAGCCAACCATTCTATCACGAACCTTTCACGATTGGCGGGCATTCATTAGGTGGAGCTTCAGTGATTTTATATGCAGCCAATCACCAACAACAAATCAATAAATTAATTCCGATTACCCCCGTCATCAGTGGTGAATTATGGGAGGCAAGTTGCATGAAAAATATGCCGGATTTTTGCAAGCAATGGAAAAAATCCGGTTTTTATGAGTATAAAACAACAGATAAAACAGCCACTATACCGTATCAACTTGTCGAAGAATCTAAAGCATACGATGCCATGAAATTAGTCTCTGATATTACAGCGCATACCCTATTAGTCTCTGCGAAAAACGACATTGTTATTGATCCGCACGATGTACAAAACTTCGCTCAAAAATTACAAACACACGCACAATTCACGCTTATTCCTCAAAGCGACCATAATTTTGAGAGCAAACAAAATCAAACAGATTTATACAAAGTTGTCTCTGATTTTACGCGATAATGCAAAAAACCTCCCATCAAATAAATGATGGGAGGTTTTTACTTTAGGAAGTTTATTATTTCTTTTCATCCGGATCACGTAAAACATAACCACGCCCCCAAACAGTTTCAATATAATTTTTACCGCCTGAGGCTTTTTCTAATTTTTTACGTAATTTACAGATAAATACATCTATAATCTTAAGCTCCGGTTCATCAATGCCACCATACAAATGATTTAAGAATTGATCCTTATTCAAAGTTGAACCTTTACGCAAAGAAAGTAATTCCATAATACCATATTCCTTACCGGTTAAATGCAAGGTTTTATCTCCGACGGTAACTGTCTGCGTATCTAAGTTAACCTCAACTTCACCGGTACGAATAATAGAATTTGAATGTCCTTTTGAACGACGAACAACAGCCTGAATACGCGCCAACAGCTCAGCCTTATCAAATGGCTTTGTTAAATAGTCATCTGCACCATACCCTAATCCTTTAACTTTTTTATCCGGTTCACTCAAACCTGAAAGAATCAAAACAGGTGTATTGACCTTTGCCGCACGCAAGTTTTTCAAAACTTCATAACCATTCATATCCGGTAACATCAAATCTAAAATGATAATATCATAATCATATAATTTACCGATTTCTAAACCATCTTCGCCCAAATCCGTCGTATCAATAATCATTCCCTCTTTTTTGAGCATGGTCTCAATACTTTGCGAGATAGCATAGTCATCTTCTACCAATAAAACACGCATTACCTTATCTCCTTTATCATAACCAATGACTACATCTTATACTGTTAATTTTTATTTGTTAACTTTTTTAACAAGGTTGTTAATAATTCTTAATAAGATTGAATAAAACTAAAAAAAATCTTACTTATTAGAATAGAGAAAGATAGGAGAAACAGGTGTCAATTCGCTTTGATAACATAAAGCACCACTTGAGTCGCATGGGAAATTGTGCTTATTACGGAACGGTTACCGGTGTCCAAGGTTTATTTATTGAGGTAAGCGGTATCAGCTCCTCATTAACGATCGGGGATCGCTGTAGCGTCCATACCACATATGGTAAAAAAGTTCCCTGTGAACTCGTCAGTTTTAAGGGCGATAAACTACTGCTCATGCCTTACGGCTCATTGGATGGTATCGGCTTAGGTTGTCGAGTTGATGTTGAAAATGCAACCCCTGTCATCTATCCCCACCCTGATTGGTTAGGACGCATTGTCAATGCTTTCGGCGAACCGATTGACGGTAAGGGCCCGCTTCTGCAAGGCAACAAACCATATTTTATAAAGAATACCCCTCCTCCGGCACAAATGCGTGATCGTGTTAAAGGAAAAGTTGACCTGGGCGTTAAAGCGGTCAATACCTTTTTGACAATTTGTAAAGGTCAACGTATGGGAATCTTCGCTGGTTCCGGCGTTGGAAAATCTACCTTAATGTCTAATATGGCACGCCATACCGATTCGGATATCTCGGTTATTGGCTTGATTGGTGAACGCGGACGCGAAGCCAAAGAATTTGAAGAAGATGTTCTTGGTGAAGAAGGTTTAGCCAAATCAGTTTTGGTTATTGCCACTTCTGATGAAAGTGCTTTAATGCGGCGTCAAGCGGCTTATACGACCATGGCAATTGCCGAATATTTCCGTGATGAAAATAAAAATGTACTGTGCATGATGGACTCTATTACCCGTTTTGCCATGGCTCAGCGTGAAATTTCATTAAGTATCGGAGAACCACCGGCCTCTAAAGGATACACTCCGAGTGTTTTTGCTGAACTTCCGAGACTTTTGGAACGCGCCGGTCCCGGTTCCGGAAATGGAACAATTACCGGATTATTTACGGTTTTGGTCGATGGCGATGATCATAATGAACCGATCGCCGATGCTGTTCGCTCTATTCTGGATGGACATATTGTTTTAGATCGCTCGATTGCGGAGCGAGGACGCTACCCTGCAATCAATATCTTGCGATCAATTTCCAGAACGATGCCTGACTGTGATACACCGGAAGAAGCCGCACTGGTGGCAAAAGCAAGAAAATATATTGCAACATATGAGGATATGGCAGAACTCATCCGCTTAGGAGCATACAAAAAAGGGTCTAACGCTGAAGTTGACGAAGCAATGTTTTATTATCCGATGATTGAAGAATTTTTATCACAACGTAAAGATGAAAGATACACTTTAAGCCAATGTTATCAAACTTTACAAGAGATTCTTGATACGCCGTATACACCACCGACAAAGGTCTGATTTAAATGAAAAATGCTCTGCAAATTTTAGGTCGGATAGAAAAATTCAATATCAACGAACAACGTAAAATTTTGGTTGCCTTGCAAGAACAGCAAGATATCATAATTTCTAAACTTTCCGCATTAAATCAACAATTTGAATTAGATAAAGAATGTCAAAGACAAAATCAATTAGTTGGCGATTTTGGAGCTTATGTCAAAAAATATCTTGAAACTAAAGAGAGTTATGAGGCTCAAATTGCCTCTCTTGAACAACAAATAGAACAAGTACGCGACATTATTGCCGACATGTATAAAGAGCAAAAGACTTATGAGATTATTGATGAAAATCGTCAAAAACGTGCCCAGCATGAAGAAGATTTAAAATTACAAAAGCAACTTGATGAAATCGGAACGAATAGCTATATAAAACATCATGAAGAAATTGATACAGGAGAATAAATGATGTTTACATTACCAGCATTGCCTTATGAGTTAAACGCGTTAGAACCTTTTATCAGTGCACGCACAATGGAATTTCACTATCAAAAACACCATCAGACATATATTGATAACCTAAATAAACTGATAACGGGTACCCGTTTTGCCACCTTGCCCTTAGAAGAAATTATTACCGAAACCGCTGATGAACCGGAATATGAGGCTATTTTTAATAATGCGGCACAGGCTTGGAATCACTCTTTTTTCTGGAACTCCATGTCACCGACTGGAGGAAAAATAGAAAATAGTTCGTTGGAAGATAGAATTATTCGTGATTTTGGCAGTTTTGAAAATTTTAGAGCGGAATTCAAACAAGCCGCAGTTTCTCAATTTGGTTCCGGTTGGGCATGGCTGGTCGAAAAAACGAATGGCAAATTAGCCGTGATGAAAACGACCAACGCCGACACCCCTTTGGCACACGGATTAAAACCTCTGACAACCTGTGACGTGTGGGAACACGCTTACTATCTTGATTATCAAAACCGCCGTGCCGAATTTGTAGAAGTTTTTATGAATAATTTGATGGTTATTCTCGCTGATTAAATTTATTTTTCACGTTCGTTACTTCTGTCTTCAAGTAAAAAGGCAATATTTTCTTCGACTTTTTTATCTATGAGTTGGGGTGATGGGCGTGTTTTTTGTTTTTGCGGTTTATATTCTAAACTGTTCATAAGAGAATCCATAATTTCTTGTGGAGACTTCCCTTCTGCTAGGAGTTTATCCGTCATTTTTGACATAACATTCTGAGCAATTGCGGCACGCATACTGTTCTCTAAATTTTCACGCGCCCGTTCTTCCTTTTTCTTCTCTTTTTCAAAATATTTTCGATTAAAGCGAGCAAATTCCTGAACTTTATTACCACCACGCAAAAAACCGCTCAAACCCGTAAAATTGGTTTTAACATCAATTAAAGATTTTATGTTCATTCCTTCACGATCACGATAGATTTTCCAATCTTCAACGATACTGTCATAAATCGCTTCTTGCACCAAATCGGGTGCAATTTTGCCAAAAGAAACAGATTTTAGCCCACTTTCATTCATTGTCACCACAATATTAGAGCTAAAAAATTCTCTGGTTTCTTTATAACTTCGTTTCGAACGAATGAGAGATTGCGACAAACATAATGCTGACAAGGCAAGTTGCAGTTCTTGATTAGACTTATAAGCCAATTTACGCGGATCACGCATTACCTCTTCATCACCCAAAGTTTGCTCAACGCAATAGCGATTAAGCGTATCAAGAGCCTGCATTTGCCGGAAACCTAACGGAACATCAGTCAGTAAATTTTTGCCAATAGCGCGCTCTATCAGTTGATTCATGGTTTCTTGCAAAATTTGATTTTTATCCATGTTTTTCTCCGTAATGAGCGCAGTATAGCACTTTGAAGGCACAAAATAAAGTGTTTTCTTAATTTTTCTGCATATCTACCCATATTTAATTACCACCCCACCGGCTTTGCCATATCCGGCATCCACAAATTGGTTGCGCCAGCAACACAAATCTTTGCATATCTTCACATATTTAATTGCTTTTTAATATATATCTGCTTTAATGACACTAATTTTGATGAAAACTCTTGACCAATTTTGTCTAAAATGATATAATGAACTCAAGTATAACAGCTCAGGAGAAAAAAGATGAGTTACGAAAAAGTTGATATTTCAGATAAAAAAATTACCAATTTGCATCCTTCGGGAAACAAATTTATTTCATGGGCAAAAAGAAATGGAAAATACACAATTGCAAACATTGTAATGTTCGGTTCAGCAGTAATTGGCTTTAATGAAGGAAAAAATTTAATCAACGAAGATGAAAATGTAAGTGGTAAAGGTTTGTTAGCCCTTTCTATTGCAGGTGCAACTGCCATGATAATGGCTTCAGATCCAACAAAAGAGAATGGCACTTTTAGCTCAAAAGAGTTTATGAATTGTGTTCGGAAAGGCTTCGGAGGTAATAGTCATTAGTCATGACCGAATACGTTACTGAAAAAAAATATGTTGTCGCAGCTGATGAAAATAATGAGCTGTACATTTTTATCGAGGCCAAAAAAGATCATCCTGATAACCCGCGCATTATTTATGATGGGTATGATCATGCGGTGTTTTTACGTCAGCCTGAGGAAAGAATTATCTTGGATTATATCAATCCTGAGATTAGGAGTGAATTACGCAAAAGCAAGCGTATTATCATGGTAGAAACGATTCTTGAGAATATCAAAGAGAGCTACTATGTTGATATGCAGATTGTTGATAAAATTCCGGTTGATTGGTCTAAAATTGGTCTCAAAACATGGGACGAAGTCGCTTTAAGAAAATAATTGAGTGATTTTAGAAAGTTTCTTATCAGGTCACATTTTTTTACTTGACTTTTAAGGTGATTATCTATAAAACCTTCCTTGTCGGCGGACGTAGCTCAGTTGGTAGAGCCCCGGTTTGTGGTACCGGTTGTCGTCAGTTCGAGCCTGATCGTCCGCCCCATTTTAACTCCTTTCGAGGAGTTTTTTTATATCCACTGCTCGATTCTGATAACAGAGACTAAACCTAAAGGATAAAACATGAAAACCGGAATTATCGTTGCATTACAAAAAGAATTTGAGCTTGTTGCACAAAATCTCACCCATAAAAAAGAGCAAAATTTAAGGCATATCCATTTTATTGAAGGGCAGTTAGACGGACAAGACGTTGTTGTGATGAAGTCCGGCATGGGTAAAGTCAATGCCGCCGCCGCAACGGTTGAGATGATTAACAACTTCCACCCGACACGCATTATTAACACAGGCATTGCCGGCGCCTTAGACAAGTCTCTCGGTGTCATGGACGTTGTCATTGCCCAGCAAACAACATATCACGATGCTTGGTACGGCGAAGGCAATGTTTATGGACAAGTGCAAGACCTTCCTGCACGTTACATTGGTGATAAAACCTTATTACGTGCCGCACCAAACCTCAAAACAGATTTGAAAATCCATTTAGGGCTAACTGTCAGCGGCGATTTGTTTGTGACAAAGTTAGAAGAGTTACAACACATCAAACAACTGTTTCCGGAAGCTTTGGCGGTTGATATGGAATCAAACGCGATTGCACAGATTTGCTACCTGTATAATACGCCGTTTTTGTCCGTCCGCCTCATCAGCGACACCCCCGGTATTACCAACCACGCTGAACAGTATAAAAACTTTTGGTCTCTCGCCCCCGAAAAATCATTCAATATCTTAGAACAACTCGTTCAAATCAAAGAAGACGAAAGATTCGGGGATTAGGAACATTTTTCCTTCTGGTATAATACAGTAGACAAAATATCTATACTGTGATAATATTGTATTAAAAGCGAATAAGGATAGAAAAAGATGACCGCAGAAGAATATAACATATTACTCGACAATGCACAAAAATTGTTTCCTGGACAAACACCGGAAGAGCTTCCTTTTAGTGAAAATTCCAAAGCCTTAGCCTATGGGCAAACTATTGTCAGAATCCCAAAAAAAGATTCCACTCTACAAGGATATAAAAGAGAAGAAACCATAACACATTATATAAAAGAACATGCCCCTGATTTAAACATTCCTGTAGTTAATATTATTAATGGAATCAGTGTTCATAAAGAAATTTCAGGTAAAACACTAAATGACAGAACACAAGAAAATCATCGCAATAAACATTCTTCTTCTCTATCAAAAAATGAACTCAATTTATTAGCACAAGATTTAGGAAAATTTTTAGCTCAATTACACCAAGTTCCTATCGATGGCATAGATCCACATATTTTAAATATGACTCATTTTAATAATAATAAAAAATCTAAAGAATACGCTGATAACAATGGAGCAAGATTACTAAAAAATCAGGGTATACGATACAGAAAGCTAAATATTGATGAAAATGATATTGTCTTAAGCCATAATGATATGCATGGTGGAAACTTTGTTATTAACGAAGAGAATAAATTAGCTGGTGTATTTGATTTTGGTGAACTCGGAATTAACTATCGCCACAGTGATTTTATGAAATTGATACCTTATGGACGAAACTTTATTAAACAAGCCGTTCAATCATACAACAAATACTCCGATAAAAAAATTTCTATGAAAACAATCGATAGAGCTTATCAGATTGAACAACTAGAATTTTTACAATTAGCGGAAAAAAAGAAATTACAAGCTACTGATGAACAGGCTAAAACAATAGAGAACAGAGATACTAATTTCAATATTGAAAAAGAATTAAAAACCGCAGAAACAATAAATAATTACGCAATTAGCAACTTAAAAAAATATCGTCAACAAATTGCTCAAGATTACCAGACACAACGAATATTATCAAGTAGCAAACGACGATTGGCTACGAGAAAACCTCAACAGCATCAAACACAGCAACCGAAACTCAATTTACAACAATTCAGATTATTACGCGAAACGCAACACCAATAATTTTTAAGGAATCTGCCCTAGTAGTTCCTAATAAAATTCGGAGAATGAGACGAGTAGCAGGAGTTTATCCCTCTTAAAACACGATATTGGAGAAACCTGCACCAGTCACTCTTAATAAAATTCGGAGAATGAGGCGAGTAGCAGGAGTTTATCACAAAAATCCCGCAGCGTAGTTAAACCTACGTGAGGACATTTTTGTTATAAACGACGAACTAATCGCCCATTATACGAATTTTACCCCACGATTTTGCCGCCGACCATCGGCTCAACCACCCCCGTCGTCGTCGGAAACGATATCGGCAAACAGTGCAACCGTCGCACCGCCTGATAAGCCACCGCCTGGACACCGATTGCTAATGAATTATAGCCCCAATCTTCCGCCGTACATACTTCGATATTGGGCAGACGTTGCCGTAGAAAGCGCATCAAAGTCGGATTTTTCGCCCCACCGCCGCAAACCATAATCCGTTTAGGAATTTCGGGAACATAAAGTAACAGAGAATAGGCAATCGATTCCGCCACAAAAGCTGTTGCCGTCGCGGCCCCGTCCTCTAAGGATAAGCCCTCTAAATGCTCGAGTTTTTCTTTGAATTCTTCCCGATGTGTTGACTTTGGCGGGTACTTGGCAAAATACTTATGTTTCATCATAGCGGCAACAATTTGCTCATTCACATGACCGGTAATTGCTAATTTACCATTATAATCCATATGCATGGAGGCATGCTTCATCACCCACTCATCAATAGCGGCATTTCCCGGACCGGAGTTAAAAGCCACCATTTCGCCATAACTCCCCAACCAAGCAATACTTGAAATTCCTGAAATATCAATTACCGCTAAAGAACGTTCTTGTTGTGAGGTAATCGCATTGTAATAGGTCACATCCAAGGGAGCTCCCTGCCCACCGGCAGCAATATCTGCCGCATGAAAATTATAAACCACTTTAACACCGATTTGTTGTGCCAACAATTCGCCATCGCCGAGCTGATAAATAAAATGCTCTTGCGGATTATTGTAGACAGTATGCCCTTCTAGTCCGATAACATCAATCTGAACACCATATGTTTCGATATAATCCTTAACGGCTTGTGCCCAAAAGAGTGTTAACTCTCGTTCAACTTCATTCAATAAATGTTGATTTTCTGGTGTATCCGGATGTAATCCCAACACTGCACGAATTTTTTGACGCATAGTTTCCTCATACGGAACAGTCATCATGTGCCCAAACTCATAAACATCTATTCCGTCAGTACGGATATACGCGAGATCGACCCCATCTAAGGCTGATCCGCTAAGCACACCTAAAGCACCATAAGATTTAATCGTCGGCATAAAAGTCTAAGTCTCCTCTTGCAATGTTAGAATTATATGATAGTATCGGTTAAAATTAAGTTTATCTTGAGTATCAAAGGAACGAAAAAATGAGCAAATTTAAATCCGAATTTATGAACATTATGCTGGAACGCGGCTTTTACAATCAATGCACCAATGAAGAAGGCTTTGACACCTATCTTTATGAGTGCGAAAAAGCCGGCCAACCGGCTGTCGGATACTTGGGCTCAGATCCGACCGGAGATAGCTTGCATGTCGGACACATTGTCCCGTTAATGATGTTACGTTGGTTTCAAAAATGCGGACACAAACCCTTAACGCTGGTCGGCGGGGCGACAGCACGCATCGGAGACCCGAGCGGTAAAGATAAGCTCCGTCCGTTTTTGAGTGAAGAAACATTAGCGCAAAATATCGTCGGACTAAAAAAATCTTTTTCCAAATTCCTCAAATTCGGTGATGGACCGACAGATGCCATGATGGTTGATAACTGGGATTGGTTCAAGGATATTAATTATCTTGCCTTTTTGCGTGATATCGGAACATACTACTCTGTCAATCGTATGCTCACCATGGACAGCGTAAAGTCTCGTTTAGAGAGAGAACAACCAATGTCTTTCTTAGAGTTCAACTATATGCTTTTGCAAGGCTACGATTTCTGCGAATTATATAATAAATATGGTTGCCGCGCCCAAATCGCCGGTGCTGACCAATGGGGCAACATCACCTCCGGCACGGAACTCGGTCGTCGTCGCCATAATGTCGAATTATTCGGCTTCACCAGCCCGATTATTACCGATTCGAACGGCAAGAAAATGGGCAAATCCGAAGGCAATGCCGTCTGGATTAATGAAGAAAAACTTCCCTCTTATGACTATTATCAATACTTCCGCAACATTGGGGACAGTGAGGTTAAAATGTGCTTGAGTATTTATACCGATCTGCCGATGAGTGAAGTTAATCGTCTGTCTGCTTTGCAGGATAAAGAAATCAACGAGGCAAAGAAGATTTTAGCTTTTGAAGCCACCAAAATCTGCCGTGGTGAAGAAGCCGCTCGCACCGCTCAAGAAACCGCAATCAAAACCTTTGAGCAGGGAATTTCCGGCGGCGATCTGCCAAGCATTGACTGTGCTGCCGGCACTGGTATTTTAGATGCCTTTTTATCGTTGGGTTTTGTCGCAAGCAAAGGTGAGGCCCGTCGCCTGATTAAACAAGCCGGTCTCAAACTCAACGACAATGTCATTACCGACGAAAACTATAAGCTTTCTGTTGATGATATGATTGATGGTAAAATCAAACTCTCCCAGGGCAAAAAGAAACACGGCCTCGTCAAGATCATCTAAAATTAAATCCGTCAGTAGTCAGACAAAGCCCTCAACTAAGTAGAGGGCTTCATACATGTATACAAATGCAAAGATATAGGCAACACATTAAGCGTACAAGCAATAATAACGAACAAAGTTCTATTTACGAAAACACCTCCTCACTCACCAGCTATTTAAAGCATAACCATATACCTTTTGTCTAAACTATCATTTAGAAATTTAATAAGGAACAGCCGTAGCAACAGACTCATCGCCTACATCTGCACTTCCTGTTTTTTCACAATTATCCATTGCAGACATAGCAGGAGAATCTTCAATCCACCAACAACAAATTTCACCACTGTTTGAAAACTCACGATTACCTTTGCTGTCAACATTATAGTAATCATAAAATTCCTTCATCTCAACATCTGCATTAGCCATTTCGACGGGAGTGCAAGAATATCCGGTAATTACCCTTATCACTGTAGGTCGTAAGCATTCATGACATTGTCCTCCGCAACCATCATCATAAGAAGATTCTTCAGCACCTTCCGGACAATTAGGCCAAACACTTGGGGTGCATTTTGGTGTACACGATTTAGGCTCTTCAGCTTTTTTGACACACGTTTTAACGACTGTTTTGTCTGACTTATGATTATCCCCTAAACTTGAGGACGGAACTTTAAGAAATGGAACAGCCATTGCGCCTCCACCATTCTTACGAGCACCGCATCCGTAGTAG
>JAFUXF010000013.1 GCA_017477185.1 Alphaproteobacteria bacterium | reverse complement strand
TATAAGGTTAATAAAACCTTAGACCAGATTTCAATGTTGGTAACCAACATTCGTTCTACTTTCGGTAACCAAAACTCATATGCAGGTTTGAGTAACACAACGGCCGTAACTTATGAATTAGTTGATACTGATATGAGCCATAACACAGCCAGTACTTTAAAGAGTGCTTATAATGGTACGGTCACAATCTCAACGGCAGATGATAATCTTGCCTTTACAATTAAATACCAAGGGGTTCCGAAGGGGGCTTGTGCAAGTATTGCTTCTTCTAACTGGGGTGATTCCGCTGCATCAGGTTTGGTTTCTATTGCTATTAAAGGATCCTCTGAAGTTACGCATAAATGGGCCGATAGTACCAATAAACTTCCTATTCCTTTCGGTACAGCAGCCAGTGAATGTAGTTCAGATAATGCCAACGAAATTACTTGGAAATACTACTAATAAAAAGAACTTAGTCTTACAAAAAGCACCGCGATTATGCGGTGTTTTTTTTTATGATTATAAATGAATTTGCTGAATGATTTTTGCTAACCCTGTTTGATCATCCGTTTCAACAAAAATACCAAACAAAGTGCCTTTATTTTTTGCGGGAGTAAGACGACCACCGGTATACTTATCTGCCAGACGAGCCATTGGCTCCTCAATATCAAACCCTAAAACGGAATTATAATCCCCGCACATCCCGACATCTGTAATATAGGCAGTCCCTTGGGGCAAAATTCGAGCATCTGCTGTTGGAATATGAGTATGTGTACCGGCAACGATAGAAACCTTTCCATCAAGATAATAGCCTAAAGCCAGTTTTTCTGAGGTTGCCTCAGCATGCATATCAACCAGAACGGCATTAATGTTTTTGCCCAAATTATAACTTTTGAGAATAGAATCAATGGCGTTAATCGGGTTATCTGCCGGTTCCATAAATTGACGCCCGACAACTTGTATAATAAGTAGTTTCTGCCCATTTGCCAATAAAAGTTCAGTTGCGCCACGCCCCGGATTGTGCACACCATAATTAAGCGGGCGAATAATTTGTTTGCAATCGTTTAAAAAAGGAATGAGCTCTTTTTGATTAAAAGCATGATTGCCGGTAATAAGCCCGTCAATGCCGGCTTCCAGAAAATCACGGCAAATCCCCGGTGTCGCCCCAAAACCATGTGCGGCATTCTCAATATTAACAATAATCGCATCCGGCGTATATTGTTCTTTTAAGTTTGGTAAATTATTCAAAACAACTTCGCGTCCGGCGCGAGCCACAACATCACCGCAATAAATGATTTTCATATTTTAATCCTACCAACAAAAAAACTCCACAAAGGGAGCTTTTGAGGAAGAACCATCCTGCCGTATATTTACACTCTTGTCGAACCGCTTCACTAAGGTGGGCACCATATAAACGAACCACGATTCGCTCAGAGACAGTTCCCTATGTAAAAATGTTGGCTCGGAAGATCTGCGGCAACACGAGCAGGACAGTAACCTTCCCATGCCCCTAATTTACAATAAATTTATTTGATTTGCAAGCAAATTTATTTGTCCTGTGAGTTCTTTTATCTTTTCAGCCAAAGAGGTGTCTAAAACCGCGATATCATCGTCATTATAACCCTGCAAAATTGTCGAAGCAGTAGGAACGGATCCGGTGCTGATACTTTTTTTAAGCTCAGTTAATTCATCAGCCAGCAACAGCCCAATCATAGCCAAAAGCATATTTTCATTGACTTGTTGGTTCCCCTGTGTAAGTAATTGAGCCTTTTCGTCCAACAGACGTGAGAGTTTAATAATATTAACCTCTTGTCCGTCCTCACAAGCAACGGCATATTCTCGTGAATTTATGGTAATCGTAACTTGTGACATTTTAATTCAGAACCTTATCAATTTTTGCAGCTAACTCATCAATACATGCAATAGTATTCTGAGAACTTTGCTTGAGCATGTCAATTTTATTTTGTGCAAGTTGTATTTTTTGCTGATACTCAGCTTCTTTTGCATCGGCATTAATTTTTTTCTCATTCAAAACGGCAGAACAAGCAGAAAGAGCACTCATCAATTCACTGATAGCTGCCGAAGTTTTTTCTAAAGAAATATTTTTCGCGCTCATCAAAAATTATCTTTCATTTCATAAATTTATCAGATACACTGAAAAATAACCAATATAAAAAAAGATATCAAGAGATGGAAATGTTATGCACAAATTTATAGTTAGCCTGACAAGTGAAGATATGACTTTAATTGAAAGTCCCGATATAGAATGTTTTTTAGTAAATACGGAAGAAAAACATACCCGTGAACTGATAGAAACAGCTAAGAGGCATAATAAACTGATTTTAGTTAATGGCGAAAATGCTTGTGAAGTGTGCAAAAAATATGATGCCGACGGTGTACTGATTGATTTAAGTAAAAGCGAACATTGTGCAAAAGATGTCAATTTTGCTCGCAAACAAATCGGAGATAAAGTTTTGGGAGTTATTTCTCGCAATCGCCGCCATGAATCTATGCTTATGAGCGAATGTGAGCCGGATTTTGTAGCATTTAAGGTATGGCAACAAGGGATAGAACAGACAAAAGAGCTTGTCGCATGGTATAATGAAATGTTTTTAATTCAGTCAGCGGTTGTGTTGGAAGAGAAGATTCTTAAATTACAAGATCTCGAGTGTGATATCATAATTATTTCAGCTGAAGAATATAAAAAATTAGGCTCAATTATGATTAGGGTATGACGATGAAAATAACAGTCATCCCTCCGAATGCTGAAAGCATGAGGTCAAGGGATCTTCGAAATATTTTATCCAATAGGCAGATACCTAACCTCGGCTTTTCAAGCCTTTAACTATGACTTTTTTATATTTTATCATACACTAGTCATAATTGAGGCAAAAATTATAATAAAGAAACCTCCGTTATATTGCTATAGCGGAGGTCATTGTTTGTAGATGTTAATTTATAACCGATAGGAGAAAGGAAAAAACCTTCTCTTCACGATCCAGACATAATAATATGGGAAAATTATTTATAGGCAGAGCCGGTAGAGAAAGTATCACCTAAACCGGTTTTAGAATCATTACCAGAGAAACCGGAAGCACCTGTTGCGTATTCAACGATTGCACCGGCAGCAGCAAGCAATGCCAAACCAACAGCAAGGCCTGCAAACCATTTCCAGTTTACTTTACCAATAGCTGCTTGATATGCCACACCAACCAAACCGAAACCACCGACAATAAAGGTAATGGTTTTGACTGATTGGAAGACATTGGTTGCTTTTGTTTGAGCTGTTGTCATTAAAGAAGAGCCTTCGCCGGCAGCAAAAGAGTCAGCAGCCAATAATGTTAAGACAAATGCCCATGAGCAGATAGCCCAAAAATTATTTTTAATAAATTTCATGATAGTTCTCCTAAAAAATAGACTAATAAAAACCTTACATTTATACGATATCATTTATTTATTAAAAATGCACTAACTTTTTTGTAAAACTTTTGTAACAGTTAAATATTTGAAGTGATAAAGCAAAAGAAAACCGCCATTACGGCGGTTTTCTGAAAAGAGATTATTTTATGAATTTGGTGCGGCAGGTGCTGGTGGGGTTGCATCTGCTCCGGTAATGGGAGGTAAAGCACCGACAGCTTGTTTACGCTTAAGTTTATTAACAAACTTTATGGAGCGTTGTGCATCCCACTTCTTTTTCCCTTCCTCGCGTTGGAAGATTTGCTTATAAACTTCAATAGCTTGATCAAACTCGGATAACTTTGTTAAACAACTTGCCAAACCATCATAAAGTTTATGGTGATAATTGCCGTTAATCAATGATTGTGCTTTTTTATAGCATTTCAAAGCATCATTAAATTTCAACATTTTTTGATAAACGAAACCGATACTGATCCAAGCCTGAATTTCGTGACTGTCGATATTTAAAATTTTAGTGAAACATTTTAAAGCAGAATTATTATCGCCCATTAACTGGTAAGTGACACCGACGCCATTCCACGCTTTGATGTTATTCTTATCATTAGCTAAAACTTTTTTAAAGAAAGAAATGGCTCGTTCATATTGCTTTAATTTTTGAAGAGTGACGGCAATGCTTAATAACGACTGCGGATGCTTACTATCAATAGCCATAGCCTGTTCCAAAACATCTAAAGCCTCTTTGAAAGAAAACATATGTTGCAGAGCAATCGCCTTACCATTTAAGGCCTCTAATGAAGTTTTATCAATTGCGACCGCCTCATCAAAGCACGCAATTGCATCCTTATATAAACCACGCATACTTAACGTGACACCTTTATTGTTCAAAACCTCAACAGACTGCGGATTGAGCAACAACGCCTTATCAAAACATTCAACCGCCTCGGTATAACGACTCATTTTTTGATAAGCAAATCCTTTACTGTTCAAAGCCTTCCAAGAATCAGGCTGCTCTTGCAACGCCGCATCAAACTGCACAACGGCATCTTTGTAATTGCCCTGATCTAAAAGTTCTTGTCCTCTTTTATAAGCACTGTTTTCGTTTGATTTAACCATGGTATATCTCTTCTCAAATTATAGTTACAAAATAATTCATCTTTAATGAAATAGCATTATCTCTGTCAAATGTCAAATTGTTATTTAGATTTTATCACAAAAGCCTGTCATTTGTTCAAAGTAATGTTGGTGAAACTGCCGGCAAAAATTTTTGAGTTTTTGGTGCTTTTCTATAAAATAACGAGTGTATTCAGTTTGAAAAACGGTACTGTCTGAAGAAAACACCAGATTTTTATGTCCTTGTTGGACCATATATTCTCCGGCAATAGGGGGATTCAGCTCTAAACAATCAAAAACATTAACGCAAGAAACATCAGCCTTTTTGCCTAACAAAATGAGAGCTTTTTGCAAGTCATCGGAAAAAACATTAAAGTCGCTGATAACAAAAACAATGGCACGATGCTTAATGGCTTGCTGCATGAGCCGTACCGCTTTTGTGAGTGAACTCTCGGGTAAAATTGTTGATGTTAGAATTTTCTTACTATAACTCGCAATTTTTTTAAAAATAAACATCATATTAGCCTGAGAATTTTGAGCCTTTAGCAATATCGGCTCTTTCCCGTCAAAAATCAAACATCCGAAACGATCCTTAGTCTGAAGACATTCCCAACCGATTCGTGCAGCAATTTTAGCTGCCGTGACAGATTTAAGTTCTTTTTTTGTTCCAAACAACATTTGTGGCGATAAATCCAGCAAAACATAAACTTCGCGATCCTTTTCTTCTGCATATAATTTGGTATAAGGAAGCTGTTTTCGAGCGGTGACACGCCAGTCAATATCGCGCACATCATCACCATATGCGTAGGCGCGAATCTCCTCAAATTCCATACCTCGTCCCTTAAAAACAGATTTAACATCTCCGGCTTGTTGGGATGTCAGATGACGCTCGGGGGACAATGACCATTGATAGGCATAACGACGTTGTGCAATAAGTTCTTCTGTGGTCACAAATAAACCATTCCCCTTTTTATTTGGGGTATCTGTCTTAAAAAGTTTATCTGTCAGGTGTTTTATTTTCATATTTTGTCCTAAGGTAAAGGTACAATTCGGAGCAAATTTTCAATAATGCTATCTGCAGCTAGCCCCTCTGCCTGAGCTTCGAACGTTAAAATAATTCGATGGCGTAAGATATCAAAAACAACCGCATGAATATCCTCCGGTGTGACAAAATCTCGCCCGCTCAGCCAAGCATGAATCTTTGAACACTTATCAAGTGCGATGGTGGCTCGCGGACTTGCTCCGAATAAAACTTTTCCGGCAAGTTCTTGACTATAACGATCGGGATGACGCGTGGCAATAACCAGTTGCACCATATACTCTTCCATAGCATCGCTCATGTGAATAGTTTGAACTTCACGACGAGCAGCCAAAATATCATCAATTGATAGGGGGGCAAAAGGTGCTGTTGCTTCGTGCCTGTCTTCGCCACGGACGAGTTTAAGAATTTTATGCTCGGTTTCTGCTTCCGGCTGGTCAATTTTGATATACATCAAAAAACGATCAAGCTGCGCTTCCGGCAGATTGTATGTTCCCTCATGTTCGATTGGGTTTTGGGTGGCCAAAACCATAAACAACTGCGGTAGAGAATAACGTTTCCCGCCAACACTCACCTGACGCTCAGCCATGGCCTCCAGTAAAGCAGATTGCACTTTTGCCGGTGCACGGTTAATCTCATCGGCTAAGACCAGATTTGCAAAAACAGGTCCTTGTCGAAATGTAAATTCACCTTTTTGTGCAACATAAATTTCGCTACCGGTAATGTCAGATGGTAATAAATCCGGCGTGAATTGAATGCGGTTGAACTGTGCTTCGATGCAGGTGGCTAACGTTTTAATAGCCTTGGTTTTAGCTAAACCCGGAGCTCCTTCCAAAAGAGCATGCCCATCTGCCAATAAAGTAATAAGCAGTTTTTTAACTAGCTCTTCCTGTCCGATAATTTGTGTCTCAAGATAATTTTTAAGAGTGGTTATTTTGTTTTGAATTTCAGACATATTCATCCTCGTATAAGTAAAAAAATAACTTTGCAAACACGTTTAATATCATATATATTGCACATTGATAAAAAAAACAACAAGTATCTCCGAATAACGAACATGAGTAATATTTTTGATTTAGATGACAATGACATTTCTTCTTCAGCTCCAATATACAACAATATCGGACAGTTAATGCCAAAATGTGAATGGTTAGAACAATTAAATCCAGAGCAAAAGTTAGCTGTTCAAACCACAGAGGGACCGGTATTGGTTTTATCGGGAGCAGGAACCGGTAAAACGAAAGTTCTGACCACGCGTCTGGCATATATTTTGTCTCAACAAAAGGCGCAACCTTGGAATTGTTTGGTTGTCACTTTTACAAATCGTGCGGCCCGAGAGATGAGAGAGCGGGTTGAAAAAATTATCGGCAATATGGTAGAAAGCGTTTGGCTCGGAACTTTTCATAGTATTTGCGTTAAGATTTTGCGGGTTCATGCAGAGCTGGTCGGGCTAAATTCTAATTTTACGATTCTCGGCGAAGATGATCAAAAGCGTGTCGTTAAACAAATATGTTCCGATATGGGTGTTGATGATAAAAAATATCCGCCGCAAGCAATCGTTGATCATATCCAGCGGTGGAAAGACAAAGGCTTAACGGTTGAAAAACTGGGAGAAAATTATAAAAGTAACATTTTAACTGAAATTTATAAACGCTATCAACAACGCTTACTGGAGTTAAATTGTGTCGACTTTGGAGATATTTTGTTGGACGTGCTGACAATCTTAATGTCTGACAATGAAGTGTTGACGCAATATCAGAATAAATTTACCTACATTATGGTCGATGAATATCAAGATACCAACGTGACGCAATATTTGTTATTGCGTTTATTATCGCAAAAGCACAAAAACTTATGTTGTGTCGGGGATGATGATCAATCAATTTATTCATGGCGCGGAGCTGAAATAGAAAATATCCTAAAGTTTGAAAAAGATTTTAAAGATTGTAAAGTTATCCGCTTAGAGCGCAATTATCGTTCAACGGCCAATATTTTGGCTGCGGCTTCTTGTCTGATTAGTCATAATGACGGGAGACTTGGTAAAACCCTCAAAGTGGCGGAAAATTCTCCGGCTCGCCAACAAGAAAATACACCGATTAAAGTGATTAGCACCTATAATGGTGAAGATGAGGCGCGTTTTGTTATTGAAGAAATTGAAAAATTGCATCGCCAAAATTATGATTATTCGCAGATGGCGGTTTTAGTGCGTACGGCATTTCAAACGCGTGAATTTGAAGAAAAATTTATAGCCGAGGCGATTCCTTACCAAGTTATCGGTGGTCCGAAATTCTATGAACGAGCAGAAATCAGAGATGCGTTGGCTTATTTTAGAGTGATATTGCAACCGCATGATGATTTAGCTTTTGAGCGGATTATCAATAAACCGGCGCGCGGTATTGGTGCAAAAACAATTGAGAAGTTTTATGATTTTGCGCGTGCTGAACATATCTCTCTTTATATGGCGGTGGAAAAAATGGTTGCCGAGGGCGGTTTATCCGGTAAGGCTAAAGCCGCAATGACAGAACTGGTTAATCAATTTAATGAATGGCGAAAAATTGCGCCGGCTGTCGCTCCTGATGATCTAGCCGCACAAGTATTGGAAGAATGTGGCTATATCGATATGCTCAAGAACGATTCGTCGGTTGAAGCCCCTGGTAGATTAGAAAACATTAAAGAACTTATCAGTGTGCTGACAGATAGAGAGAAGTATCCGACATTGGCAGATTTTCTGGAACATGTCAGCTTGGTGATGGATAATGACGAGGCTTTAAGTTCAAATAAAGTTATGTTGATAACGTTGCACTCAGCAAAAGGGTTAGAGTTTGATATTGTCTTTCTTCCGGGGTGGGAAGAGGGGTTGTTCCCGCACCAACGCAGTTTGGATGAGGGTGGTGGAAATGCCTTGGAGGAAGAGCGGCGTTTAGCTTATGTTGCTATCACGCGTGCTAAGCAAAAACTCTATATTTTAACGGCTATGAACCGCCGAATATATGGACAATGGCAAAACAATTTACCCTCAAGATTTATCAACGAGTTACCGCCGCAAAATATCGAAATTTGTAATCAGGTTAATCAATTTTATTCAGGATATAGCAACAATAATGCATATAACAACCGCCAACAAAATAATGATAATTATAATCGTGGCGGCTATAAACCATGGTATCAAAATAAACGTCCAAGCTACGCTCAGCAATCAGCAGCACAAAAGCAAGTTATCGGAGCGCGTGTTTATCATGAAACATTTGGTTACGGTAAAGTCATCAACATGGAGGGCAATAAGCTCGAGATTATGTTTGATAATTATGGGCATAAACGCTTGCATAAAGATTATGTCAGCAAAGTTGAGTAACCGCAAAAACACTATGATAAACAAACACGCTCATAAGAATACCTGTTAAGAATTCTTTTTTTGCTATGCTATACTAAATCTCCAATCGTATAGGTAAATTTAGTGTACATATTTGGCGTGCTGCAACTTGATTAGGACTGGTTTGCTCTATAGAAATATTTCCTTGGACCAGAGTACCACCACTACTATAGTAGCAATCGAGGCATACAGCCTTTCTCGCTGATTGATTATAACCAGACGCATTTGAAGGAGGAAGAGGATCAGAATATAGCCAGACTCCATGCAGGAGATTTGGAGCTACATGAGATAGACCACTAAAGCGAGATGCATATGTACTTTCAGCCTTCGAAAAATTATTAATATCAGTCATACGATAAGCCTCTAATTGCGGTAAGGTTGCTAAACTTCCGCCATATTGACAGCTTGAAGAGTATGTGATTGGCTCTTTATAACTTGTTATAATAAAATCTCCCATACAAACACCTAAGATGTTAGATGTATCCGGATTTGGGAGACTATTAGGATTAATCGCATTAATTTCTTGAAAAGACAAAGCATGACCATCTTTGGCTATAAGATCCCCAATAGTACAAGAAGTCAGCCAATTGTTGTTTCCTCCACTACTTCCTCCGCAAAACAGTTTTGTTTGGTCAAACGGGCATTTGAGAGCCGGCGCATCTCCACAAGTTGTTTGGTTATACCCCAGTTCATCACAGGTTGGCACTGCCGTGCACCCTTCAGCTAAAACTGTTGATGTGTTTAATGCTAAAGTCAATACACCTAAACTTGCTCCTGCAAAATATTTTTTAATCGTATGTCTCATAATTTTTCTCCTTTGTTGGGTTGTTTCTTTTGTTTGCTCCTCCCTTTAAAAAGAGAGATGGCAAGGGGTAATCTTTTTTTTTCAATCGTATACACTATCCTCCTGGCATCAAGCACCGCCAAGCACTGCTACACCAATATTGACTCGGCAGTATTTGCCCGACAGGACATACAATGGTTTCACATTTACCAATTGTGTTGAGAGAATATCCGCTGTTACATTCGGTGCATTTATAGACGGTTGTGTCACCTCTGTTACAGCTATCGTTTTTAGTCTTACAATTTGTCAGCTCTGTTGCTGTGAAATATCCCTCACACTGATTAGCATCACATTTACCAGTTGTGTTAAGAGAATATCCGCTGTTGCATTCGGTGCATTTATAGACGGTTGTGTCACCTCTGTTACAGCTATCGTTTTTAGTTTTACAATTTGTGAGTTCAGAAGATGAAAAATAATCAAGACATTGATTCAGAACACATTGTTTACCGTCGGCAATATATCCGCTCTTGCACCCGCTTGTGCCGCAACCGTAATAA
>JAFUXF010000048.1 GCA_017477185.1 Alphaproteobacteria bacterium | reverse complement strand
TCGCGAATATCATCAGGAAAGTTTGATGTAAACAGAATGCTTCGGAGCAAAATCAGATTGTCAGCCACAACAATTCCACGCACATTATCAAATGATTTTCCGCGTATCTTTCGCGGACGAAATGGAATTTCCATCACTTTTTGAAGATACGGCGAATAATAGCGGATTGTATGTGTTTCCTGCTCCACCGGTTTACTATAATAAACATACGGCAATTTTTCTGCCGGCTCCGGTTGCGGATCGTCGGTATTGTCTATGTTATTGACTGGCACACAAAACGGCCCTTGCGGTTTTGAATCGTCAACAGGCAAAAGCACCCGAATAACAAGCAACAAAAGAACACCCCAACAAGCCCAAGTAACGTCTATTGTCCCCACACATGTGATGAAGACAATTACTACAACAAGCGCAAACAATATCTCTGCGAGATGCTGTCTGCAAAAAGCAATAAACTTTTTCATACGCAATAATATTTTAAGTTAATAATTTTGTTTTATAATCATAAGTTTTGTAGCTCATACCTTAGATAAAAAAGAAAACAGAGTCAAACAAAAAAATCTGTAATGTCATGCCTCGCACTATCCGGTGTAAGAAAGATAATGTCATTCCTCGAAGTGTGCGGCGCATCACTTCGTCAAGGAATCTGGTCTTTGCGCAGCACTATATTTTAAATAATTCGAAGATCCCTTGACCGAACCTTGCAGTTCGGAGGGATGACTTTAAAATAAAAAAATCCCTCGTGGCGGTTAGGCGGCGGGGGATTTTTTGATTTACAGAACAATATTATTCCAATCATCAACAAATTTGTTTACGGTTAATGATGATTGATAAGCATGCCATTCATACCAAATATTGTCCGAAACAGAAACGTGGAACAGTTTTTCCATTGTCATGATAAGACTGCTAAAATCTAGCTCATCCAATCCAAAGTCTCTTGTTAATATTTTACAAGATAATTCCTCATCTGAAATTTCATCTTCGGCAACATCTTCACCAATACTGCCCAAAATGCAACGAAAACCCTCAATGGTCAGCTTATCCCATTTCATTTTCTCGGCTTTTCGGCTATAGTCTATCGGTTGCAAAACCTTATCCACGGGTATTCTGATTGTTACCGTATAAGTTTCTCCGTCTTTAATATCGCCGGTTTCAATCTGACATTCAGATGGAAAATTACGCCGAATATTCTGAACAAGTGTTATAACATCTTTTCTTTTCATACGCATTTGCATTTAAGAGTGATTACATCTGTAATATGGACTGCTCTTGAAAGAGCGTAATCTCTTCGGCTCTTCAATAGAAAAGCCCATGGCTTTTACTTCTTCCGCCGTATAGGCTTTCTTGCCTTGCGGCATTTTACAGTTCTTTTCCATACGCGTTTATTATTTAGTTTTCACTTACAATATTTTCACCTCGTGGTTTTCTCATCGGTATTTCGAGATATTCCAAAAGGTGTTTGTAATAATCAACCAAGTGACAAAGCCAACATAACAAAAACCATGTTATAAGGATAATCACCAAGCGATATAACTGAAGAGATAATTCACTTATGGCGGGAAATTTACCGATTTTTATCAAAACATTCGGGAAACAAACCGCAAAATAAGCAAATGCACAACACAAAATCAACCAACAGACATTCAGCAGATGTTGTTTTTTACCATATTCCTCACCAATGTAATCCCAAATAGTGACAAACACCGGAAACAGAAACAAAACAAACAAAAGCCCGAAAATCAGAGTAATGACAGCCACCAAGGCATAATCATCGTATGTCCACGTCTTAAGTCCCTGAAAAAGCGGCATAAACGCGTCAAAATAGATGGTCGCGGCGGCAAGAATACCGGTTATGATAAGCAGTATCAAACCGACGATGTACTTAGCTAAAGAAGTCTTTTCCATACGCAATAATATTTTATTTAGTTAATAATTCATTGTTACAATTATAGATTTTCTAACCGCCACCTTAGATAAAAAATATATCAGAGTCAAACAAAAATATCTGTAATGCCATGCCTCGCACTATGCGGTGTAAGAAAGATAATGTCATTCCTCGAAGTGGGCGGCGCATCACTTCGTCAAGGAATCTGGTCTTTGCGTAGCACTATATTTTAAATAATTCGAAGATCCCTTGACCGAACCTTGCAGTTCGGAGGGATGACTTTAAAATAAAAAAATCCCTCGTGGCGGTTAAGCGACGGGGGATTTTTTAAAGTTTATACATCGTAATCAATAAGCATCCGTATGCATTCACGTTTACGCTCTAATACTCAAATGATAGTTGACCGTATCAATAAAGCTCTGCACGGTCTGCTCTTTGTTGAATGGGTATTCCATCAGCGGATTATGTATGTCAACGGATATACCGTAGAGGTCATACAGCTTGGAAAACATATCCTCAATATCCAGCGAATCAAGTCCAAAATCTGTATAAAGATTCATTTTCAGGAGTTCATCATCAGGTGTATGAAAACCTATTTTGTAAAGGCCGTCATATTCCCTGATAACCTCAGACAGAATCTCTCGAACCTCAGTTATACCAATTTGTTTCATACGCGCTCAGGTTTTATTGAATACCTAACTTATGCATCTGCAGGCCTTGTTCGCGTTCTTCGGGTGTCGGCTCGCGGTAGAACAATGACTGTTTCACTCCATCAGAAGTGATTTGCCATTTATCCTTGCCACAGCGGATATACCCTAAGATTCTGAACTTTTCCAGCAATTCCGGCTCAATCTGAGATTGTGCCTCGGACAAGTTGCCTTGCTGTTTCTGAACCAGATACAGCAAGGCTTCCTTTCTGTTAATTATCATACGCTATAACATTTAATGTTCATTCACTCGCAGGTATAAACAGGATGCAGATAGCCGCAATGATAAGCGTAACAATACCTGAGATGTTAATCGCCGGTTCAAGACCATTGAAAATCATCGCACAGTATGCACCGATACCATAGCACACATAGCTGTATGCTCCGCAACCAAGCCACAACGTGTCAGCACCGCTTTTGTGCAACCGCCAGATAGCTAAATAAAGCAGAACAATACATCCGACCAAGATGCCTGCGTGGAAATACCAGACTACGGAAATATAAATTCCCATAATTGCCGTCAATCCCACGAGGATGTTGCCATTTCCCTTATGTTCTGTAAATCCGGCCGCAATAAACGGGGGAAGAACCAATAACATACCGAGAATAGTATCAATCGTCATACCACAGTCTTCAGCTGACGAGAACAGTCCGCTAACCCAAAAGATTAGGCTCTGCACACCGGTTATGACCGCGGCGATAACGAGAAAGAGGAGAATACACAACACCACCTCTTCATCAAACCACTTACTGAAGAAATTTTTAATCTTTCCCATAGCTATAACCTTTTAATGTTTGACACAAAGACAACCGGCAGATAACCGATTATAGGCAGAAAATGTGTCCATACTCGGCGTTCCATACTTATCAACCTTGCCATAGAAGATTTGCTCATCATCAGGGCAAGTAACCAGATACAACACGGCTTGCGTATCAACAGACGGCTGATGCAAACGCGCACTATTCTTTTGAACCGTTGCAAACGTCCTTTCCGGATGGTCGGGATTAGGCGTAATCCACACATCACAATACTTGTTGCAAATAGTAGCAGTCAAACGCCTATCACCCTCGGTTTTTTCACCCAAGATTTTAGCTTCATCTCTGGTCGGCATTCTTACCTTAAACTGGTTGACATTCTCAAACTTTTCTGAAAGGTGCGCCTCAATTGCCTTGAAGCTTGCTTCCAATCGGTCTTGCCGAACATTGTTGATGTAATGCTCCCAATAGACCACGCCATCAATCTCAATCCCGACAAAGAGCTTTTCCAAACGTTTGGAAGGATACGGCATAGAATACAGCATATAGTCCGACGGGCAGAAATAGACCATGTTGTAAGGTGCTAAACTTTCTACCGGATTTTTAAGCCAATACTTGTACCCTTGAGCAATTTCCGTTACTTCCTCGGCAGTGACATTGAAATGCCGTAACGCTTTGTAGATTTCAAAAATCTTTCTTCGCATAATGCAGTTGTTTCTCGACTTTAACGAGCAGAGGTTCTCTCCGGCTTGCATTAAGTTGTTAAATGATTACTGATATATGTATTCTTTGTTTGCACAAAGAACCAATTTCTAATTATATATTTATAATATGTTGTTAAGCGCAATATTAGACGAAACTTATCGAAAAAGCAAGCAAAATTTATGATTTTTGTTGACTCTCTAGAAATTAGGTGCTATCAATGGCTTAATTTCAAATTGTTATGATATTATTCTAACTAGCACAATATATACTTAATTTAAGGAAATTTGCATTGCGAGCGGCGAATAAGGGGGCACAGGGCGCATCAGACCTTTCCTCTTTGAGGATAAAGGATACTTCCTAGCTGTTTTATATGCGCGCGTTATTAGAGGCCTGCGAAAACGCCATTTGAATGCTAAACAGGAAATCTGCCCACCACCGCGCTCGGATGATCCTCTGATTTCTATAAGGATGAAGAGCTATCGCCGAAAATACGGTCTGGGGTGATTCTTGCAAGTAGTGGCGAGCGAAAGCAAGCGTCCATTTGGATGTCAATAACTGTTAACGGGTGACAAGCGGCCTTAAGCATTTCAAATGTCTTTCCTTAAATTGTCGGGCGGGTTCGCAAATGACCTCCCCAGAAGCAACAGACAATGACAAACAGTTGAGTTGGTTTGGAAGCAACCATTCTCGTAATTTGCGCGTAAAAGCATTCTGTTTTAGTTTTGCGCTTAAGCCTTTGACACGAGTTGTCAGAGGCTTTCTTTTTTTATAAAATCAATTTTTTTCTTGCATTTGCGATAAGTTTCGTCTAAAATCGACTTCAAAATCAAATTATAATGTTTAATTATTAAAAACCTCGTGAAAAGGCACGAGTAATTATTGCTTATGAAAAATATTTCAAATGCGGTAATCAATGAGCTTGCAACATTATTGGCAGAGTATTTGCAAGGCTCTAAGGTTGCTTCTTCTCAATCTGTATTACACATCAGAGCTGATGATATTAACAAGATGGGATACATAGAAGTAGCTAAGGAGAAAATATCCCCTGCTTTATGGGACTATAATGTGTTAGTCGAGTATCCGATAGCTGATGCTTCTACCAGATTTGTTATGCACGGTAATAATTTTGTGTGTAAACAATTAGCTAAACGCTACGGCGGACGTATATCAAACGGGAAGTATTGGATACTCTACAATGAACCCTTAGACAACTACAATCACGGCTATAAGGAAAAATTGCCTGCAGCTGAAGAAATTGTTGGTTACATAGAAAAAATGTCTCAATGATTGTGATTGAACAAGTATTTGAGTAATATTTACAACTTAAAGGCTTATGAAAAAGAAGTATGTAAAACCTGAATCCGAGGTCATCATTATTCAAAATACTGCTATTTTATGCTGTAGTGGCAATTATAGCCGTTATGATGATGATGACGATGATGATGACGACGACCACTACGACAACAACGATGATAACGACGATGATGTTGGGGCTATGCGCGAGTTGTTTGATGGTATGCTCGGCATTGAACATTAACTAAGAAAAATCCGCTCGAGGCTAACACCCTCAGGCGGATTTTTTTTGTTTTGGTCATAGAAACAATAACGTGTCATCCCTCCAAACCGTCAGGTTTGGTCAAGGGATCTTCGAATTATTTAAAATATAGTGCTGCGCAAAGACCAGATTCCTTGACGAAGTGATGCGCCGCACACTTCGAGGAATGACATTATCTTTCTTACACCGCATAGTGTGAGGCATAATATTGGAGATTTTTTTGTTTGACTCTGACATGTTTTTTATTTAAGGTGACGGTTAGAAAATTTATAATTATAACAAAAGAATTATTAACTATCTAAACATAAAAGCGTATGGAAAATTATTATTTATTGGTAGCCATTTGTTGCCTTTTACCGTTTATTGTCGGTGGCATCATTTTTGGTTCAAAAGACAAAAAAATGGAGCAATCACCGAAACTCAGGATGTCCTCTGCACCGGTAGGTCAAAAACCGGAAGACCTGATGTTTCGTGAATACAGCTACCCTTTAGGCGAAACCGGCAATCGTTTGCTGAGAAAGCTTAAAAAGCATTGTGATGACGATGCGTGGTTTTTGGAGGCAACACCTCAACTTATGCATGATGGCGATTGTTTGGCATATATCAATGACTATGAAAAGTTAAGAATCAGGTTCTGGGAAAATATTCAGAAACTCGGAATACATGCGGATAGAGATGAACGTTTTCAAAGGCTTGTATTCAGTGTTTATCAATCGAAGTATGGAGTGGAGCATAATTGGGAACCTAATTTTTTACCTTCTTCTTTTCGTATTTTTGGACATTCTTATGCTAAGCACTTTGAAGAAATGTCGTTTTTCAACCGTCAATCTATGTGTATTCAGCACAGCAAAGTAGGACGGATCTTAGGGCCGCAGCCGATTTGGTTGCCTTATACGAATATCCACTACTTACCTCTTGATTATGGCAGAAGATATGAGCTGTTACCGGATATTTTATGGGTTATAAGAACAGATAATCGGTTTCTTGAACTGAGAAATGCCTATAAATATGCACGATATGAACAAAGTGTTCATTGATAACATTTAAAAAATCCCCCGCGGCGGTTAAACCTCGGGGGGGTTAAATCATTTCTTGAGCAAGTTATAAATTCTTCTCTCTGCTCCGGATAAATCCCGAGATGCTTCTCTTAGGCTAGATATTGCCCTAGCCCTCAGGAGACGTTCATCAGCAGAACTGGGAGAAGACAGTCTTCTTAAAGCGTTTCTGTCACGTCCGTTCAGACCATTTTTCGAATGTGCCATTGCATTTCTGGCTGCGTTTTTTTCATTTTGCGTCATATTTTGACCGGAATATTTAACGAGGCTTAATTTGACCGGATCCTCTTATAATAAATATATCATAATCTTATTTCTGCGTTGAAAATAACATTTTCCATAAATTTTGTCAAGTGTTTTTAACGGGAAAATTTTTAGTATTAGCTAGCTCAATTCATCAGTGATGAATTTTGACCTTGATAGTCTATTTTTCATTTAACAATATTTCCAGTACCTCATCGACATGACCGGCGACCTTTACCTTACGCCACTCTTTGGTAACCTTGCCCTGTTCATTCAAAATAAACGTTGAACGCTCTATCCCCATATATTTGCGCCCGTACATGGATTTTTCTTTCCATACGCCGTATTTTTCAGCCAATTTATGCTCGGGGTCTGAAATAAGCATAAAATTCAACCCTTGTTTTTGTTGGAATTTTTGATGGCTGGCGATACTGTCCGGACTAACTCCGATAACTTGAGCATAAGGTGTCAAGCGATTGAGATTATCTCTGAAATCACAGGCTTCTTTAGTACAGCCGGAAGTATTGTCTTTGGGGTAAAAATACAAAACTGTTTTCTTGCCTCTTAGGCTTTCTTCCGCAAATTCTGTTTCTGTTCCGTTTTCATCGATGGCTTGTAAATTCATCTTTTTCTCCTTTACCCCACAATCGGAAACTTATGACACAGAGCAATCACTTCATTTTTAACCTTTTCTATCACCTGTTCCTGTTGCGGGGTGTTAATCGCATCTAATACTTCAGCAATCCATTCGCCGATTTGTTTGAACTCAGCCTCTTTGAAACCGCGTGTTGTTCCTGCCGGTGAGCCGAGGCGGATACCTGAAGTAATTTTTGGCGGCTGAGGATCATACGGAATAGCATTTTTATTGCATGTCATATGCGCTTTTTCAAGCACATCAGCCACAACATTACCGGTTAAATTCTTCGGACGCAGGTCAACCAATATCAAATGCGTATCTGTTCCATCTGTTACTAAATTCAAACCTTTAGATTTAAGAACTTCACCTAAAACTTTAGCATTTTGCTTGACTTGACGTGCATATTCTTTGAACTGAGGGGTTAAATCTTCAGCAAAACAAACCGCCTTGGCGGCAATAACGTGCATTAACGGTCCGCCCTGTGTGCCGGGGAAAATTGCCGAGTTAATCCTTTTGGCAATCTCGGCATTATTGGTTAAAATCATCCCTCCTCGCGGGCCACGCAAGGTTTTGTGCGTGGTTGTTGTGACAACATCAGCATACTCAAGAGGGTTGGGGTGTTCTCCGGCAGCGACTAATCCTGCAAAGTGTGCCATATCAACCATCAGGTAAGCCCCTACTTCATCAGCAATTTTACGAAAACGGGCAAAGTCAATCACTCTCGGATAAGCTGATCCGCCGGCAATAATCAGTTTGGGTTTATTCTCTCGGGCTAATTGTTCAACCTGTTCGTAATCAATCAAGCCCGTGTCTTTGCAAACACCATACTGAACAGACTTCAGCCATTTGCCGGAAATAGAAACTTTTGAGCCGTGGGTTAAGTGTCCGCCGGCATCTAATGACATCCCCATGATACAATCACAAGGTTGTAACAGAGCCACATACACTGCGGTGTTTGCCTGACTGCCAGAGTGCGGTTGAACATTCACAAATTCGGCATTAAAGAGTTTTTTAGCACGCTCTATGGCTAAATTTTCAACCACATCAACATATTCACAGCCGCCATAATAGCGATGTGCGGGATAGCCTTCTGCATATTTATTGGTGAGGATTGAGCCTTGTGCCTCGAGAACGGCTCGGGAAACAATATTCTCAGAGGCAATTAATTCAATTTGTTCCTGCTGACGTTTTGCCTCTTGCTGAATGGCATTAAAAATATCTTTATCTTCGGTTTGTAAATCTTGTGTAAAATCCATTATGAGCTCCTTATTTTAACCCTACCTAACCTCCCCTTCGACAAGGGGAGGAATATTGTGCTTATTTATCTAATTTATCTATTCTTCTTTGGTGGCGACCACCCTCAAATTCCGTTTGCAGAAAAATATCCATACGGCGGCAAGCCTCTTCTTTTGTCATAGTCCGACCGCCAAAAACGGCAACATTAGCATTATTATGCTCTCGGGCGAGACGTGCGACATCGTCGCTATAAAGAACTGCGGCACGAATCCCCTTATGACGATTTGCGGCAATTGATATGCCTATACCTGTTCCGCAAACAAGAATTCCCGTTTCAAAAGTTCCGGCGAGAATCGCTTGGCAAAGTTTTTCGGCGATATCGGGATAATCGCAAGAATCGGAAGAATATGTTCCCATATCTTGTAAAGTGAGACCTTTTTCTTGATAATAAGCGATTAAGTTTGCCTTTAAATCAAAACCGCCGTGATCTGATGCTATGGCTATTTTCATTTTATTCTCCTCAAATTACACATATCATATTCAACAATTTGCATAAAAAAAGAGTTTTTTACGATATTTGTAAAAAAAGTGAATAAATCTAAAAAAAAGTGTTGACGTAAATAAAAAAGTTTGTATATATAGTGTTTGTCAAATGGATGAGGTATCCCGATTGGCCGGTTGGCAGAGTGGCTCATGCAGAGGACTGCAAATCCTTGTACATCGGTTCAATTCCGGTACCGGCCTCCAAAGTTTGACATTTACCGCGTATTATTCCGGCTTAGCTCAGCGGTAGAGCAATCGGCTGTTAACCGATTGGTCGCCTGTTCGAATCAGGCAGCCGGAGCCAACAAAAGAAACGTCACCTTTATGGTGGCGTTTTTTTTGTTGCTTTCGGGTATCTGATGAGAGCGGCGACCAACGGGAGCCTGTTTGACTTGAAGTGCCACCGGCGCATAGTGTCGGTGGCGTTGAAAGCGGCGAAGTGTAGCGAGCCAATCTATAGCAGCCGGAGCCAACAAAAGAAACGTCACCTTTATGGTGGCGTTTTTTTTGTTATCTACCTTGAAAAGATATATAATTAAATGGAAACCTACAAATATTTCTTCAAAATTTCTAATTTTTGTTGTTTTGAATTGTCAATTATCTTTTGAGCTTCAGCAATTTGTTTTTCAAGTTCTTCAATTTGTGAAACAATTTTTTCTTGTTCTTTTATTGGTGGAATCGGTATTTCATAACTTGCGAACTGCTGAGCATTAATATTTGGTTGAGCTGCCCCACTTCGTATATTTTCTGCCCATTTCTTATAAATATCTGACTTGCATAAAACATCTAAAAATCTTGAATTTAATTCCTTTTTACATTTAAAACGAATCAAATATCCTGCAAAAATAGCTTTTGCACATTTATCTTTTGTATAATAAAATGTTTTTCCAGCAGTAGCACCAGAACGTGCAAATAAGAAATCTCCATCTTGCAAGATATATTTATCTTCTACTTTTTCAGCAGTTTTCCAATCATTCAATAAATTCCCACTATCATCAATGTCTGTTATTCTAATATATCTGTAATCAGATTTCGGATTTCCGTCTATTGCTTTTATATTTGCACCATATTGCGGTACTTCTGTATATTTTCCTAATTTATTCAAATCATAACTTGAATATGTATCCGAAAGTATTTTTTGAACTTGACGATTGATGTTATCTAATTGTTTAGATAAATCCACGCAATGATTTTCAATTTTTTCAATTTCATCAACAATTTTCTGCTGAATATCAAGTGGAGGAAGTGGTATCTTAAATTTCTTTAAATCATCAATATAAACATGGGGTTGTGCATTACCTTTTTGTAAATCAAATACATCGTTTTGCCTATATTTCATAATTTCATAAATATATTTGATTTTAATATTTTCTTCGTTATTTGATACTATTGTTGAACAATCAGAAGCCCATATCGGTTTATCCCAAAAATTAACAAAACCAGAATTAGCACCTGAGGCACTAATTGTAATAACATTAGGATTTCTGTTTGCCGTATTGTGATAATAAGCAAAATCCGTACCACCGGCAACAACGGGAATATTACCCTCTTTTGTATCATTTTTGGTTATGCTTTTGCCTTTTTCAAAGACTAAATTTTCAATATTACCAAGTTCTACAATATTCCACTTGCTCTCAATTTTTACTTTTTTTTTAGAATTCAAGTTAATATTTTTTTCAAATTCGACTCTGTCAAAAGTCATTGTATCAAGCAAATCTATTCTTGAAATATTATCTTTCATAGTTTCATCAATAGCAAAATTAAAATCATTTTTAAATGCTTTATGAATATAAGTGCTTGCTTTCTTCGGATTATCAAATGTATTTATGTCAAAAAGTTTTGTACATTCATCAATTGACTTGTTTTTTTCTATCGCATGAATACCCTCTGAACCTCTGCGATTTGAAAATTCGTAACCCAAGAATTGTTTTTCAGCGTCTTTCTCTCCTGTATTAATGACTACAAGCTTTTGCGGATAAGCAAGTATAAAATAAAATATCTTTTCTTTTTCGAGTTCTATAACTTTATTCCAAAAGTCTTTATCTGATTTGATTTTGTTTGAATATTCTTTGAATAAATCGTGATTTTTTACTTTGTCATTTGGATTTTTGTCTAATAAAGTTAAATAATTCTCAAATGACAATCCTTCCCAAACATAATTAACATATTTTGCAACAGGTGTTTCTATACCATTAATCGTTACATCTGTGTGATTTGAGAAAAACTTGTCGACAGATTTTTCAAGATTTATACAGTCATAGTTGTTTCTTCTGCGTAAGAATAACACGACAGTATTTGTTCCTGTTGCCATAAACGTATTTGAGCCAAGTTCTGTTATACCAACAATTTCAAAATATTTTAACAGCAATTCTCTTGTTTTGGTATAAATACCTGAATTAGTTAATATTGAACTTGGTAAAATTATCCCTGCGACACCGCCATCTTTAAGCAGTTGTTTTGCTCTTTCAACGAACAAGCATTCGATTTCTGAACTGTTATCTGTTAATTTGTCATATAAATCAAAATCTTTTTCTGTGTAGTAATCTCTTGTTGTTTGTCTGAATGCTGATACAGAGTATGGCGGATTGCTCAGCAGAATATCAAACTGTTGATTATCTTTTGAATTATCGTCATTATCTTTATGCAATTTACCTTTGTAATCTTTTGTATTTACAAAATTTCCAAGACCGTCACTCAAAATAACATTTGCTAAACCGTCGCCATGTAAGTAACAACCGACTTTTCCGACTTTAACAAGCCTATAATCTTTTTCTATACCATAAACATAATCCGTAGCCCAGTCATAAGGGTCGCTTTGCCAATTTTTAATTTTCTTTGATGTTGTTTCAATGTATTTATTTGGCAACTTTTTATCTATCATCGCCTGTACTTCATGCATATATTCAGTGATGAAGTGTCCTGAACCTGCTGCATAATCTATCATGTACGGCAATAATTCACCATTTTTTTGTTTTAATTTTTCATCAACAATTTTTTCTAATGGTAAACTTTTGATTATAAATTGAGCGATAGGAACAGGAGTAAAAAATTGTCCTGCTTCTTGTTTTAATCCTGTTGTGAGTAACAATTCAAAGAAGTCAGATAAATACTGTTGTCTTTTATTGTATCTGATACGATAACCCTGTAATAATTCTACAACTTCTTTTACAATTTTAGCATTTTCAACGAATGAATCGTGGTCATAAACTTCTTTTATTGCAAATTCGTTGTTTTTTTCAAGTCTTAATGTATTTATTTCTTTTAATAATTCATCTTTTGTTTCTTGCGATAAATGTTTGTACTTGTTTTCAAATTCTTGCTCATCAAAATCACTTACTATTCTTGACAAAAAGACTTCCATACCATTTTTATATAAATCAGTTAAACGAAGTTGAAAAGACACATCCGTATCAACTCCCTCTTTCCATTGAAAATCAAGTTCTTCATCATCTTGTTTAGATGTTTCATCATAGACTTTACATAAGAACAATGTAAAAATTTTATTGAAAGCATTTCCTTTATCAGAAACAACATTATGCCTTAAAATTTCAAGAAAACGGTTAAAAATAAAACTAGAGTCTTCTTGGTTGATTGGTTTTAATTGGCTTTTAATTAATGCTTTACTTTCAAAACAGTAAGGCTCAACCCAAGATTCAAAAATACCATTATCCTTAGTTAACTTATTCCATTTGTCATAAAAATCTTTTACATCTCCAGTTCTGTAGTCATCTTCGATTTTTATAATTTCATTTTTATAAGTTACCTCTTTTCCTTTTAGCTCAGAGGCATAGAGCATTATAACATCTGCTTTGTTGCTAAATTTAAAATATGTAAACAACTGTCCACCATCTTTATTTAATTTTGCAACTGCCTTATCAAATTTTCTTCCATATGTTTTGCATTCAATTAACAGATATTCAGAACCATCATCACGAGTAACACATATATCAAGTCTACCTGATGTACCATGACCTGCAGCCCATGTCTTTTCTAGAATTATATTTTGCGGCTTATAACCTTTTTCAAGAAGTCTATCAACACATTCCAAAACAACCCAATTTTCAGCTTGTGAAAAATTCTGAGTTGTTTTACAATCAGCACCAATTAAGTTGCCATAACAAATTTTTTCTTTTGAGAAATCTATTTCAATAGAATAATCATGCTGTTGATATATTTTAGAATATATATCAATAGCACCATCTTTTGGCTTAAAACCCAGTGTACTTAATGCTTGTTTTAATTCCATAAATAAACCCCTTACTAGGATTCTTAACATTTTTTAACAAAAAGACAATAAAAATTCGTTAATATTAACAAATAAAAACTTTTTCTTTTTGACTACTTATCTATCCCAACTCCAGCAGCCACTCTAGCACATTCATACGTTTAATACCATTAGTATTGCCTGAGCCATAGTCCATAGAGAGTAAAAACTTTGGGTAATTGTCTTCGATTTTCTGCATTTTTGACTCTTAATAGTTGCCTTTATTCTGATTCAGTTGTCAAGTTTTGCTTGACCGCTACTTAGTCAATTACTCAAAATACTTCTTCACAGCTTGTTGGTATTGCTCTAAGAACAGTTTTTTGAAGTATGAAGCATTGTTTTGTTCATAAAACAAGATGACGCCCTTCTTATACTCGACCTCATCAACGCTTTTATATGACAGCGGACAGTAATCATTTGCCAATAACAATGCATTACCCAAAATGCGTGAAGTCCGTTTATTGCCATCTTCAAACGGTTGAATGTATGAAATCATCAAAACCGTTATCAAAGCCTTCTCAAGTGGGTTTTCGGTCTGATTAACAAGTTTAACCAACTGCTCTAATGCTTCTTTTATCTGAAATTCATTGTCCAATGGTTTATAATCCGTACCAACAATACCGACTAAGGTTTGTCGTACACCGTACGATACACCCAACCCCTCAACTAAAAGACGATGCAGTTCCTCAATTTTACGAACAGTCAGCTCTTTATACTCGTTTGTATTCCCAATAATGTAGTCAAGTGCCTTTTTATGATTAATAATCATCTGTGTTTCTTGTTCGGTTTTGCCATCAGCCGAAACATTATCTTTAAGCAATCTTTCGGTATCTAACAAAGTATAAGTATTGCCCTCAATTTTCGATGATTTCCATGCCAATTCGATGGTCAGACGCTCAAATTCCTTGCGCAGAATAGTTGGTGACATCCCTGCTCTGCTTTTGAGGTACTGTTCATTCAAATGAGCATATTCTTGTTGCTCTTTTGGGGTCAACAAGTTCGACAAGTGGCTCATAATTTCAAAATTGAAACGATTATTTTCTAATTTGCGCTCATCATTTGCAAAATAAGCCTCGACATCAACCTCTGAAAGAAGTTTATTTTTGATTGACAGTGCATAAAGCGCTGATTTTGTCGTTCCGGTTTTTGAAATTAATCCTTCGGCAATCAAAACATCTAAATCACGAAGAATCGTTACCTTTGAACACTTCTCAAATTCCTTTGATACAGCCTCTTGTATCTGTTCACGACTAACCGCACCTGACTGTTCAATGTAATTAAAAATCATTTTTTGCCGTTTGTTTAACATAGCATTTCCTTAATTGTTTCATTTTCTTACCATAATTGTTGCATAATTGTATCAAAAATGCAACTATTATTTACAAATTTTGAAACTATTATTTTGTCATATAGTGCGATTGCCTGTTTTTATGCATAACTTGGTTTTGACCGTTTTCGTGCGTGTACGTGCGAAAAAACCGCATTAAAATCGATGTCAGTTAGTTATGATTTGCAACCAACTGATAAAAACAACCAACAATCACCTTAAAACCGTTATTGACAGCCGATTACAGATGATTTATGTTATTAGCAGTGCTAATAACAATGGCAAAATACTTTCGGAATTTAGGTCGGAGCCAATATTTAGATAAGTTATTGATTTTACATATAAACAAGACTTGTTTTATGAAAATATCTCTGGGGTTGTCGCATCAGGCAGCCGGAGCCAACAAACAAAATCCTACCCTTATGGTAGGATTTTTTTTGTTTCAAAATACTGTCAAAATAATTTCATAATCGTCTTAAAAATGAAACTATTATTGGTAAAATTTGAAACTATTTTAAACCTTAAAATCGATTTATAACTTATTGTTATCCACAACACATGCATTTTAATACATTGATTTTCCACAGTATTTAAAAATAATTAAATTTTTTAAAAAATTTTTGGGACATTTTTAATCGAATATGTTATAAAAATTGATATAATCGTGAGGAGGTGTATCCGAATGATTATATCAGACCTCTTCGGAGGTCTTTTTTGTGCCCGAATAAGAAATTTATTCAGGCATTTTTTTAAACCGAAAAGCTGTGCTGTCATGCATGGCTTTTTTTATTTTAAATTCTATTAGAAAAGGAAAAATAAAATGTTTAACAATAACAATTATAATTCTCGCAACGTTCCCTCTTTTATGGCTTACGGTGGTGTGCCAGTCGGACTTCCTAAAGGAGCTGTTCCGCAAAATGCCACAGGTGGGGCTGTCCCTCAATGGACACTTGGGCAACAAAATCAAACCTCCCCTTTCGGACAACCAACTCAATTTGCTCAGAACAATACGCAGATGAGTGATGGAAATTCTACAACCACCAATTATTCTTTATATGGAAATGACTTCACTCCGGAATTTATTGATAAAATGCTGGGGGATACTCGTTTTCAAAATATTATGGCTAAGAGAACATCTCAAAATGAAGGTGGTTATGTGAATCATCCAAACGATAATGGTGGACCTACCAATTTTGGAATCAGTTTCCATTGGTATCCAAATGAAGATATTAAAAATCTCACACCGGAAAGAGCTTCTGCTTTGTTATACAGGGATTATTGGTTAAAACCAAAAATTAATCTGTTGCCTGATGAATTTGCAGATATTGTTTTTGACGACGGTGTTGTTCAAGGGCAACATAGAGCAATTAAATATCTCCAAAATGCTCTGGGAGTAGAAGACGATGGTTTAATAGGTGATAAGACACTAAATGCTTTATCTTATGCTAATGATGAAACAAAACAAAAATTTATTCAAAATGTTCGTCAAAGGGCTCAAAATATTGCAGAAAGAAACCCTTCTCAGAAACGGTTTGTAAATGGG
>JAFUXF010000012.1 GCA_017477185.1 Alphaproteobacteria bacterium | reverse complement strand
TCTTATATGCGGATTTGATTCTAATTCAGACCTCTCTTCCGCTGTAAATGTATGATGTTTCATTAAACTGTCCTTTCTTTTATTTGTTAGTATAAAAAATTATCCCGAAAATTGCTATCGCAATCTTCGGGACTTTTTTTTACTGTCCAAACTTTGGGGGACAGTTCATGACTTGGAGGTTTTATTATTTTTTAGGTTATTATTTACCACACAAGCAATCAAATTCTGCTTTTTTATGGTCAAGCATGGTTTGTTGGTCTTGGGGGAGTTTAGCAGGTTTACGGGCAATCACATATTGGGGTAAAATCTTTTTTATTTCTGCAATCGGTTTATCAAAATTTTTAGCAGAAAGACGGATTTTTTTACCTTGTCCGGCGGAAACTTTTTGAGTAATTTCGCCGGTGTCGGCATCTTCAAACTCATCAAAAGTAACTCTTAAGTTTTGCAAGCCGTTCGGGATTAAAAACTCAATAAATTCGCCCTTATCTATGTAATTTCTGACTTCAAAAACAGCCTCATCTCCCTGCCATTCAACGATTGAACCGGCAAAAAGCCATTCTCCAAGTGTGCGGGTATATTCATAATTTTGGCTGATATTGGTTAATTTACCATCATGGAATCCGAGACAATAACCTCGATTTTGCAAGGTATATAAATCATCCATATATTTATGATAATCCCAAGTTTCAGGAGAGCGGTAATAATCATCAATGGCTTGGCGATAGGTACGGGCGACAACAGCGGCATAATATTCGGTCTTGTTACGTCCCTCAACTTTGAGGGAATCCATACCGATAGAAAGCAGGTCATTTAATCTCGGCATGAGGCACATATCTTTTGAATTAAGCATATATCCGCCGTGCTCATCTTCCATAACCTCAAAATATTCGCCGGGACGGAATTCTTCTTCAATCAAAAATTCGAACATATCTTTATTTTGGTTATTGATTTCAATTTCTTTGATTGTGCCGTCTTTGAGACGTAAGTGCAATTTATAATGCCAACGGCAACAATGTGCGCATTTTCCTTGATTGGCACTGCGGTCAGCTAAGTAATTTGAAATTAAACAACGTCCGGAATAAGACATACACATTGCACCGTGCATAAAACATTCAAGTAAAATATCCGGACATTTTTGGCGGATTTCTTTCATCTCTTCAAAAGTGACTTCTCGTCCGAGAACACAAAGTTTAGCCCCAAGAGACTGCCAGAATTTTACGGCTTGCCAAGAGCAAATATTCGCTTGGGTTGAAACAAAGCGATTTAATTCCGGTGCGTTATCTTTAACATACTGAAAAACACCGGGGTCAGCAATTAAAACGCCGTCCGGTTTGAGTTGGCGGAGTGTATCTAAAAAGTGTGGTAACTTTTCAACGTCACGGTTATGCATAAATAGATTTAAGGTGAGATAAATCTTTTTGCCGTGGTCATGAACAAATTTGATTCCTTCCTGAAGGTCTTCCATGGTGAATTTTGATTGTGTACGCAAACTCATATCAGGCGTACCGGCATAAACAGCATCTGCACCATATAAAATGGCGGTTTTTAACTTAACGAGTGAGCCGGCAGGCAGTAATAATTCAGCTTTATCTAACATTTTTAGTCCTTAATTTCTATATTTTGGGTATAAACGGTTAGTTTACCGAGAATGGTTGATGGTTTTTCTAATTTGGCAATAAAGGGGCGGTTGCTTTTTTTATCTTTTAGTATCCAAACGTAAAAGGGATTGTCAGGGGTTATTTGAAAAATTAAATCGTCATGATTTTGTCCTAAATCATCGGCATAGAAAGAACATTTTGCGGCAGTTCCTTCATATGGAGAATATTCGTTTGGGGAAAGAGTTTCCTTACCTTCATCATTAAAAACAATATCGAAATTTTTCTTACCGTCAAAAACATGCAAACGCGCTTTGCAAAAATTCATATTTGTGTACTGAACAATCATTTCAGCCAAAACAGTCTGGAGATCGGTTGTATGAATATTATCCGGCGGAGGTAATATTTCAACTTTTTTTTGATTAGAACTATTTTTATTGCTCATTCTGTAAATGGGTTTGCCGTTATTATCATAAAACATTTCCTTTGAACGTGTGTTGAAGCGAGATTTAGAATTAGATTTGTAGCTTGTTGTTATAAATTTGTTATGGTTAATATTGCCGGTTGTTTTGTATTCAGCAGCAAAGGGATATAAAGCTCCGAAAACATTATTGGTTTTTATGTTGGTTTGAATGAGGTATGATTGAGGTGTTATATCATATTTAAAACTCGCATCACTGGCATTAAACGGACCAAGAAAAGCGGTGGCGTTATGAATGATTTGATAAGCCTGTGTTTGATTGGTAGAAAATAAAAAAAACAATAAGCACAATATAAATTTTTTCATTTTTTTTCACTCTTTATTTAAACTTTGAGCCTAAAATAGCATAAAAATTTAAATATAAAAGGAAAAAATTTATGACTAAAAAAGTGTTGGTTGTTATGGGAGGCTTTTCTGCTGAAAGAGAAGTCAGTTTAGTAACGGGAAAATGTGCAGCAGAGGCTCTTGAAAAGTGGGGATATCAGGTTGTTACTCATGATTTGCAAGACGGTTTTCGTTTGGTTGATGTGTTAAAAGAGGAAAAACCGGATGTCGTTTTTAATGCTTTACACGGTAATTTCGGTGAAGATGGAGAGATTCAAGGGTTACTTGATATTTTGCAAATTCCTTATACGCATTCGGGGTTAAAAACTTCAATTTTGGGGATGGATAAAAATTTAACTAAAGCAATTGCCAAAGCAAATGGTGTTAAGATTGCTAAATCCGAGACAATGACGTATGCTGAATTTAAGAAGGATAATTTTACAATAAAAGCACCTTATGTTGTAAAGCCTGTCAGTGACGGCTCATCGGTCGGCGTGTTTATTGTTGCTCATGATGAGGATAAAAAGAAGGTTTTTTATGAAGATGATTCAAGAGAGATTATGGTCGAGAAATTTGTTGAAGGAAAGGAACTAACAGTTGCTGTATTAGATGATAAGGCTCTTGGGGTTACAGAATTACGTCCGAAAGAAGGTTTTTATGATTATAGGGCTAAGTATACGGACGGAATGACACAACATGTTTTACCGGCTGAAATTTCTGAAGATATTTATGAAACAGCAAAAAAATATGCAGAGATTTTGCATCAGGCTTTGGGGTGTAATACTGTGTCACGCTGTGATTTTAGGTATAATGAAAAAGATGGTGTTGTTTTGCTTGAGATAAATACGAATCCGGGGTTGACACCGTTATCTTTGGTACCTGAACAGGCTAAATATGCCGGTTTGAGTTATGAACAACTCTGTGCTTTTTTAGTAGAAAATGCCATATACAGACATAAGGAAGGATAGTTGAATAAAAAAACTGTTATTGTTATTGCCGGACCGACAGCATCAGGAAAGTCACAGTTAGCAATTGATTTGAGTTTGGCTGTGAACGGTGTTATTTTAAATGCTGATTCTATGCAGATTTACAAAGGTATTTCCGTTTTATCCGCCGCACCGAATACTAAGGATAAACAAAAGGTTAAACACTGTTTATATGAGATATTCCCTAATTTTTTTAATGGTTCGGTGATCGATTGGTTGGATAAGGTTGTTCCTGAAATCAAAAAAATTTGGAGTGAAGATAAAGTTCCTATTTTGGTTGGCGGAACAGGGTTGTATATTGATAATCTTATAAATGGTACAACACCGGTTCCGGAAACATCAAACCAAGCGCGGCAGCAAGTCATGGAACTTTTAAAGCAAGAAGGCGTTAATGCTTTGCATGAGCGGCTAAAGGTTATAGATAAAGAGATTGCTCAAAAATTAAGTCCAAATGATACTACACGGATAAGGCGAGCTTATGAAGTTTATTTGGATACCAAAATTCCATTGTCGGTATGGCATAAAAAAGAAAAAATTAAAAAATTGCCGGAAGCAAAATTTTTTGTAATAAAGATTATGCCGACACAAAAAGAATTAGATGAGAGATGTTATTTGCGATTTGATAAAATGATGACACAAGGCGCATTGGAAGAGGTAAAAAATCTCAAAGAACAGAATCTTGATAAAAATTTACCGGCAATGAAGGCTTTGGGTGTGCCAGAACTTATGTCTTATTTAGATGGAAAAATGTCTTTAGAAGAAGCAATTGAGTTGGCAAAGTTGCACACGCGCCAATATGCAAAAAGACAGTTGACATGGTTTAAAAAACAGCTTAAAGCTGATAAAGAAATTTGTTATTGCTACCATACAGATAATGATTTGATAAAAAATATCGTTTTTGGTGTTAAAAATCAATTATAGGGGTTGCACAAATTTGGAAAGGGATATAAAACTCTTACATATTATTTTTTAATCCGGAGAAAAATACACATGATTTCTAATTTATTAGGTTGGTTTTCTGACGATATAGCGATTGACTTGGGAACAGCAAATACACTTATTTATGTTAAGGGTAAAGGCATTGTTTTAAACGAACCGTCTGTGGTTGCAATTGAAGAATATCGTGGTAAAAAACAGGTTTTGGCTGTTGGTAATGAAGCAAAGTTAATGCTGGGGCGTACTCCAGGTAATATTCATGCTATCCGTCCCTTGAGAGACGGTGTTATTGCTGATTTTGAAATTGCAGAAGAAATGATTAAATATTTTATTCGCAAAGTTAACAATAAAAGAACATTTGCTTCTCCGATGGCGATTGTTTGTGTTCCGTCCGGCTCAACCGCAGTTGAAAGAAGAGCAATTCAAGAATCGGCGGATGCTGCCGGTGCGCACAAAGTATGGTTGATTGAAGAGCCGATGGCGGCAGCAATTGGTGCAAGTCTTCCTGTTACAGAACCTACCGGATCAATGGTTGTTGATATTGGTGGTGGAACGACGGAAGTTGCTGTTATGTCTTTGAGCGGAATTGTTTATTCGCGTTCAGCTCGTGTTGGTGGCGATAAAATGGACAGTGCTATTATTTCTTATATTCGTCGCAATCACAATTTACTGGTTGGTGAAGGAAGTGCGGAGAAAATTAAAAAAGAAATTGGTTCTGCTTGTCCTCCCGAAAAAGGTGAAGGTCGCAAGGTTGAGATTAAGGGACGAGATTTAATGAATGGCGTTCCAAAGGAAATTGTGATTACCGAAAGACAAGTTGCCGAGAGTTTGGCAGAGCCGGTTTCTCAGATTGTTGAAGCGGTTAAGGTTGCTTTGGAAAATACAGCTCCTGAGTTAGCCGCTGATATTGTTGATAAAGGAATTGTTTTGACCGGTGGAGGTGCTTTGCTCGCTAATTTGGATCAAGTTTTGCGTAATGCAACAGGGTTACCAGTTTCTATTGCTGAAGATCCTTTGGCTTGTGTTGTTAAAGGAACCGGCCGTGCTCTTGAAGACTTCAAGAAGTTTAAAAGTATTTTATCAACGATGTATTAATTGATAGAGACTATGTTAAAGCCGAAAATAAACGCGTTTAGTGATTGTTTTCGGCTTTCTTGTTAAATATTAAGGGGCTATATGAAAAGACGCAGAGCATTATTTGTGCATTTGAGCCGTATTCGGTTGATGGTAAAGAAGTTTGCCATTGTTCTGTTGTTTTTTATTGCTTTTGTAATGATGCTTTTTAATAAAACTGATTCGTTTTTTATTGATAAAACATCTTCTGTGGCAGCAAATATTTTTTTCCCTATTGTTGATTTGTTGGCTGTTCCGGCGAGGGTCGTTTCTGGAACATTGAACTATTTCTATGATTTTAAGAATATACGAGAGGAAAACAAAAAGCTCCGAGAAGAAAACAGGGAGTTGGTTATTCGAAGCAGTCGGGTAACAGCTTTGGAAATTGAAAACCATTTATTATCGAATTTATTGAATTATGTTCCGCCTGAGGGTGCTAGCTATTCGGCAGCTCGGGTTGTTGCTGAAGAAGGGGATAGTTTTTCTCATGCACTGATTATCTATACAGCCGGCAATAAAACAGTTAAAAAAGGGCAGATTGTTTTGAGTGACAACGGGGTTGTCGGAAGAATAGAGCGTGTGGGATCTGTTTATTCTAAGGTTATTTTAATAACAGATATTAACTCAAAAATTCCGGTTATGATTGAAAACAGTCGTGTTCGGGGGATTTTGTCTGGGGATAATACGTCTGTTCCAAAACTTATATTTACGCCATTAGAAGCTGATCTAAGAGTCGGAGATAAAATAATCACATCAGGTGTTGCAGGAATTTTTCCTCCGGGGTTGCCGGTTGGCAAAATTTCGGCGATAGAAAATGGAGTGATTAAAATTAAACCTTTGGGAGATTTAGATCGTTTAGAATATGTTCGAATTGTTGACTATCATTTGGCTGATATTTCTTATGAAGAAGATATCGCGCAAGCTGTTGATTTAGGAGAATAAGATGCGCGAAGACTTGAAAGAAGCTATCAATTTATCTATTCAAAAGATTTTACCTTTTCTTTTGTCATTATTGTTTATTTTCTGCACTTATATTCCTTCCGGTGTTAGTGTTTCTCATGTAATTCGTCCGGATGTTGGAATGATTTGTGTTTTTTATTGGGTGTTGCATCGTCCGGATTTGTTTAATTTGTTTACGGTGTTTTTCTTGGGATTTGTTAGCGATATTTTATCTTCTGCACCGCTTGGTTCAGACATAATTGCTTATTTAACTATTTATTTGGTTATTACAAATTTATCATCGTTTTTTGTAAATAAGTCATTTCAGGCATTTTGGTATGGTTTTGGATTTGTTCTTGTTTTAGTTGAATTTCTAAAGTGGTTAATTGTTTCAATCTTTTATACGGAGTTCTTACCTTTAGAAAGATTGCTATTTACGATTTTATTTACGATAGCATGGTATCCTGTGGTCAGTTTCTTTAACGATGCTGCTCGAAAGTATTTGATGAATGACGAGGGTTAGTGATGAATAGAGATAAAGATAAAGGTAAGGTTTTAATTAATCGATCATTCATTATGATAATAGCAAAACTTGTTTTGCTGACTGTTATTATTTTGCGGTTGTATTATCTTCAAGTTTTTCAGGCAGATAAGTATAAAATGTTAGCGGATGAGAACAGAATTTCAACTCGTTTGTTGATTCCGCCAAGAGGAATTATTTATGATCGTAATGGTGTTATGATTGCCAGTAATCGTCAAAATTTTCAGGTCATGATTGTTGCAGAACAGACACCTGATGTGCAAAAAACGTTAAATAAATTTAAAAAAATTATGCCGCTTGCAGGGGATGAGGAAGAGAGAATTAAACGTGATTTAAGACGTAACAGAAGTTTTGTGCCGATAAAAATAAAAGATAATCTGACATGGGATGAAGTGGCAAAAATTCAGCTTAATGCACCTGATCTTCAAGGTATATATATTGATGAAGGATTAAGTCGAGATTATCCGTTTGGTGAGAGTATGGCGCATATTTTGGGATATGTTTCTTCTGTTTCGGAAAAAGAGGCAAAATTGGATAATGATCCGTTATTACAGGTTCCCGGTTTTAAGATTGGTAAGGCAGGGGTTGAGAAGTTATTTGAAAAAGAGTTGCGTGGGCGAGGTGGTAGTCTTAAGTTAGAGGTTAATGCTTATGGTCGGGTGATGAAAGAAATTGAAAGAATCGAAGGCGTTCCAGGGAGGGCACTATCTTTAACCATTGATTCGCGCTTGCAACAAAAAGCGTATGATTTATTTAAGGAGCAAGAACAAAGTGGTGCGGCAATTGTTTTGGATGTTCGGACGGGGGAAATTTTAGCTTTTGTTTCAGCTCCCTCTTATGATCCGAATGCGATGGCAAAAGGGTTGTCCTCTCAGGAATGGAAAGATTTAGTTGCCAATGAAAGGAATCCTTTATCAAATAAGGCTATAGCCGGTCAATATTCTCCGGGGTCTACGTTTAAGACAGTTGTTGCCTTGGCCGCATTGGAATCAGGGATTATTAAGCCCCAGATGAGATTTTTCTGTTCAGGGCAAATGTATGTCGGAAATCATGCTTTTCACTGTTGGCGGCGAGCAGGTCATGGGCCTTTGAATGTGGTTGAGGCTTTGATGCACTCTTGCGATATTTATTTTTATGAGGTTGCACAGCGAATTGGAATTGAACGAATTGCTGAGATGGCAAGACGTTTTGGTTTGGGTAAAGAGCTTAATATTGGCTTGGATAATGAAAAATCAGGTCTGATTCCTGATAAAAAATGGAAATTAAAGCGGTTTGGTGAAACTTGGCAACAAGGAGAAACAGTTATTGCAGGTATTGGTCAGGGATATGTTTTAACAACCCCCTTACAACTTGCTACAATGGTTGCAAGAATTGCAAATGGTGGCTATGAAGTTAAACCGACTTTTACAAAAATAGCTGATAGAAGTAAGATCAAAAAAATGGATATTTCCAGTGAATATATTGATACTGTTAAGCAAGGTATGTATGACGTGGTTAATGTTCCGGGAGGAACGGCATATCGCTCTCATTTTAATATAGATGGCAAAGAAATGGCAGGAAAGACCGGTTCTACGCAAGTTCGTCGAATTACCATGAAAGAACGGCAGACGCGTATTTTAAGGCAAGATGAATTACCTTGGAAGTTTAGAGATCATGCTTTGTTTATTGCTTTTGCGCCATATGATAATCCGCTTTACGGAATAGCTGTTTTGGTTGAACATGGCGGTGGAGGTTCATCTGTGGCGGCACCGATTGCCAGTGCTATTTTACAAGAAGCTATCAATTTGGATATTCTGAAATAAGGAAGAAAAATGTATAAGCCATATGAAACAACAATCAATAATCAAGCGCAGACATTAGGCGAGAAGTTTGCCAATATCAGCTTTAGTTATGTGTTATTTATTTGTGTTTTAGCCGGTATTGGTTTTGTGGTTTTATATTCTGCGGCAAATGGAAATTGGAATCCGTGGGCGATTAAACAGTTAATCCGTTTTGGTATGGGTTTTTGTTTAATGATTGTGTTGGCTTTGACAGATATTCGGTTTTTTATGCGTTATGCATATGTGCTGTATTTTATTACGTTATTGTTACTCATCGCGGTTGAAGTCGGTGGGCATATCGGTATGGGAGCACAACGTTGGATAAATCTGGGTATTATAAAATTACAGCCGTCTGAGTTAATGAAAATTTCTCTTGTTTTGGCTTTGGCACGTTATTTTCATGCAACTTCTTTACAAACTATCCGGACAATTCCGGGGATTATTCCTCCGGCGTTGATGGCTTTGTTTCCTGCAGCGTTGATTGTTATGCAACCGGATTTGGGAACGTCTTTGATGCTTGTTTTTACAACGGTTGCTATCTTTTTTGCAGTGGGTGTTCAGCTATGGAAATTTGCTCTTGTCGGGGCGGGAGCATTAAGTGTTATGCCGATAGCTTGGCATTTTTTGCATGATTATCAAAAAAATCGGGTTTTGACTTTTTTGGATCCGGAGAGAGATCCGTTGGGAGCGGGATATCATATTATTCAGTCAAAAATTGCACTTGGTTCGGGCGGTATTTTCGGTAAAGGATTTATGAACGGGACACAAAGTCACTTAAACTTTTTACCCGAGAAACATACGGATTTTATTTTTACGATGTTGTCTGAAGAATTTGGCATGATTGGTGGGGTTGTTATTATTGTTTTGAATATGCTTATTTTGATTTACAGTTATGCGTTTGCAATTCGTTGTGCCAGCTATTTCGGTAAGTTGGTGGCTATAGGGTTAGCGACGAATTATTTTCTGTATGTTTTTATTAATACCGCGATGGTGTTAGGTTTGATTCCGGTGGTCGGTGTGCCGTTACCTCTTATCTCTTACGGTGGAACGGTTATGCTCTCAATAATGGCGTCATTTGGGATTATTTTGTGTGTACATATTAATCGTAATATTCAAATCGGCAAGGATTAAAGCGTATCTAATTGATTATTAGTGCGTCAATATCGGTATTTTGAAAATTCATGTACTATTTTGTACGCTAAAATTTTCAAAAACCTTATTTCCTACTACTAATCTAATTATCTACGCTTTAATAATTGTGCGCGCTATCACAATTTATTCAATATTTTACAATAAACAACATCTATCGCAATTTAATGAAGAACGTGTATTTGATTATTAATCTAATAATCTGCATTCCCTCCCTATGTGAGGGAGGGTTAGGGTGGGTTGTTTTACCCTACCTAACCTCCCCTCAAGCAGGGGAGGAATATTAAGATGGCTGTAAAAATCCCTGAGTTTATATAACTTGGGGATTTTTTGTGAAGACTTAAGCTTTTTGTTGCAATTTGTGTGTTTTTCTTTATTATCAAGTTTGCAAGCGGGTGTTCCGTTTGCGGAGTGTCGAAACTCCTTGTAAGAAAAACTCCTTCTTTGTAAGAGGGAGCTTGTTGAATATATTGAATAGACAAGACTGTGCTTACAACAGTTTCGAACTCCCTCACTTCGTTTTATAACGGGGTGAGTTTTTTGTTATTTTATCAACAAAAATAAGGAGTTCAGAATTATGAGTAAAAGACCAAAGTGTTATCAAGGATATGGGCGTAAGTTTGCACGTATCATAGGGCTACAGTTGCGCTTAATAAGATATGAGAAAAATTTATCGTTAGAACAAGTTGAACAGGACAATGATATTAAAGCAGGGCAACTTGAGAATATAGAATTGGGGCTTATGCCGAGTTGGCGCACATACGAAAAGTTGCTCGTGTATTATGGATATGAACTTAAACTTGAGCCATTGGAGGAATAAGGCGTTAGCATAATATTAACAGAAATAGTGTTAGAGTTGCCGGTAGTTATTTGATAAATAAGGACTATTTATGCAACCGTTTTCAAAATCAGCCTTAAAATTTGTTTATCAAGAGTGTATTGCGCCGTTTAAATGGGCGTTTGTCGGGTGTATGCTGTTGGTTTTGGTAAATTCTGCGGTGATGAATGCGCTGAACTGGTTTATGGCGCGCTTGATTGATGCGGTTAAGGGCGGTGTATCGGAAGAGGCTTTGCACCAAGCGTTGTTAATGATTGGGGCAATCATTGTCTGTGATATTTTTAATATTTATCTGCCTAAACAGGTTTTGATGTATCGGCAGAAAGAACTTTATTTTCCTGTGCGAGAGCGAATTTTAACCAAATCCTTGCGCTATATTTTCGGGCATTCGACCAATTATATTGTGAATAAGCAGACAGGATCGTTACTTGCTAAGTCTGAACAGATTTCAGCTACAGATCAAATATTGTCGGTATTGATTGTTATTTTTTGGTTTCACCTATGCGAGATGGTGATTAAAACCGTTTTGTTGCTCTCTATTAATGTTTATCTCGGATTGATGTTTATCGGGTGCGTGATTTTGACGGCAGTAGTGAATTATTATGCTAATAAGACGAGTGAACGTTTATCAAAAATGGAAAATAAAGCCTCATCTATTTATACGGGGTGGTTGGTTGATGCGATTTCTAACATTCGTTTGGTGAAGCAATTTAATCGTGCGGATTATGAAAAGAAAAGATTATCGGTTTTGTTGAGGCAATATATCAACATCAAGGCGCGGTCAATGATTGCCTGGTTTGCCTCATATACCGGTGTCGGGTGCTTTGTGCATCTTTGTTCAACAGCAATGCTTGTTTATGCGGTTTATTTGTGGAGTGTTGCCCGAATCAATATCGGGGATATTGTTTTTGTATTAATGATTGTTAACGGCGGCTTTATGTATTTAATGGAATTATGCGTTCATTTCAGGCGATTTCAGGTTAATTTGGCCGGTATTCAAGCCGGTTTAGAGCCGTTTAATGATAAGCATGAAATTGAAGATGTGCCGAATGCAAAATCCTTGAAAGTTAAAAAAGCGGAGGTTGAATTTAAGAATGTTACTTTTGCTTATCCGAACAGAGAAAAACTTTTTGATGGTTTTAATTTGAAAATTGAAAGCGGAGAGAGGGTTGGAATCGTTGGTTTGTCGGGGAATGGTAAAACCACTTTAGTTAATTTGTTGCAACGTGCTTATGATATTCAGGGTGGAGAAATTCTCATTGACGGGCAAGATATAAAATCCGTTACACAACAGAGTTTGCACCGAAATTTAGCCTTTATTCCTCAAGAATCGGTTTTGTTCCATCGGACCTTGAAAGAAAATATTGCCTATGGAACAGAAAATGTAAGTGACAAAAAAATTATTCAGGCAGCGAAAACCGCTTGTGCCGATGCATTTATCAGGGAATTGCCTGAGGGGTATAATTCTATGGTCGGAGACAGAGGGTGCAAACTTTCGGGCGGAGAACGGCAGAGAATAGCGATAGCGCGTGCGGTTTTACGAAACAGTCCGATATTGGTTTTAGATGAGGCAACCTCTTCTTTGGATAGCGAATCCGAGCATATAGTGGCACAGGCAATCAGTAATTTGCTAGGAAGGCGGACAGTGATTGCTATTGCGCACCGTTTATCGACGCTCAAAGAAATGGATAGAATCGTTTATTTGGAGCAGGGGAAGATTGTTGAAGAGGGAACTTTTAAGGCGTTGGCAAGAAAGAAAAACGGCAAGTTTGCGAAACTTTGGAAGATGCAACAGGTGGAGAAATAAGTTATGAAGCTTTTTGAGACCATACAGCCAATGCGAAAAATGTACAGTCATCCTATGCGTTTTTTGTGGGAATGTTTATACGGGGTCAGAAAATGGGCTTTGGCGGGAATGTTTTTGGCCTTTTGTTTGCAGTTGATGAAAGTTTGTGTGCCGGTATTTTTCTCGGATATGATTGACTATTTTTCAAAGATTACGCCGCAAGAGTTTTCTTGGGCGAAAATGGGGTATTTGTTACTGGGTATTTTCGGGGCTTTTATTATGCAATCTGTTCTTCGTATGGTTCGAGAAGTTTTGGAGGAAAATCGGATACGCAATTACATCAATGCTAAAATCAAAATATTCGGGGTTGACTATCTTTCCAAACATTCTGAAGGCTATTTTGCAGGACAGAAAACAGGAGAATTGTCGCAAAAAGTTATTCGTTGTGCGCAAGAGGCCGGTTGGTTGCATTCTATGATTTCTCGTATGTACAGTAATATCTTTTTAGCATTGATAGATTTTTATCTGATCGGGCGTGTCAGCTTGTGGTTTTTGTTGTTGGTTATGACATTTGGTTGTTTGTCTTTTTATTTTTCTTATCGCTCGAGTTTTAAAATTCGTGAGTTGAATAATGAAGTTGAGAGTATGTGGGATTCATTTACCGGCACAAAAGCGGATAGTATCGGAAATGCCTTAACGGTCAAAACCTTCGGTAGTGAAGATTATGAGATTTCTTTTGTGCAAAAAGCCTATCGAAAGGCAAGAGATGCTCGTATAGCTTCATTAAATAAGGCTCAAGATTTGTTGAGAATCCAGAATACGGCAATTGTTTGTTTTGAAGTTTGTGCGTTATCTTTGTTGCTTTGTTTATGGTATCAGCAAAAAATATCGGTTGGGGATGTTACCTTGGTTATGCTTTTGTTGAACACTGTTATTATGTGTGTTGTGCGAACAATGGGAGATATTTTTGATTTGAACGCGACTTTCGGGAGTTTGAAGGCGGCAATGCTTCCGTTTGAAGCAAAACATGATATTGTTGATACGCCTCAAGCAAAAAACATCAAGGTTAAAAGCGGAGATATTGAATTTAAGAATGTTAAGTTTTCTTATGACAATAAAACAGTGTTTCGAAAGTTAAACCTGAAGATTTCAGCAAAAGAGAAAGTCGGGATTGTCGGTGCTTCGGGAAGCGGTAAAACAACATTGGTTAATTTGTTGCAGCGGGCTTATGATATTCAAGGGGGAGAGATTTTAATAGATGGGCAAAATATTGCCATGGTTAAGCAAAGCAGTTTGCATGATTATATTGCTTTAATTCCGCAAGATACCAGCTTGTTTCATCGGACAATCAGTCAAAATATTGCTTATGGTAATCAAAAAGCAAAGCAAGAAGAAATAGAAAAAGCAGCAAAATCAGCCTATGCCGAGGAATTTATCAAAAAACTTCCCAAAGGCTATCAAACCAAAGTCGGGGAAAAAGGAATTAAACTCTCCGGTGGGCAAAGGCAACGTATTGCAATTGCGCGGGCGATTTTGAAAAACAGTCCGATTTTGATTTTAGATGAGGCAACATCGGCGCTTGACAGTGAGGCAGAGAAATATATTCAAAAAGCAATGAAAAATTTAATGAAAAAGAAAACAGTGATTGCGATAGCGCATCGTCTGTCGACACTCAAAGAAATGGATAGAATTATTGTTTTGGATAAGGGCAGAATTGTTGAAGAGGGAAAAATTGAAGATTTGATGATAGCAGGCGGTCCTTTTCAGCGTCTTTGGGAAATGCAAAAAAAATAAGGAGCCGTAAAAATTCAGAGAGGCTATAACAAAAAACTCGCCTTAAATAAAGGCGAGGGAGCTAGAAAACTGTCAGAGAACAGTATGGTATATTCAACATATTCTACCATCTCCCTCATTTGAAGGAGTTGTTCTTTTTTCTCTGAGGAGTTTTCTAGACCCCTGCAGGCATCTCTGCCTGCAAAAAACACTATAAAAGAAAATTTATGAAATGCAAGTCATTTTTTATAATGGCTGAGCGGATGAAGTTTTTGGACTGTTTCAATCAGTTCTTCAGAAATAATATGCGTATAAATTTGGGTTGTTCCAATACTTTCGTGACCAAGCATTTTTTGGACAGAGCGCAGATCGGCATGGTGTCTTAACAGTTGGGTTGCAAAAGAGTGCCTTAGAACGTGGGGTGTGATACGAGACGGCGAAATGCCGGCGCGAACAGCCAGTTCTTTGAGTTGTTTATAAAAAGAATCGCGCGTCAGATGACCTTCTTTAGCCGTAAGAGAAGGAAACAGCCATTTGTTTTCTTTTTCTTTGTAAAAACAGTGGCGATAACTTAAATAATCTTCAATTTCTTCCAGAGCGGCGTCAGAAACGGGAATTAACCTTTCTTTTGCGCCTTTACCGAAAACGAGAATCTGTTTTTTTATCGGGTTAATGGCATTAATCGGCAGAGAGACTAATTCTGAAACGCGTAAGCCGCAATGATACATCAAAATCAGCATGACTGCAATTCGGCGGTGGCGGATGTCTTGAGCCGTTTTGGCGGCATCAATAAGGGCATCCATTTCTGTCTCATTCAGAAATTTTGGTAAAGGTTTTTCTAATTTGGGGCTGTCTATGTCGGCGGCGGGATTTTGCTCAATAAGATTTTCAGAAAATAGAAATTTACAAAACTCACGAATGGCGGACAGTTTTCGCGCTTGGGTTTTAGGGGCAAATCCCCGCTGAGAAAGATAGCTCATAAAATCAGTTATATTGGTTGGTGTTATTTGGTGATAATCAGAAATATTGAATGTTTGTGAAAAATCCTCCACATCATGAATATAAGCGTCTGCCGTTTTGACTGACGCGCCTTTTTCGGCAATAATCATGTTGTAAAAATCAGAAATAGCCTGTTTCATACTTATTTAGAAAGAAAATCGTTTGGGATGACTTCTTCAACATGTTCGGATTTAACCGGAAATTCAAGCATAGATGCAAAAATCAGCCCCAATAATACAGCAGCTCCGGCAATGTAATAGATAAATTTTGATTTTTTTTGTCTCATGATGCATAACCTAAAAAAATATTTGCCAAATATTAAACTCTTTATATATATTTATCATAATATTTAGGAAAGCAATATAAAATTTTTAAAATGATGATAAAAAATAAAATAATTCTTTTGGTTGGTCTGATGGGAAGCGGTAAAACCAGTGTTGGAAAACGCCTGGCAAAAAAGCTGAATTTACCATTTGTTGATGGGGATCAAGAAATCGAAAAGGCTGCCGGTTTGTCTTTAATTGATGTTCTTAAGTGTTTTGGAGAAAAAGAATATCGTGCCGGTGAAGCTCGCGTGATGAAGCGTCTTTTACAGGGAGAACCTTGTGTTCTTGCCTCCGGTGGGGGGTCTTTTGTTGCGGAGCAAACGCGCAAATTAGCAAAAGAGCACGCTATTACTGTTTGGCTAAAAGCAGATGTTGATATTCTTTATAGCCGAACAGCGGGGCGGAAACATCGTCCTTTTTTAGAAGGTGCGGAAGATCATCTCAAAAGCAAACTAGAATCCTACATTAAAGAAGAATATCCTTATTACTCAGAGGCGGATATTGTGGTTGAGACAAAAGAAGAACAGGTGGAGAATACGGTTGCTCGCGTTATCGCTGCGTTAAAAACTCATCTAATGGTCGATTAGGGCGTCGTTTACGGGTCAGAAGTGTCCTCACGTACTAATTTGTACGCTGCGGTACTTCTGCCCTTAACTCCTACTACTCGACGCATTACCTGAGTTTTTAAGAATAGAGAAAAGTCGATCAGGGCGTCGTTTGCAAGCTGAAAAAATGCTCATGTACCTCTATGTACACTCCGTTCGCAAAATTCCTTATTTCTTACTATAAACAACATCTATCGCTTTTTCTTTTGTAAAAATTGCTACTCGACGCATTATCTGAGTTTTTATAAAAATTTGTGGTCGATTAAGGTGTTGTCTGTGCGATAATAAAAAATCCGTTGAGATTATTATCTCAACGGATTTTTTTAGTTTTACTGTCTTCGGGTAATTCATAATCGCATATTTGAGAAACAAACACCCAGAAAGCGAGAAGATAAGCTCCAACTAATGCTACAATAAAAAAGAAAAAAGGCATTGTTAGGAGCTCGTTTGTTGATTTGAAGCAAATAATGCTTAAAATTAACTGAACCAAAAAAGAGACAGCGAGGCAAACAGTTACTGTTTTGTTTGGAAAGAAAGGAGGATTATGAGGCTATAACAGGCAAGTTACTCCGATAAAAAGAACTAGATAAAGTAAAAAATATAATATCAGATTAGATATATGTTTTTGTGGTTTGTATTTATTAAGAAACTTTACGAGAATATAAGTTAGTATAAAAGCCAGTAAGGAACAAAATGAAATACTCCCAAAAAGAGTGTCTTTATTGTTATAGAGTAATTCTAACATTTCGTCATCACTATAATGCTTTAAGAAAGCAAACATTAATTTAACCGTTAACCAATTTGTGATAATGAGAAGTAGAAAAAAAGTAATTATTTTCTGTATCTTTTTTGTAAATGTGGACATTTTATTACCTTTTATTGTATCTTGTATTTGATCTGTGTCTGATATATTCTTTGCTCATATCTTGCAATTTTTTATCATACTTGTATAGAGGAGATTCTATAGCGTTGAATAAATCATCGGCGTCCCATTTTTGTGGTTGTTTATCTAAAGGGATTTTTTTATCATAACATTCTTTTAATATTTGCTTGTTTTTGTATGCAGGTGATTTCTTATTAAAATATGTTCTTTCGGCACAGAGTTCTCTGGAATTGAGAGAATGGATACCTTTGGAGTTTAGTTTTTTAATGCTGTATTTTTTAGATATTGTTTGCCTGCAAATTTAGCGAATTTTAATGCAAGTGATAATTTTCCCATAAGTTTTTCCTTACAATATAAGATTAATTATATAAACATTATAAGCATTAATATAACAAAATGCAATATATTTTATTATTTTATTCACATTTTGTTATTTATGGGAAAAAACATAGAGCAAAAAAGAGAATAGTATTGGTTAAAAAATAAAGAACAAGTTGCAGAAGTCTCTTTTTAGTTTTTTTGTTAATAAAATGAATTGCTATAATATAAGTTAAAACAAAAGCAATGAATGAGATTATATAGCAGTTTTCAAATAATATTTCTCCTTCTTCTTGGATTAAATCTATCATTTCTTTGTCTGCAGAAACAGAATATAGCGTAAAGAATAACGCTACATTCAGCCATGGAACCGTTAAAGCTAGGAAAATGAATTTTATAACACGTTTAAGGGTCAAGTTTATATTTTGCATTTTATAATCTCTTATCTTGACTATGGCAATAATCGCTTATCGGGCAATTGAGGCAATCCGGTTTTTGGGCTTTACAAATATAGCGACCGAACAAAACCAACCAGTGATTTGTATTTTTGATGTCGTCTTTCGGTAATAACTTTATCAGGTCTTTTTCTACTTCCAGAGGGGTTTTCCCGTGGCTGAAATCAAGGCGGTGAGAAATGCGAAGAACGTGAGTATCGACAGCTAATGTCGGTTGATTAAACCAGACGTTTAAAACAACGTTTGCTGTTTTGCGTCCGACACCGGCAAGGCTTTCCAATTGCTCGCGATTATCGGGAACAATGCCATTATACTTTGCGACCAGTTCGTTGCTTAGAGCAATAATATTTTTAGCTTTATTGTTATATAAGCCAATGGTTTTGATATGCTCTTTCAATTTTTCCAGACCCAAATCTATCATTTTTTGCGGTGTATCGACAATTTTGAACAGTGTTTCAGTTGCTTTGTTTACCCCTTTGTCGGTGCTTTGTGCCGAAAGAACAACAGCCACAAGCAGGGTGTAGGCATTAACATAATCCAGTTCACAACGAGGGTTAGGGTCTCGTTGCCGGAAAATTTTCATAATTTCGAGGGCTTCTTTTTTGCTTCTCATTTATGCCTTAACTCCTCCGGCACCGGCGGCTTTGGGGGCATTTTCATCCAACGGCCAACGCGGGCGCGGTTTGAAGTCCAGTTCATTGGTATAGCCTTTGGCAAAACGTTCTAAGCCGGCCCAGGCAATCATAACACCATTATCTGTACAATATTGAATAGGTGGAGCGGAAAATATTAATCCGTTTTGCTCTGCCAATTCTTTAAGGTGCGAGCGTAAATAAGTATTGGCGGCGACACCACCGGAAACGACTAAATCTTTGCCTTGAGGATATTTTTGCTTGAAAATTTTAATGGCTAATTCCAGTTTTTCGCATAAACTGCGCGTGGCGGCATACTGAAACGAGGCACAAATATCGGCGGTGTCTTGTTTGTTGATAATGGTGTGGGCAATATTACCGTCTTGAGCATAAGATTCAATGATTTTGCGAACAGCGGTTTTTAATCCGGAGAAAGACAAATTGCAATCTCCGGAATTATGTAATGGGCGAGGAAGAACAAATCTGTTTTCGTTACCGACGGAAGCCATTTTTTCAATCATCGGGCCTCCGGGGTAGCCGAGATTGAGCATTTTGGCAACTTTATCAAAGGCTTCACCGGCGGCGTCGTCGATGGTTGTGCCGAGGCGCTCAAAGTCGCCGACATCCTTGACAATCAGAATTTGGCAGTGCCCGCCGGAAACCAGTAAGAGTAAATAAGGATATTCAACATTGCTTGTCAGGCGTGCACAGAGAGCGTGTCCTTCTAAGTGATTAACAGCAACAAAAGGTTTATTGAGAGCGAGAGCTAATGCTTTTGCTGCCATAACCCCAACGACAACTCCTCCGATTAACCCAGGACCGGAAGAGGCGGCGATGGTATCAATATCCTTCAGAGAAATACCTGATTTTTTAATACAATGTTCTATAATTTCATCAATATGATCAAGGTGTGAACGTGCTGCAATTTCGGGGACAACCCCACCAAAAACCTTATGTTCTTCTTGTGAGAGAAGGCTTTGCCCTAAAATCTCTTTTTTATCATTAACAATTGCGGCGGCGGTTTCATCGCAACTGCTTTCGATGCCTAAAACTATCATTTGTTTCTTTCAATTTTGTTTTTCTTATGTATATTATATATATCGCACAATTTGTTAATGTAAAGGAAATTCGATTATGGCAAAGAAAGTACAGCTCGAGGAAAAAAAGCAAAAAGAAGATAGTGATGTCCAAAATGACAGTATGGTACCATTGTCGGTAAAAATAAGGCAAACGGTGTTGTGTTTATTTTGGCTTGCTGTTTTAGGCGGAGGGGCGTATTGGGTATATCAGAATCCGCAAATTTTTGCAAAAAGAGCAGAGGTAAAAACAGAAGCAGAGAATGCGATTGCTTTACAAATCAATCAGCTCCAAAATCAGGTTGCAACGTTGCAAGCTCAAATTCTTAATTTGCCTGAGCCTGATGTATCTGCCTTTGAAAATAAAGTTGAATCTTTAGAAAAACAAACGCTTAATGTTATTGATTCAAAAGCTGATGCCGGAATAGTTTTGGGAATGTTAACCAGACTGGATAAAGTGGAAAACCGTTTGGATAAAATGATTAAAATCAGTGATGACGGCGCATTGATATTGAGTGCGGCAATGTTGGTTAAGCAAGCGGCGGCAGAAGGTGGAGAATTTATTTATGAGGCTGAAATTTTAAATCAGTTAACACCGGCAACAGCATCTATAAAAAAGGATGTTGAGACGATTGTTAATTTTGCGGCGCAAGGAGTTGTCTCGCAGAAAGAGTTGGCAGAACAGGTTAACCAATATTATCTTCAAGCTGTACAAAGTGAGCAGAATCAAGGTGAAAATTGGAAAGAGCGTTTGAATCAGAAGGTTAGCGAATATATCAAAATTCGCAAATCAGGAGAAGAAAAGCCTCAGGCTGAAATAAATCGCAATTGGAAAAAGTTGGCAGAATTGGTTAATGATGGCCAAATAAAAAAGGCCGTCAAGTTAATAGAATCTTCAGAGAGTGATGATATAAAGCAGAATCAAGATTTGCAAAATTGGTTGGCAAGCGCTAAAAATCATATTTCTTTTGAAAAGGCTGTCAGAAATATTGCCGCTTATAGTCTTGCTGAAATGAAAGTTAATAATTTGAAAAACAAGGATTAGATATGTCAGAAGAGTTAAAGAAAACATGGCTTGAATTGTATGGAAATGCTCCGGAAACTTTGGAAAAAGTCAGTGATGTTGAAACAGCGGTGACTGCTTTTAATACAAATGTTGATGCAGTGCTTAAAATCAGCGGTAAAAAATTGGCAGAGTTGGTAAAAAATGCCGGTTTATCGTTGGCTGACTTACAAAATATTAAGCAAACTAAATTACTGGAACCAAATGATGTTCTGAAAGGAATTTTTAAGAGCTTTAAGGGCGGTATAGCAGAAGAGTGGCTCTCTGAGGAAAAAGAAGTTTATGATTGGATGATGCAGAATCTCGGTTATGATCGTTTGCAAATGGGCGGACAGGGCGGTATTGTTGCTAATGTTTTGGGAATTTTGGGCGTGCAAAAAGTTGTAGCTCATACAAACTCTCTGCCTCGTGAGCAGGCGGAACAATTCATTAAGTGGGACAATATCGTTTCTTTTGATGAACAAGGGATGGAGCGTCCGGCCTATACAATTAACCGCGTTAAAGATGTGCCGATGGTTCACTGGATTATTGAATTTGATAAAGGTGATAGCTTGGAAATTGACGGGCAGAAATTTATTTGCCCAAAGTCAAACCGCTTTATTGCAACTTATGATCCTTTGAATTTGCGCTTAGTTATTGATAAACATTTTTTAGAATCGGTTACAGAGCAAAAGGCAGATTATGTTGTCTTGTCAGGTATGCACGCTTTAACGGCAAATAATGATGGCGTTGCATTGGTTGAAAAAGTTTTGCCAATTATTAACACTTGGCATACGCATGGAGCAATTGTTCATTTAGAAATTGCGTCTACTCAAGATTTAGAAGTTCGTAAGGCTATTATTCAAAAGCTGGCAACGAATGTTGATTCTATAGGAATAAACGAACGTGAATTAATTGATATTTTAGAGGTTATCGGTGAAGATAAACTGGCAAAGATGTGCGCTGAAGATTGTCATGCTGAAAATTTGTTCCGCTCTTTGCTTCGGATAAAAGAAGTTTTGAAAACTCCTCGTATTCAACTGCACTTTTTCGGACTTTATCTGACAATTCAAAATAAAAGTTTTCGGATTACGCCGGAGCAAAATCGCAATGGGATGATTCTGGCGGCAACAGTTGCTGCCGGAAAGGCCGGAACGGGCGATATTACGCACGAAAATCATTTGTTATGGGCAATGGGGCAAAAAGTTTCTGATGTCGGACTGAAAGAGATGAAGACTATCAGTGAGATTATTGAGGACAAAAATTTCCTCAGTACGGGGTTAACCCAATGTGCCGGATTTGATGTGATTGCGGTGCCGACAATACTGGTTGAAAAACCAGTCACTTTGGTTGGAATGGGAGATACTATTTCCTCTGTTTCTTTGGTTGCGGCAAGGTAGTCAATTTACTCTTTTAATTTAGTTATTGCGTCGCCTTTGTTGCCAACGTAAACAACGATAATTTCCGCATCTTCATTGCCGGTGCTTTCTCCGTAGTGCCATGTGTCGATAACCTCAATGATAGGATCTCCGGCTTTTAGAACCAAAACCTCATCATTTTCGGTACGGACGGTTAATTCGCCTTTGGTTAAGTAGCCGACGTTTAAGATAGGATGTTTGTGAAGAGGTAATTTTTCACCCTTAGGAATTCGAATTCTGACAACCGTTACTTCAGGATGGGTAAGATTCATATGTGGAAGTGGTGTTTTGTTCCATGTTGTTTGTGATTTTTGTAAAATTTCAGAGGATGATGCTTGAGCATTAAAGCTCAAGATAAGAGATAAAAAAGCCATGATATATTTTTTCATAATGATTTTCTCCTTTAGGTAAAATTTGTTGTCGAAGTTATCATAATCAACAAAAATGTCAATCAGCTGCAAAAAATATTTATGTTGTTTGCGTGCATGGTGTTTTTGCCGGAGATGCATTGGAAAAGCTCAAAAAATGCGGCCTAATAAAAAATATCTACTGTACCAATACGCATTCGAGAGCTCATTCTCTAAAGGGTAGTTTTGTTAAAGTCTATGATATTTCTGAAATTATCTTAAAAGGGTTGAGAATTTAGGTTTTTTGTTGGCTAGAGAGGATGCTTTTTCTCCGAAGTTAATCATGTTTTTCTTTTTCCTGAGGAAGGAGGCTATTTAGGAGAACAGCAACAACGAAAGTAAGAACAACGCAGTTGTTGGTAGCAATGTTTTGTATCATATCGGGAAAATAAACAAATAATTTGGGTTCTTGTGCAAAGCCGACGCCTATTGCTAAAGAAACAGCCGCAATCGTCATATTGCGGTTGTTAAAGCCGCAAGAAGAAATCATACGAAGTCCGCAAACAAGAATGTTTCCGAACATCATAATGACAGTGCCACCCAATACAGCGTTTGGGAGAGTTGCTAATATGCCTCCACAGAGCGGAACAAGACCGGCTAAGAGCATAATGCAAGCACCGGAAGCTATAACTTGTCGATTAATAACCTTTGTCATGGCGACTAAACCGACGTTTTGACTAAATGATGTAATCGGCAAACATCCGAAAAAAGAAGAGATTGCGCTAACAAAGCCATCACAGGCCAGTGCCCCTGATTTTTCTTTTAGGGTGGCTTGTCTGTTAAACCCGACTTCCGCTAAAGCAGAAACATCACCGATGGTTTCTGTCGATGATACTAAAAATAATATCAAAATCGGGTAAACGGCTTCAGCTCTAAATTCCAGAGCAAACGGCATATAGTGCGGAAAAGAAAGGAAAGATAAATTTTCTAAGGCACTGAAATCAACTTTTCCCATAAATAAAGCTATAACGTAGCCGACAATTAAGCCAAACAGGACAGAAAGCTGTCTTAAATCTGATTTTAGGGTCATTTGAAACAGCAAGCAGCATAGTAAGGTTATTGATCCTAAGAATAAATTTTCCAGTGAGCCAAAATCGGCAGTTCCCAGTCCTCCGCCGAAAGTTTGTGCTCCAACCGGAAGCAGAGATATGCCGATAGAAGTAACGACGCATGCTGCAACAATCGGGGATATTATTTTAATCCAATATTTGGCGGTTAACCCTAATAAACATTGTAATGTTCCTCCGAGTAAAACAGCTCCTAAGATGCTTCCGTATCCGAATTTTGCTCCTATCTGGCAAAAAACAGCTACAAAAGTAAAGCTAATGCCTGTTACAATCGGCATCTTAGCTCCTAATCGCCAAACGGGAAATAACTGTAAAAATGTCCCGACAGCAGCAAAAATCATGGCGGTTTGGATCAGAAAAACAGTTTCAGTCTCTTTTAAGCCGCTTGCTGCCGCAACAATAAAAATAGGGGCAATATTGGCAACAAACATTGCCAATACATGCTGTAATCCAAACAGAAAAGCTGCTTTATGGGGGACTTTGCCGTCCAGAGAATAAATATTTTTCAAATTTTTTTTGTTTGAGGTTTTTAGGCTAGTCGAAGTCATTTAAAATATTATCTCCTTTTTAGATAAAAGGTATTACTTATTTCTGGTCGGTTTATAAACGATATACTGTTTTGATATATATTCTTGAAGCACTTTTTTTCCTGCTTCAATTTCAATATTACCATATACAGTAATTCCTCTTTTTTTAAATTCCGTTAACCAATCAGGTTTAAATCCTTCGTCAAAACCCGTAATTTCTTCTACAATTTTAGAAGGAACGCCATAATAAACTTCTTTAATTCCAGACCACATAATGCCACCTAAGCACATGAGGCATGGTTCGGCTGAAATATATAAACGTAAATTATGAGGAGATAAATCGTATGTTCCTAAAACTTTTTCTGCAGCTTTAATAACATTCATTTCAGCATGATTGTGGCTACAAACTTCAGTTACCACGCTGTTTGCCTCTTTAGCAATTAACTGTCCATTTTGGTCATATATGGCAGCCAATCTTTAAATTTTTTACGACCACCACGAGTTGAACTTTCTGTAAAGACAAACGCTTTTGGGGTTGGTTCAATAATAGAAAAATTATTCTTTTTACAATATTCTTCTATTCTTTCTACTTGAGCATCTAAGCTAGCACCGCGTTCCTGTTTACGGCTTGACACACGAGCAAGCATAACTGCCTGGTTGCATTCTTCGATTTCTATAACTTGAGTATATTTCTTTTCCATAACTTATCCTTTTGTTTTTCCATAATATTTATTATAATGTGTTATTTTGAGAAAGTACGCAAAAAAACATATGTTACATGCACTTTTTTGCAAATAACATTAAGATTTTTCAAAATGTTAGCTGATAAATCTATGTATTGAAGTTATTGTCGTCAGCGTCAAGTTTTTCAATTTGATTATTTTCACTATTTAAGACAGCTTTTACGGCTGTTTTATAAAAATTTATCAAATTATCAGTCATTTCGTTGAGTTCTGTATCCGTAACATCGGGATAGAGAATCGATAACTCATCTTTGAGTTGTGTATATGTATCAGTCATATATTATAGAATTCGTATAATTCATAATTTCTACTGATTTATTTTTCCATTTCGATGATTTTTTATGGATGTAATGACCGTAAAATCTTTGGAAAATAGCGGAATTTACTTGATTCTTTTATTGATATCTATATACTCTAAACATCATTGTTCTTCTTTGTCTAAAATAAGGAATGTGCTATGCGTTATACTCGTTCTGCTATTACTCGCTTAACTCAAATGTACAGAAGCATTTTGCTTAAGTGTGCATGGCTAAATGCTGCGGTTTTTGTTGGGGTTACAGGTATAGCTGAAAATGTTATGGCGGAAGTTCCTACTGTACTTAATCCGACAAGAGGAAATGATGCCGCTTATAGTTGGAAACAAACAGGGGCAAATACTTCTATTCCTGTACAAATCGGCAATGATGAATATTATGTTGATATTGATAAGACGACTTATACTAAAGGTGAAGCTGAACATTCAATAGAATATAATTGGAGCTCTCAAAATCATAAATTGAACATACCAGATTTAGTTCAAACAATACAAGGCGGAGATTATATTTATAATAATGTTAATAATAGTGCCGGAGGGGCTTTATCTAATCCCACAGGAGATGTTGCAGGTTATTTCATTGGAAACTACGCAAATGCAGGCTACGGTGGCGGTGGTATAGCCAAAACCAGTGGTACCTTAAATTCTGTAACAGGGCTTTTTGTTGGAAATCATGGGAGGTATGGTGGCGCTATAACCAATTCCGGAGCAACAATAAATTCTATCAATGCTGATTTTATAGGTAACTACACTACCGGCAGTTATATGGGTGGTGGAGCGATTATGCTTTATGCATCTGCTACGATAGGTAATGCTATTGGAGATTTCATCGGCAATTATGCAGACGATACAGGTGGTGCTATAAGTAATACCTCAAGTACAATCACATCTTTGACCGGTAATTTTATTGCTAACAAATCAACAAGTTCTGGTGGGGCCATATATAATACCGGTACAATTAATCTTTATGATTCTAGCTTTATTGGAAATATCGCTCCTGTTAATTATGGTGCTGCTATTTATTCTACCGGTAATATTAGTATTACAGCACAAAATAAAGATGTATTATTTGAAAACAATAATAGTAACGGAACTTCAACCGGTACCGGAACAGGGATTCATAACACCGGAACTATCACATTTAATGCAAATAATAATCATAAAATTGAAATAAATGACAGTATGAATTTGGGTGGAACTTCAAATGTTAACCTTAATTCCGGAACTTTAAAACTGGGACAGAAAGCGGCTAATACTACATTTACAAAATTAACCGTTTCAGAAGATGATTCAACTCTTGATTTGCAAAATGATAATGCAACAGATGTTGTTACATTTTCAACTTTAGCCGGTTCGGGAGAATTAAAGCTCAATGTTGACTATGATGCTGCTCAAAACAATATGGATAAGATAACTGTTAATAATGGTTCTGGCAGTATTAAATTGAATGCTGTAAATATAACAGCTGATAATGAAAGCTTTGTTGACGGAACTGAAACAACATATTTAGACGGCAGTGCAAAAGCTAATATCACAGTTTCGGGTGATATAACTTCAACCGTTTATGACGGCTATGTCTATGAATTTACACCGGATACAACAAATCATGGACTTGTTTCTGTTTCAAGGGCACTAGAATATACAGGTGATTTAATCAATGCTGTTGCGGATGATGTTGCCGAAATGCACCCGAATGCTTATTCTATGAGAGCTGATTTTGAAGCAGACAGGGCTTTGGGAGCATTGAACAATGAAAACAGACCTGACGGATTTACTATTTTTGGTAATAATCACAAAATCTTGGGAGAAAACAATACTGGTATAAAAGTTGCGAGTGGAGATATCCTAAATATCAATAAAGTTGCAGAATTTTCAGGAGCTTCTGATTATGCAATTGACAATGGCGGAACATTAAATATTACCAATTCAACATTTACGAATAATGACACGGCAGACATCAACAATAATGGAACAGTTAATTTTACCGGCACGAATAGTCTTGATAAAATAACCGGTGAAGGAGCATTTTATGTTGATGGCGGAGTAACGACTGTTGAATTTGTTGATCAAGATGAGGCAAATGTTGTATCCGGTGAATTGGCTTTGACCGGCACGAATAATATTTCAACCGTAAATCTAAGCAGTGATGCGACTTTAACGGTTGATAAAGACGCTGTTTCTTCTTTAGGTACAAATAGTGCTTTAGTTGCTAACGGCGGAACATTAAATCTTGCCAACAATCATATTGACTCGCTTACATTAGCTCACAGTATTGATAATATAGGTGGTTTGAAACTTGCTCTTGATGTAGATTTAAGTGCAACTTCGGTTGTTTCTGATATTATCACAGCTTCTCTGAGCAATACGACTTCTCCGATTTATCTTTCTTCTTTGAACTTCATAAATGACGATGCCGAAAACGGTGAATTTCAAATCGCGGATGGTAGTCTCAAAGATGCAATACAACTTGCCACAGACTTTGATTCCGGAATTTATGCAACAGCAAATTATAATAATACAACAGGTGTTTTAAGTCTTTCTGACAGAGTGATTTGGTTTAGACCGACATTAGGGAGTGAAAGCGGATATAAGTTTACCAAAGAAAATACCGGTATTATTCCTGTAACCTACGGAGATAAGACTTTCTATACAGATATTAAGAAGAAAAACTATATAAATGGTGATATCTCATATACTTGGGATAACGAAAACAAAAAATTAACTGCAACAAACAGCGGGGCATCAACCGTTGCAACTTTAGACGGTACAAAATATGTAGGGGACACTGTCGGGATTACAACATCAACAGATACATCCGCAGGCGGAGCATTGGTTAATAATGCCGAGATTACCTGTGTTGAAGGTGATTTTGTAAATAATACAATTCAAAGAACTTATGGCGGCGGTGCTTTATTTAACCAACCCTCAGGTAATATTGCAACCGTAAAAGGTAATTTCATCGGCAATTTATCTAAGGTTACTTATGGTTATGCAAATGCCGGTTCTGCAATTGATAACAGAGGAACTATCGGAACTATAACGGGTGATTTCATCGGTAATACTTCTACCGGTAAACAAGGTGCAATATATAATGCAGGAACAATAACAGAAATTAACGGAGATTTTATTGGTAACAATGATGTTAATGGTGCGATTTATAATGCCGGAACGATGAAGGATATAAACGGCAATTTCATTGCAAATAATTCAACTTCAACCGGCGGTGGTATATATAACAATGGTTCAATTACCGGCAAGATCAAAGGCATTTTTTACGCTAACAATGCCACGCAAGGTCCTGCCATATATAACTATAATGGTCATACCATAAACGAAATTGAAGGAACATTTACGGATAATGTTGCTAATTCAAGCGGTGGTGCTTTGTTTATTGCAGGTAATGTCAATAAAATAGACGGTATCTTTGAGAATAACACTGCTACTAATGGTGAAGGTGGTGCTATTTATGCCAGCGATTATACTCCGGGTGCAACAGGTTCAGCATTAATCAATGTTGGTTCGATAGAGGGAACTTTCAAAAACAATACTGCTAGTAATAATGGCGGAGCTATCTATTCTCGTAATAAATTAGATAATTTAACAGGTGTATTTGAGAATAACACGGCAGGAGCCTCTGGCGGTGCAATATACAGTTCACAACACAATTCTTCGGATGTATTAAATATTTCGGATTCTACATTTAGCGAAAACATTGCAAATGGTACAGGAGACTATATCGGTGGCGGTGCTATATGGAACGGTTATAAATTATTTGTTGATAACAGCACATTTGAAAAAAATTCGGCAATAAGAGGCGGTGCAATATACAACAGTACAGGTTATAACAGACTTGCATCTTTGAATATAACAGATTCATCATTTATCGGAAATATTGCAACAAGTGGAGAAGGTGGCGCAATATATCAGGTAAGAGAATCAGGTGCCGGTAAATACATTGGAGTAGAAACAACAATTTATGCAAAAGATCAAAATATTGAATTTACCAATAACAATTCAACAGGGACTGCAACAGGAGTAGGAACGGGTATTTATGTTGATTATGGCACATTGAATTTGAATGCCGATGAAGGCAGAAAAATAGTCATCAATGATAATATTTATTCTGCAGCAACAAATAATATCAATGCTAATGAAAGTAATACCGGTACGGTTGAATTAAATGGTCAATTAACAAATTCAATGTCAATGACTTTGAACAGAGGTATCTTAAAATTAGGTCAAGAAGCTGCTACTTCAACGTTTAGCGCATTAAATATTGCAGGCAATTCGACATTGGATCTTCAAAATAATCATGCGGGAGATGTTCTTACCATTACAAATTATGGCGGTAATGCCAAAACATTGAATTTAAATCTGGATTATGATGCTGAAAATAATGTTATGGATAAGCTAACCGTTAACGGTGTTTCTTCAGCGACAGTTGCAAATAATATAGTTACCTTAAATGCCGTTAATGTTGTCAATGATGGTGAAAATTTTGTAGATGGAACAGAAACAACTTATTTAGATGGTACAAAAAGAGCAAATATTACAGTTATTGAAGATGCCATAAATAGTGCAACAGATACAGGTTATTTGTACACTTTCACACCGGATACAACCACACATGGTTTATTATCTGTTGCAAGAAAGCTAAATTACGATGGTGACTTAATTAATGCGATTAATGATGACTATGGAACACTTACACCAAATTCATTCTCATTGTCAGAAGATTTCGCTGCTGATAGAGCTTTCGGAAACCTGAATAACGAAAATAGAACAAGCTTCACAATCTTTGGTAATGGAAATAACATTGCACGTGGCGCTTATGACGGTATTACGGTTTCAAGTGGAGATATTTTGAATGTAAATGGTGTTGCTGATTTTTCGGGAACGTCTGACTATGCTATCAATAATGCCGGGACTTTGAAATTTAGCGGTACAAATACTGTTGATAAGGTTATCGGCACAGGTGTAACCGATGTTGATGGAGGCAAAACAACTATTGCAAACCTAACGCAAGGAACTGTTAATATAAATTCCGGTGAGTTAGTCCTGATAGATACTAACAATATTACAACGGCAAATCTTGATAATGATGCAACTTTGACGGTTGGTGGAAATGCTGTTTCTTCTTTAGGTACAAATAGCGCTTTAGTTGCTAACGGCGGAACATTAAATCTTGCCAACAATCATATTGACTCACTTACATTAGCTCACAGTATTGATAATATAGGTGGTTTGAAACTTGCTCTTGATGTAGATTTAAGTGCAACTTCGGTTGTTTCTGATATTATCACAGCTTCTCTGAACAATACGACTTCTCCAATCTACCTTTCTTCTTTGAGTTTCATAAATGACGATGCCGAAAACGGAGAACTCCACATTGCTGATGGGACACTTAAAAGTGTTCTTGCATTAGCCAATGATTTTGATGCAGGTATTTATGCAACAGCAACTTATGATAACACAACCGGTGTTTTAAGCCTTTCTGACAGAATAAATTGGCTGAAACCAACGCTTGGAAGTGATAGTGCTTATAAGTTTACCAAAGAAAATACCGGTATCATTCCAGTTGCTTATGGAGATAAGACTTTCTATACCGATATTAAAAAGACAACTTATGGTGAAGACGATACAGAGTTGAAGTATACTTGGGCAAATAACCAATTAACAGTTAAAAATTCCGATAATACGGCTCTGACACCGACGATAAGAGAAGGCGTAGAATATGTCGGTAAAACTGGCGGCGTCCTTTCGAATCCGACTGGTGATATAACAGCTGATTTCGTTGGCAATTCAGGTTCTTATGGTACAGCTATTAACAATGCAGGAAATTCTAATAACATAGGCTCTATAACAGGTAACTTTATCGGTAATTCTGCATCCGGCTATGCTGGTGTTTTGAGACATGATAGTTCAACCGGTGAGATAGGAGAAATTGTAGGAGATTTCATTGGTAACCGAGGAACGGGTGGCAGCTATGGTGGTGGTGCAATACTTACTTACAGTTCAGGTAAAATAGGTTTAATAAAAGGTGACTTTATCGGCAACTACCAAAATGCACAAGGTGGTGCAATTTATAACTATAACACTAATATTGATTCTATTTTAGGTAATTTTATTAAAAATAAATCTACCTCTTATGGTGGTGCTATTTCTAATCTTTCAGGAACCATTAATATTGCAAATTCTTCATTTATTGGAAATGAAGCAGCAGGATCTGTGAACTATGGTGGCGCGATTTATAACGAAGCAAACGATGCGATAATTAATCTTACCGATACCTCATTTATCGGTAATGTTGCTGACCGTGGTGCTGCTATATACAATGATCGAGGTACAGTAACAATAACTGCTAAAAATAGAGATGTTGAATTTACGGATAATGTTAATGCAACAGCAAATGGTAATGGTTATGGTATTACCAGTTATAATAATAGCAGTGTACTTAATTTGAATGCAGCTGAAGGTAAGGAAGTAACAATTAATGATAAAATTTACGTTGCCGGCACATTAAATATTAATTCTGACGCAACATATAATGATGGTACGATTGAATTAAATGGAGCTTATGACAATAGCGGAACAACTAACCTTGCCGGTGGTACATTGCAACTTGGTACAACGCCTGCAACATCAACTATTCAAGCTTTGAATGTAACAGGTGATGCAACTTTAAGCTTGCAAAACGATCATGCCGGTGATGTTCTGACGGTTACGACTTATGGTGGCAATGAGAATACATTGAATTTGAATTTAGATTATGATGCAACATTGAATGTTATGGATAAATTGAAAGTTAACAATGTTTCATCTTCTACCAAAGCAGACAATATCATTACATTAAATGCAATTAATGTTATTAATACACCGGATGAATATGCTGATGATACAGAGGCAACGTATTTAGATGGCAATGCAAAAGACAATATAACCACAAGAACGACAGCTTATACAACTATTGCCGATGGATATGCCTATACATTTACACCGGATAGTGAAACAACAGGTTTACTGTCTATCAGCAGAAAACTTCATTATGATGGTGATTTAATCAACGCTATTCTTGATAATGTCGGAACAATGCACCCGACAGCATACTCATTGTCAGAAGATTTCACGGCAGACAGAGCTTTCGGATCATTGAATAATGCTGATAGAACCGCCTTTACAATCTTTGGTAATGGCAACAGTATATTAGGTGATTCAAATACCGGTATTAAAGTTGCAGAAGGTTCAACCCTGACAATCAGCGGTGTTGATGAGTTTTCGGGTGCATCTGATTATGCAGTTGACAATGCCGGCACATTGAATGTTGAAGATTCAACATTTGTAAATAATACAACGGCTGATATTAATAATACCGATACCTTGAACTTAGATGGAACAAACAGCCTTTCTAAGATTACAGGAACGGCCGGTACGGCTAATGTTGTGACAGGTGCAACAACTGTTGGTCAAATTACACAAAAAGTTATCAATATTGAATCAGATGCAACATTGACAGCTAACGGTAATGTCATTGTAGGAACAGGCACAGGAGAAGGTATTGTCAATGCAACAGAAAATGGTTTAACCGTCAATGGTGGTGTTTTAACTGGTAAGGTTGCAGGTGATGGTTCAACGCAATTTACGGGAACATCGTCAATCGCATCAGGTTCTGTTGTTAATCAGGCTGTAACCATTGCATCAGGTACGTTAACTGCAAATACTTCTAATTTTGGCAGTACAATTACAAATGCCGGAACTTTGAATTTATCCGGTACATTGAGCAAGGCTGTTGCCGGTACAACGGGTGTTACCAAAGTTAATGAAGCTCTGGTAATGACTTCTGCCGGTTCTGTTGCCGGAACATTGGATTTGAATGACGGAACATTGAATTTGGCTGGTGATGAAGCTGTTACAGAACAGGCTGTTAATAAATTGCTTGGTGACGGTTCTATTAAGATTGATATTGATTACACAGGGGAAACACCGATTGCCGATGCTATCAATATCGCCGTTGCTGGTGATACAGAAAGAACAATTACGGTTAGTGATATAACCGAAATCGGCACAACATCAGATTCGTTTACTGTTCAAGTTCTGAAAGGTGCAACAGATAATATTACGTTGGCTCTTTCTGATGAGTTAGCAGCAGCATATCAGGGCGATGAGGTTACCGATATTACTTATGAAGCAGAAGATTTTGCTGCTGACATTGATTTTGATAAACTAAGTTTTGATACTATAGAGTATACCGAGAAAAAACAAAAAACACTATCTGTCGATGGAACATCATTACAATTAGCTGTTAATGTAACGGAAGCAAAGCATCAAACTGGTGTAACGCAAGCAGATGCTCTTGCAACCTTAAATACAACAAGCGGTTCAAGAAGTATGAAAGCCACAACAACAGAGTCTTCTAACGCTTATCAGTTAACTCAAAATCTGGGAACAACAGCTGCCGGAGATATTACTATTGAAGGTAGAAGCGCAACAGATTTGGCTGAGTTGGATATGAATGGAAAGATAGGATTCGCTGTTTCAAAAGCAGATACAACCGTTAATTTGAAAAATGTAGAGGTTGTTAATGCAAAAACTGAAACCGGTTCATTAATTAATATTACCAATAGTACTGCAGAAGCTAATCTTGATGGTGTAGTTGTTGCAGAAAATACGGCAAATGTGATTGCATCTAACGGAACGGTTAATATTAAAGACTCAACCATTAACGCAGGAATTGCTAATACCGGAGAAGTCCATGCTACAGGTACAAATGCCCTTGATAAGTTGACAGGTGAAGGAACATTCTATGTTGATGGTGGCGTAACAACTATTGATTTTGTTGAACAAGATTCTGTTTCTGTTGCTGAAAATAGCGGATTGACGGTTTCTTCTATGACAACGGCTAATGGTGTTGATAATGATGGCACTTTAACTTTAACCGGTACAGCTAATGCAAATGCTATCACTGGTGATGGACATACAGTGATTGCAAATAACATGACTAATACAGGTACAATCAGTCAGGAAGTTACAATTAATTCAAATAAGACATTAACAACGGCAGCTGATAAAATTGGCGGTGCGGTTACAAATGGTGGTATAGTTAATTTAACCGGTGGAACATTAGCCCAACAAATTACAGGTGGTACAACCAAGATTAGCGGAACTGTTCAAAACAATACAACGATGACGAATATGGTTGAAATTGCTTCCGGTGGAACATTAAAGACAGCCGCAAACGGATTTAGTAATGATATTACAACAAATGCCGGAACGATTGAATTAACTGGTGGTACATTAAATAAAACGATTGCCGGTACGACGAAAATTTCAGGAAATGTTACCAATAACGGAACTCTGGAAAATGTTACTGTTACCGGAACATTGACTTCATCAGCAGATGATATCAGCGGAACAGTTGCTAACTCAGGAACATATAATGTAACCGATGGAACAATTGCTCAGAATGTAACCGGTAATGGTGCTTTAGTTGTTGCCGGAGATGTGGTAAATAATGCTCAAATAGCTAACAACATTACCATTAATAATGGTCAATCATTAGAAAGTAATGCAAGCAATGTTACAGGCACAGTAACCGGTGGAACTTATAAGGTTACCGGTGGTACAATTGGCAAAGCAGTCAGTGGTGGTAATTTAATTGTTGAGGGTGCAGTTGCTAATAATGCTGTTATTTCAAGTGCTATCACAATTAATAATGATAAGTCTTTGACTTCCAGTGCTGATAATATTCAAGTCGCTATTACCAATAATGGCACATATAATATTAATGGTGGAACAATTGGTAATGCTGTTAATGGTGGTATAACCAACATTATTGGTGATGCGATTTGGGGCGATGGTGCAGATTTAACAACATCTAACACAATAATTGCCAATAATGGTTCGTTAGATATCGGAACAAATCAGGTTACATTGGGTGATGCGGTTATTAATGGGACACTGAAAATGGGTATTACAAATCTTAGTGATGCTTCAAGTGATTATACCGGTGGTAAATTAACAGCTCATGATTTAACCTTGGGAAGTTCTTCTAAATTAGCATTAACGGTCGCTTCCGGTTTAATGACCGAAAAAGGTCAATCAACAGAAGGTCTTGACCTGATTAATGTCACCGGAACAAAAACAGGTGATTTTGCTGAACTGATGTCTAATAATCGTTATCAGGTTACGCAAACAGAGGATGGTAAATTCAAAATTACTTATACATCTTCAGCCGCTGATGTTACTGAAGCGGCAAACGGTTCAACAAATAATGTTAAAGCAGCTCAAGCTTGGGATTCATTTAATGCTCCGGAAGGAACACCTGCAGCTGTTGTTCAGGAATATTTGAATGAATTATCTCAGCATGATGCTGTTGCTTATACCAAAGCTTTAACTGATTTAGCTCCAACAGATAGCTTGGTTCATGTGGGAGTCACACAAGACTTTAATAACATGGTAGATGCTCAAGTCGCCGATCGCTTACAAACGCAAGGTATGAACTCAGGAGATGTATTTGAGCGTCAAGGAGCATGGGTGCAGACATTATATAACCGTTCTAAACAACATGCAGCAGACCAAATGCCTGGATTTAGAGGGCATACAAAAGGAGTTGCTTTTGGTTTAGATGGTAAAAAAGACAGCCAAACAATGGTCGGTGTCGGTTATGCTTACGGCAATACAGATGTTGAGTCTGCTGGACGCGATACAGATATAGCAAGTCATAACTTTTATGTTTATGGTAAATATCAGCCGTCAGAATGGTTTGTGCGTGCTATGGCTATGTATGGTATCGCTAAATATGAGGAAAAAGCCAATATTGGCGGAGTTGTTAATAAAGGCGATTATAATGTTCAAAATATGGGGGCAAGTGCTTATGTCGGCTATGATTGGCAAGATGGTATTACCCCTGAAGCTGGTTTAAGATATACTCATATTAAACGTGATGATTATACAGATACAGTTGGACAGCGTATTAGAGCTGATGATGTTGATATTTTAACAGCTGTTGCAGGAATTAATTTTGCAAGTACGGTGGAAAATGAAACATATACATTTACACCGAGAGCAAGAGTTGCTTTGACTTATGATCTGTTAAGCGATGATTCTAATGCAACTGTTAATGTCGGAACAAATGTTTATAACGTTACTGGTGAGAAATTAGATCGTATTGGTTTGGAAGCTGGCGTTGGTGTTGATGTCGATGTTGAAGATTGGACACTATCTGCAGAATATAATGCAAATCTTCGTCAAGGATATACCAGCCATACCGGTTCATTAAAGGCTAAGTATAATTTCTAAGAACTAATATTTTGCTTAACAATATAATACAAGCCCCATATTTGTTGTTTTCAGATATGGGGTTGCTTTTTTATATACTATCGGTTAGTTTCGTCTTATGAGAATATTTTTTACGTTTTGTTTTTTAACAATATTGTCCGGATGCCAAAGTATTCAGCCTTCGGAAGATTTCGCGTATAAAGAAATTGTTACATCACAATTCAAAATAGCTTCTTGGCAAAAAATAACAGAGAAAGATGCTGATTATCGCATTTATATTGAAGGTGATGGTCATGCTTTTAATGCGAGAGGGCTCCCAAGCAAGAATCCAACGCCACGCGGGGAACTAATGCGTGAATTAAGTTTTAATGACCCGGCACCCAATGTCATCTATATAGCTCGTCCATGTCAATATGTTAAAGATGATGCTTGTATTGTATCGTATTGGACAACCAAACGTTTTGCTCCAGAAGTTATTGAGTCTGAATATGATGCAATTAAGCAAATTGTCGGAAATAAGAATATAACTTTAATAGGTTATTCCGGTGGAGCGCAAATTGCCGGTTTAATAGCAGTGAAATATCCTGATCTAAAAATCAAAAAGGTTATAACGATTGCCGGTAATTTAGATCATAAAACGTGGACTGAATATCATAAATTACCACCCCTTGAAGGTTCATTAAATTTAGCTGATGACAAAGAGAAATTTGCAACTGTGCCGCAAATACATTATGTTGGCGGCAAAGATGAAGTGATTCCGTCTGAATTAACGCAAAAATTTGCAGCGGAAGAAAATATAGTAGTCGTCAAAAATGCAACACATGGGACTGGTTGGAAACCAGTTTATTCTCTGATTTATCAGCAATAATTTTGTGTTTTTTTCATTTGAACATTAAGTTACGCACGGGGCTTGGTATTATTTTTTTCTTTTAAATACAAGGCTTTGATTCACTATCTGCAATAAATAGTAAAAAAACACCCATTTTAGTAAAAAAGGGGGCTCGCGAACCCATAAATTCACGGTATAATAAATATAGTTAATGACGATGAAAGGAGCTCAAATCCATGTATTACCTTGAATTACACTATACCAATGGAACAGTTATCAGACTGCCTGAACCTTATTTTCTTTGGCAAGAAGCTAATCGTGCTACATTGCAAAGAGTTTGTGCTCAATACACCGTTTGTATTGTTCAAGACTAACCCATAATGAAAGGAAAAAAAGCCATGTTAAACGAATTCAAAACTTATTTATTGAGCCAAAAATACAAACCTTTAACAGCAGAAGATTATCGCGGACGCATTGAAAGACTTCTGATTAAAGAAAAAATCAATTTAGATATGTTAGTTAAAAATATTGCATCTATTCTGCCAGAATATGAAAAAACAGGTAAAAAACACGCTTATGGTAAAAGAAGTCACTCTTCTGTGTTGAATGCATTACGTCGTTTTTCTGAATTTTTAGCAGAAGGAGCTAAGTAATGACTAATGCAATCCAAAGGCTAAATGACAACTTTCGCAAGACATTTACAGGTGGTAGAGTAATGTTAACCTTAGGAATTAACACAAAACCAGGTAATGAAATTGCAGAAATCATTAGAAAAGTGAAGCAATTCAACGCTTTTACCACCGCAAATGATCCTTATGAAGAGCATGATTTTGGCTCTTTTGATTATAAAGGTCAAAAAATCATGTTCAAAATTGATTATTATGACAAATCCTTATGTTATTTATCAAATGATCCAGCAGATGAAAGCCAGACAGTAAGAGTTATGACAATAATGACAGCTGATGAGTATTAATTAACCAGAATCCATAATTTGACCCGTGGCAAGCAATAGACTGAAACATATATAATTAGCTACCTTTCAGGTCTTTTGTTTACTGTGGGTCATTTATGGAGTAATGAGAAATGTTTTACTTTATACTTAGCAAGTTATTAAACTATAAAGTATTATCTTGACAATAAACTATTTAATGTTTATAGTTTAAATATATTAAAACCATGAAGTATGGGGTTGTTATGCAGGAAATCCGCTCTAAAATTGAAGAAAACAGCAAAAAACTACAAAAACTTTTGCAAAATAAAGATAATCAGAAAGTCTTAGACAAGTGGCTTAAAACAGAGCTTGCTTATACTTCCAACGCTATTGAAGGCAATACTTTAACCAGACGTGAGACAGAATTAGCTATTGAAGAGCAAATTACAACCGGTGCTAAACCGATTAATGATTATCTTGAAGCCAGAAATCACGCAAACGCTTTTGATTTTATTTGTGAAGCCGCTAAAAATAAAGTCCAAATTGATGAAAATTACATGCTGCAAATCCATAAAATCATTTTATCAGGTATAGATGATAGTAATGCAGGCTTTTATCGTTCTGTCAAAGTTCGAATTTCAGGATCACAAACAATTTTACCTAATCCTCTAAAAGTTCCTGATTTAATGAGTGATTTTGGCAAATGGTTGCTTGAAAAAGATAATGATGTGCTCATAAAAGCAATAGAAGCACACTATCGTTTAGTCTCTATACATCCGTTCGTTGATGGTAACGGAAGGACAGCACGTCTGCTCTTAAATAGTATTTTGCTTGAAAATGGTTATGCACCAATCATCATCAGAAAAATTGACCGCAAGAGATATTTAACTGCTTTAGAAACATATCAAACCAAAGAAAATAGCGAGCCTTATTATAAGTTTATGCTGTCGGCACTCAATCGTTCACTTAAAATGATGATTGATTTATTAGATGTAGAAAAAGTAGAATCTCAAGATAAATTGCTAACGATTTCAAAATTTGCTAAATTGGCCGAACTGCCTGTTTCAACAATTCGTTATTGGATGAAAGAAGGTAAAATCAGGCCAGTTATGTATACACCGTCAGGATATGCTATGTTTGATAAGTCGCAAATTGACAATATCAAATTAATAGATACACGTAGAGAATAGTTTGTCTCTCAGTTGTCAGTAAAAGCTATCTCTATGTGCATAGAATAAAAACGTATTCACAATGTGATATAACATCAATTATTGCTTTGATAGTGTTGTATTGTCGCGATTCTCTTGAAAAGTAAAACTTTTTTTTCAAATAATTTTCCAATTCTAATTTTTATACTGACAACCTATGTTTTTGAAAAATACAGGTTGAAAATAATGATAATTTTAAATACGTAACCTCTTTTTTTTTAATCGATAAGGTTCATTAAAGCATTTGTCTGAGGTGAAATCACCTTGCACCATATGACAATCAGGAAACAGAAGTTCATGCCAAGCAGCTCTTGTTTTGTCCCATTCTGCAGCTACCGCGGAATGTAAATTTAACTCATGGATTCTTGCCAAACCAAGCGAGATGTTTGAAAAAAGAGTAGTAATGTACATTGGCTCCTCAAGAACCAAAGTTTTATATTCCGTTTCTTCGATACTGTTTAATTCAAACTTAGCATATTTTATTTTTGGGTCGTTCCTATTTTGCTTAGCCTTAATTGAAGCAGATTTTGAGAGAGCAAGTGCTCTAGTAACAATATCATTTTGTCTCAAAGCAAGCTCAATGGCTGCTTTAACTCCTTCCCAAGTCAAATGTTGGAAGTCGCGAGCAAGGCGAGGTGAAAGATTATAGTCTTCTTTAATGATTTGAGACTTTGTTCTCTGCTGTCCTGTCGCACGACCTTTGGAGTTTTTGTTGGTTCCGTTCAATTTTGGAATTTTACGCAATTGTTCTCCGATAAAACACTCCATAATCAAAACTAAAGAGGCTCTAGCCTGAAGAACAGCTCTCTTTTTATTATAAACATCCATTGAAAACGGTGTATTTGTTAAGTAGTTCTGTTCTGTATCAACCCAGTCTCGAAGCTCATTGACTTTATCGATTAAAGCTTTACCACTTAACTTGGCAGAAGGAAACAAATTGTCATTGCTTGCGGATGCAATCATTTCATCCAATGTTTCTGCTGACAACTGATGTTTGCTTATAATCTCTTCAAAAGTTAAGGATTTCGTTTCCTCAGGCTTTTGCTTCTGTTCTTCAGTTGTGTTGGGGCCTCACCATCAGTTTGGCCTCCTTTCGGAGGGAGTTTGCCTCCCTCCATAAATTTATTAATAATTTCTACCGTCATTATTGTCTCCAATAATTAGGATTAGCTTCGTATTCATCGTTTTCTTCTTCCCAATATGGACCTGTGGCGATGAAGTCTTCATTATCATCGTCTTCATCCAGGAAGGAATTGTTTTGTTGATAGTCTTTTTTGTGCCCGAAGATATATTTACAATCAGGAGAATTAACGCAAATTTCAGCAAAATCAAAAGGAACTCCAATTGATAATAATTTTACGATAAAATCAATAGCGTAATCAAACGCGGAAAACAATTCTTCCTCACCTGGTTCATGATTCGGGTAAATGTTAAAACTTAAAGTGTCTGTTTGCAGTTCAAGTACAACTTTAGTTGCAAACACACCATAATTTCCTGACGAAGCATAAAATTCAACAGCTTCGTCAGGAGTTTCGACTCTAGCACCTTCTTCAAGGTCAGAGTCAAAAAATTCGGCTAAGTAATTTTGTTGCGGCTTCATCCATAGTACACCATTCCACAGAAAAAATGTTCAAATCTTTAATTTTTGAATTTGTTGATGGATGATAATGCTCTCTTAAATATTGATTAATACTGGCCACAGAAAGTTCTATATTTCGGTCTTTAAGCAGTCTTACCGCATTTTGTATTGAACATTCAAGGAATTGAGCTAATTCTTTTAAGGAGATATTCTTCTCGTTGTTGTTATTTTTAGACTTTATTTCTTTAGGTGAATTTGCTGTTTCAGAAGTTTCAATGGCTCTATTTATATATATGCAACATGCAACAATTTTTTCAGCCAATAAAGTGAAGTCCTCAAAAGAATAAGATGATATACTCTGAGTTTCAAATAAAAAATGATAAAATTTTGAAATTGCTGCACCTGTTTTCTTATTTTCATTAAGGTTATGCAATTTTTGCATAAAAAAAGGCTCTTTATCTTTATATATACGGAATTGATTTAATAAGTCAGGAGCAATATAAAATTCTTTGCTTCGTTTTGCTAATTGATTAATATCATCAAAAGGGACAAGGTTTTGCCTATATTTGATTTTTCCTGTCAGAAGATAAAAAAGCAAGATACTCGGAAATTCATCAATTAAAGGTTGCCAACTGTCAGTTTCAAACAAAGACTTTAACATCTTATCAATGTAGCGCAGATAATCATATACAGTACTATTTTTTCCTGTTATGCCTTTAGATGGATAACCTTGGCTAATTAGCCATTTTTGAAAGTTCTCACGTATTGCCGTCATTTTATTTCCTCTACTACTATATTATAATGACGTGATTTAAGAAAAAGTAAAACAGTTTTTAATGATTTAAACTTGCATTTTATAAAACACAGGTTGTTTTACTGAAAAAAGCATACTTGGCAGGACTGCCTACGCGTAATAAGAACGCTTAAATAAATCGTTGCAAGCGTCAAAAACTTTTCTTTGCCAAAGTTTGCTCAAAATAAGAGGCTGGATTCAAACCATCTTAATATGCTGATTTTCCAAGATTGTTACATAAAAAAGTTCGGATGTCCTTAAAAAAAGCTATCTTTTGAACTTTTGACATCCGAACTCGATATTTTTATTAAAAAACAATGGCTTAAATGTTAATTTAAGTCCTTTGTCTGTGGTGGCTGGGGTGGCAGGATTCATACAATACATAGCCACAAACCTTGTTATTGCGTAAAATCAATCACTTAACTAAAAACAAGCTGGGGTGTAAACCTTAAAGTTATTAGCAAAAGTTATTAGCACTGCTAATAACATAAATCACCTTTAATCGGCTGCGGGTAACGGTTTGCAACGGGAATGACGTGATTTACTTCTTTACACATAAATTCCCTTGTAAGACTCTTTGATTAGAACAGTTTTTATGACAAGAATCTTCCATTTCAGTAATATTAATTTTTAATGGTGTATCACAACTAAAACAAATCCCGTTAATATCCATTAAAGGCTTGTCTTTCGGACAATTTAAGACACTCGGTCTATTGCCTCCAGATAAAGGCAAAATGGTTCTATTTGGGCAGACGTCACATATTTTTTTATCTTCAAGGCATTGCGTTAAAACAGGTACGGTATCCGGATAATTGCAAGGATAGCATTCTCCGCTCCAGTGATATAAAGGTCTATCTTTGGGGCAAATAAGATACGTAAGAATTTCATTATGATCTTTTATCCAAGGATAAGGAATGTTTATTCGATTAGGACAATATTTTAATAATTCTTTATTTATGAACAGAGGATATTTATAATCACAAGGATAACAAAAGCCTTTTGATAAAAGAGGTTTATTCTTAGGACATTTATTATTTTTTGCAGGAATACTATATTTTTCTTTGTTTGTATGTTCTTCAATATTAATTTTATTAAGCTCAATGTCCATAGGTGTTTGTTGAGATAAACGGCAGTCTCCTGTTTTTTCATCACGATATGGGTATGATTTTGGACATTTGCTCAGAGCGCAAAAAGAACTTTTCCAAGAATGTATAACAATGCGTTCAGGGCAAATCATCTGACAAATTTCATCAGATGAAATTTCAAAGGTTATAGGTGAATGGCATGAAAAACATTTACCCATAATGTAAGTATCACATTTGGCTTCGGCGAGAGTATTAGTGTTCCAAAGGCAGATAAGCACACATATGCAAGAAAAAATTTTTTTCATCTATACTCCCTAAAATCAATTATAGATATAATAATAAACATAATAATTTATTTGTCATCTATTTTCTTGGAATGATATACCCATTTAGACATTGATTAAGTGTCCAATCATTTCTTTCCTGCATTGTAGGATTATTACTATCAGCTCTATGCAGATTTCCGCAGAAAGCATCTAAATCAAAATTGCTAGTTCCTAATTTATTTGCTTCGCTATGTAATAGAGGATAACCTGAAACAACTTGCCCTGTATTAAATTCAGAATCAATAAGAGCATTTTTGATTGTTTGGCTGAAATTATTGTAATACGGAAAATTTTGAAGATTTTTATTTTTATCCGAGATATCTTTAGCTAATAATGAATCTATGTCTTTGTCTGATAAAAATAAATTAGTTTTATTTTTGTAATAATTAGCTCCATATTCTTGACCATACGGCAATTGCAAAAACTTATTATATTCTGATAATTTTTCTTGCTCTGTTGCAGGAAGTCCGGTCGTTTTATTTATCCAAGGCTGAGCCATAAATCCTTCTTCTGTTTTATCCATATGTCCATATCCCCAAGTAGGTAATCCGCCAATATCTTTATATGGATAGGGAACCTTTCTTTCAAAAGATTTAATCTGATTTTGTAGAACTTCTAAACCTAGATTAGGAGATGAATTTTGTATACTATAATCAGGTTGCGGAAGAATATTTCCGCTTCCTGCAATAGTATTGGGAATTTCTTTGGTAAAACCTAAAGTAGCTTTTTCTTCCTCAATAGGTACATTGTTCTGAACAAGTTGGATTGGCTGTCCAAAAGCGGAAGTTGTGCTTTGTTGTCCCAAACTCCATTGAGGGACAGCCCCTCCGGTAGCATTTTGCGGAACAGAACCCTTAGGAATACCGACAGGAACACCGCCGTAAGCCACATATGAAGGAACACCCTGAGAATTGTAATTATTGTTATTATTAAACATATTTAGTTTTTCCTTTTCTAATAAATTTAAAATAAAAAAAGCTGTACATTACTGCACAGCTTTTACGGTTAAAAAAATACCTGAATAAATTTCTTATTCAGACATAAAAAAAGACCTCTAAGGGTCTTACATAATCATTCGGACACACTTCCTCACGATTATATCAATTTTTATAACATATTCGATTAAAAATGTCTCAAAAATTTTTTAAAAAATTAAATTATTTTTAGATATTAAATAAAATCAATGTGTTATATAGAAAAAAGTTGTTGATAACAATAAGTTATAAATCGATTTTAATGCGGTTTTTTCGCACGTACACGCACGAAAACGGTCAAAACCGATAAGTTATGCGTAAAAAGTAAAAAACGCATACAATCGCAAAAAAATACGAATTATGAGTACTATTTCAATTCCATTTTACAAAAATAATATTTTATATATTTTGTTAAATGTATTTTACAAAATACTTGATTTTTGTGTTTTTGTAAAATATAATATCTATAAAGGAGAAAAACAATGAAAAAAGCTGTCGAACATTTAATTGGAAGACCAACATATATCGCTCAACTTCAAAAATGGCGGTCTCAACAGGATTTAATTAAAATCATAACAGGCGTAAGACGGTGCGGCAAATCGAAGTTGTTTTCACTTTATCAAATGGATCTTGAAATTGAGAGCCATAATAAAAAACAGAAAATCAACATTATTAATATCAATCTTGAAGACCTGATGAAAACCAGAGAAATTGGTTTAGAGTATGACAAAGAAGGCTTTTTAACAGATTATAACAAACTGCTTGATTATGTGGTTGCACGATTAAAACCGCAAATAATGAATTATGTCTTTCTTGATGAGATACAATTATTGCGTGATTGGCAGAGAGTGGCTAATACACTTCGGTTACACGAGAATGTTGATGTTTATTTGACTGGCTCTAATGCTTATATGTTCTCTTCTGATTTGGCAAATACTTTGGGCGGTCGCTATGTAGAAATCAAAATGCAACCATTGTCTTTCAAAGAGTATTATTCAGATTACACGATGAGAGCGCCTATACACGCTTTAACGATTAAAGAAATGGAAGATACTCGTAACCCGCTAGGAGTTTATTCCCATTACATTAAAAAAAGTGGATTTCCTCAGACATTAGATTTTTTATACGATAGACAACTTATTAATGACTACTTGATGGACACGGTATATCGCAACACTATTCAAAAAGACATTGTTCGTCGCTTCAAAATCAGTGATACCAATAAACTGGATGCGGTGGTGCGTTATTTATTTGATAATATCGGCAATGAAACGTCGGTTCGAAATATTGAAAAAGGGTTGAAAGCAGGTGGTTTTAGTGTTTCAGTCCCGACAATATCAACCTATATACAAGGTTTAATCGACAGCTATTTGATGTATAAATGCGACCGCTATGATATTAAAGGCAAACAGCTTTTAGAGAATAGTGCTAAATATTATGTGGCTGATATTGGCTTGCGTACAGCTCTGCTTGGTCATGAAGATATGGATCAAGGGCATATTTTAGAAAATGTCGTATATTTAGAGTTGTTGCGACGTGGCTATCAAGTGTCTGTCGGTAAAATCAATAAAGGCGGTAAAAATATTGAAGTTGATTTTGTGGCTCAAAAAAGTGTTGGTGAAGTCGAATATTACCAAGTTGCTTTGTATGCACTGGAGCCGGAAGTATTAAAACGCGAATTAGCTCCATTAGAGGAAATCGAAGACAATTACCCGAAGTTTTTGCTCTCTATGGACTATGGCTCAGGCAATACTAAAGGCATTAAACGTTTGAATGTGTTAGAGTGGTTGTTGGAGTTGGAGTAATTCCACAACGTAAATTTAATATCTTTAACTAGTGTCAATATTTGGCATTTGTAGATCGGATAATTCTTGCGTTATCTGTAAAACTTATTATAATCAAGTTCAACACGGAGGAACGCAAATGTTTGTGTATTTCAATAAATTAAGCATATTAGTGGTTGTTATAATCAGTTTGTTTAGCTTTAATTGTCAGGCACAAGAGGAATATACACCGCAGAATACTGTTTTTAAGAATAATATCCGCTATGATTTACAAAACAATCCACTTAATGGGATCATGCGTGTCTACAATAGAAAGAGCGGAAAGCTATTTATGGCGATACCTTATAAAAATGGTAAAATGCACGGTACGGTTAAATTATATGATGAAAATGGCTTGTTATATCAGGAAAATGTATGCAAGAATGGTAAAAAGATAAGTTCGTATTATGTGGCGTGAAGGGATAAAAAGATATAAAATATCCTTGATTGAAAGATAATAACTCAATATAATTGCTACGAATAGTAAAGGTTATTGATGAAAAAACTATCAGAAGAACATAAAAAATATTTATTGAATAAAATACGTCGCTCTATTTTCAAAAAAAATAAACGACATCGAAAGTATGCCTTAGAAAACATTAAGACACCAGAAAATATGAATCTTAATGAAAATTATGATGAGACAGTAAAATTTTTTAATAAATTAAGATCTGCTTGCGAGGAGACAAAAAAAAGATTCATTATTGATTTTAAACCATTAAAAAAAATATCTCCGGCAGCTGCATTAGCTTTTACAGCCGAAATAGATAGGATAAAACGTATAAAGTGTTTTAGGAGAATGAGGGTAATAGATTTTAAAAAATGGGATAGAAATATTCGATTACAACTTAGGGACATGGGAATGTTTGAGCTCTTAAATGTCAGTAATCTACCTGCAAAATTTAATTATGAAAAAAATGATAGTGAAGATTTTTATATACCATTTCAAGCTGGAGATATAGCTTCAGGTGAAGATGCTTTAAAACTTGGAACTTTATTATCAGCCTTAATTCAAGGTTCTGTACCTTCTCCTAGAGCACTGCAAAAAGGTTTAACAGAAGCTATGACAAACTCAATAAATCACGCATATCCAGAAGATTATTTATCAAATAATTTATTAAAAAAACGACTATGGTGGATGTCTGCGTCCTTAAATATTAAAAATAAGATGTTAACAATAATGTTTTATGATGAAGGTATAGGAATACCTAATTCTTTACCTAGAACACATACGGAATATTTTAAAAGTTTTGGAGGGTTACTTAATGATGATGCACAGAGGATACAAGCTGCAACTCAACTAAGTAGAACATCAACAAAACAGAAGACTCGAGGAAAAGGCTTGAAGGATATAAAAGATTATATTACATCAAATATAGAAGGAATGTTAAAAATATTTAGTTATCGAGGAGAATATATGTATCTTTCTGAAGGTACAGAATCTGTAAAGAATAGAGAAGAATCTCTAAAAGGTACATTAATTCAGTGGAAAGTTCGTTTACAATAGGAGGACATATGGAAATAAAAAATATATCTATAGCCAATGACTTTAGTAAAGTCCCTGCGGGGCGTTTTTATAATGACGGACCTTATAGTGGAGAAAAATTTAGAAAAGAGTTTTTGGTAGAACCACTGAGAGATAGGAATGTTGAAAAAATTATTATTAACCTTAACGGTTTATGTGGTGTTGGTTCTTCTTTTTGGGATGAAGCGTTTGTTTCTTTAATTACAGAAGATGGTTTTTCGTACGATGAAGTGACTGCAAAAATTGAATTTACATGCAGTGATGACGATACATTGATACCTTTGCTAAAAGGATATTTAAAGGAAGCAAAAAATGTGTAGTATTAGTACAATTGTCAGTGTAGTTTCTGCTATAAGTTCAGTAGCAGCTGCTGGTGTTAGTTGGTATAAAGAAATTAAATTATCACAACAATTAAAATTAAATAAATTCAATGATGAATTAAATGAAATAGTTAAAGATATAGATACTTATCTCGAACTTTGTCGCCAATATTGGATGGTTGCGGGACTTTCACAAGATGAACGTACTTTAAGAGCTAGTGAAATTACATATAAAGGGAAAAATATTTCTTCAAGTTTAACAATCATAAATAAAAAATATAAAACCTTACTAAATAGAGATATTGTTGACTATATTAGAGATTTTAACGAGATTAAATCAAAAGCAACAGGAGGGACATTTCAAACACAAATGTTTCGATTAGATCGTGATTGTGTAATACAAGTTCAAGATCTGGTTGCATCTTTCAGAGAAAACATTAAAAACGAAAGAAAATAAAATTATTAAATGTGCATATATTAAAAAGAAATAGACTTTTATAGAGCGATATGTAATATTCTGTACATCTTAGTTTACATTTTTGAAAGAAACGCTTAATGAATAATGTCGCTAAAATTAGAAAAGAAAAACACATTACACAAATTGAACTTGCTAAAATAGCAGGTATCAGTCGTACATATCTTTCTAAAATAGAGAAAAATACAGTAACACCATCTATTGTAATAGCTATGAAATTATCAAAAATGTTAAATGTTAGTATAGATAAGTTATTCATGGATATAGAACATAATCACGGCAAGATTTTACCAAAAAAAATGAGTTTTGTAGATTTATTTTGTGGAATAGGTGGTTTCAGATATGCATCTCAAAAAGCTTTTGATCAGTTAAATATAAAAGGAAAATGTGTTTTTAGTAGCGATATAGATAAATATGCACAAGAGGCATATGAAGCAAATTTTAGTGAGAGACCTGCAGGAGATATAACAAAAATAAAAGCTTCTCAGATTCCTACATTTGATTTATTATTTGGAGGATTTCCTTGTCAAACATTTTCTATATGTGGTTTAAGAAAAGGTTTCGAAGATACGACAAGAGGAACATTATTTTTTGATATAGCACGTATTATAAAAGCAAAACAACCACAAGCTTTTGTCTTAGAAAATGTTAAAAATCTAGCTAGTCATAATAATGGAAAGACTATTAGAACTATTATAGAAGTACTAAGAGATGAATTAGGTTATTACGTAGATTATCATTTGTTAAATGCTTTAGATTTTGGGCTACCTCAAAAAAGAGAAAGAGTTTTGATATTAGGGGCTAAAAAACCTTTTAAGATGGATTGGAATTTTAAAGTAGAAAAACAAAAAACTTTAAGTGATATATTGGATAAAGTTGTCGATAAAAAATATTATGCATCTAAAGATATTATCTCTAAAAGAAAAGCTATGCACACTTCTAAATATTATCCAGCAATATGGCACGAAAATAAATCAGGAAATATATCTTCTTATCCATATAGTTGTGCATTAAGGGCTGGAGCAAGTTATAATTACCTTTTAGTAAATGGAGAAAGGAGATTAACCCCTAGAGAAATGCTTAGATTACAAGGATTTCCAGAAACTTTTAAAATTGTAGTATCTGATTGCCAAACTCGCAAACAAGCAGGTAATGCAATACCTGTTGACATGGTTGCCGAAGTAATAAAACGTTTTTTACCTATAGCATTTTAAAATTACTATGCTAAGATGCTTATAAAGGAGGCATCTTATGTTAGAACCAAAATTAAGAACAGTGAATAAAGCTATTCCACCTTTTTTACTAAATAGCTTTCCTAAACACTTTATTAATGTGTTTGCAAAGAATATTGTATATTTACTGGCAACGAAAAAATGTATGTCTTTAGAAGGCAATGAATGGGAACAAATTTTTGCAGAAGCGGTAGGCGCAGAGTGGAAACCATCAAATGTAGGTTTAGATGATATTATACTCAACAATTGTTGTTGGGGTGCTAAAACAGTTTTTTCGCAATCTAATATATGTAGTCAAGAAAAGGTACGATTAATTTCAGGAAGAAATTCTCCAACTTTTAGTTTTGGACAAGATAAAATAACAAGTTCAGAGCCAAATGAAATAGGTAAAATGGTCCTTTCTATATGGAATGAAAGGGTCTCAGCTGTCCGGCAAGTATTTAAATTTGTGCGTACAGTTGTGCTTGTGAAATCAAAAGACTATAGGGATTTTTTAATTTTCGAATTTGATACTGTTCGTTATGATCCTGAATTATATTATTTTAACTGGAATAGTAGAGGGAATTTAGAAGGTTATGAAAAAAAGTCAAATATTCATAAATTTACTTGGCAACCAAGTGGTAGTCAATTTACGATTATTGAAGATATTCCTTGTAATCGATTACATATACAAATTAAACACCCAAATGTTTTAGATAGAGAGGCTGTTTTAAATGCCTTACATTTTGATGATGATTGGTATGAAGTACTGGATTAATCATCGACTTTAGCTAAATCTTCCTTAAGCTCAGCTTTCACATACTGGTGGTGATGGTGTGGGCTGTGTTGGCTCCGGCTGCCTGATTGGGTACTCCCGCTAAAGCGGGTCCTCCTCGCGTTGTAAGGTTCAAACTTCGCTATTAAAGCTCGTTTTCACCAACTATCCGCTCCGAACCTGGTAGGTTCTTTCCGCGACACACAATTCAACAAAAAAAAGCCTCCGCAAGGGAGGCCTTTTTTTGTTGGCTGGAGAGACTTGATGATATTAGAACAAAATGTGAGCAGGAAATATTGAATATGAAGCTAGATTTTTAATGAGAACTTGCATTTTCATAAAGATTTAATTAAATCTATTGTAAATACAGTGTTGGAGTGTATAAAATAAGGAATTTCTTGATTTTTAACAAAATATAAGATAAGAAAATATTAAAGGATGAAACATGGCTGAAAATATACTTCAAAGGACAGATTCATATCTAGAGGGTGAGGAGACTTTAGATAATAAGTCACTAAACAATTTAAAAACAAATTATCCTAATATTTCTATTAAATTTAGTAGAGATACATATAGTTTGTATGAGTTAAAAAGAAAATTAACAGAAAATATATTTATAGTTATAGATCCTGAATTTCAGAGGGAAAATGTTTGGAGCCATAAGCAAAATTCTGAATTGATAGAATCTATTATAATGGGGATACCTATTCCTATTATATATTTTTTTGAAGATGAAAAAGGAGTACGCCAAGTTGTAGATGGGCGACAAAGACTTACATGTATTACAAAATTTATGAATAATAAATTTAAATTGAGTGATTTAAATATTTTAGGTGAATATAATACTTATTATTTTAAGGATTTGCCGCCTGTTTTACAGTCTAAAATAGAAGATTACCAAGTGACAGTATATACTGTTCAGCCACCAACCCCAGAAAGAGTTAAATTTGACATATTTGATAGAGTTAATAGAGGGGGAACGCAATTAAATAATCAGGAAATGAGAAATGCTTTGTACCTTGGTAAATCAACTGAATTATTAAAACGGTTAGCTAAATCTCGCCTTTTTATTCTTGCAACAGGAGGAGGGGTGCCAACAGCAAGAATGAAAGACCGATATATGATATTAAGATATTTAGGTTTTTATTTATATAGAACAGATAAAATAGATGTTGAGTACAAAAGTGATATAGATGATTTTTTAGCAAATGTTATGAAGGCAATTAATAAGTTTTCAGATGAAGAAGTAGAGCAACTAGAACAAACCTTTGAATCAGCAATGAGAAATTGTCATAAGGTTTTAGGAAAGGATGGTTTTAGATTCGATAAAAGATCTAAAGTAGGTACGCAAAAGCGTCCGATTAATATGGGACTATTTGAGATATTGGCATATTTATTTAGTTTTAATATAAATTTAGATAAAATAGGATTAATTGAATTGAAAAAGAAGATTGACCTGTTAAAACAGGATATGGATGAACAGGGAATTTTGAGAATTATAGATTCAAATGTAGCAATTAAATATAGATTTGAAGCTGTCGAAAAAATGTTGGAAGGTTTGTTATAATGTTAAGAGAGCTTAAAATTAAAAATTTTAAAAATATTACAGAAGAAACCTTTTTGTTGAATAATTTAACAATATTTACTGGATTGAATTCAACAGGAAAATCATCTGTATTACAGAGCATATTATTATTGTCGCACAAGTACTCTTTAACAGCTAATCCAAATTTAGATGATTATGTTTCATTTTTTTCAAATTTTGTTGATGTGCGAAATAAATACACAGAAGAAAAGAGCATAGAAATAACAGCAAGATGCGATAAGGAATATGTATATAATTATAGAATTAATACAGAAAATGAACCACAACATAATATAGCCGCCTTAAAACAATTACCTAAAGAGTTAAGAGGTGTTTTATTAAATCACATCAATAATAATAAAAATGTAAAAAATGATGAAATATCCAATCTTTTGAAAAACAAAGACTTTTTTGAAAATAATTTATTTACCTATGAGGACAATTTATATTATTTGTCGGCTAACAGACTCGGTCCAGAAGATATTTCATTAGTTGATGCATCTAAAAAAGTTGGTAAAATGGGAGAATATTTAATTGGTTTTTTAGAGACACATAAAACACAAGAGGTCTCCCCAGAATTGGTAAAATTTGAAGGTAGTAATACGTTGTCATATCAAGTGGATATGTGGCTAAAAGAAATTTTAGATATTGACATAACCGCAAACACAGAAAGAATTGATGATAAAAATGCAAAATTAAGTTTTGATATAGATGGTATTTCAAAAATTAATCCGGTTAATGTCGGAGCTGGAAATAGTTATTTAATTAAAATTTTAATTTTATGCCTTTTATGTAAAAAAGGAAATATTGTTATAATAGAAAATCCAGAAATACATTTACATCCTAAAGCACAAGCACGATTAGGAATGTTTTTTTCTTTTCTTGCAGAAAATGGAGTTCAAGTTATTTTGGAGACACATAGCGAACATTTAATAAATAAAATTCGATATGAAGTTTTTAAAAAGCATATAAAAAATGAAAATGTTAATATATATTATAAAAAAAGCCTGAAAGATAATTTCATTAATTTACAGATAAATGAAAAGGGAAAATTTATAAATAGTGATAAAAAAGAAGTAGCTTTTCCTAGTGGTTTCTTTGATTCAACATTAACTGAACTTTTGGAAATGTCTTAATGAATTACTCTCTTTTATTAGACGATAATTTGTTGAAATTGTATTATGATTTTAAAACAGGAAAAACTGTTGATGTTTATTTAGTGCAAAAATTTTTTAGCCTTTATCAGCCTACTTTTTTAACAACAAAAGCTCAATTGGAACGTATCAATTATTGGGATAAAATATCTACAGAAGATAGCTCCGTTGCATCTCAGATTTTAGCTAGTAATTTTGATGGTAAAAGTGAGAAAGATTTGTTAGATTTGACAGATTATAAAATAAAATTAACAACAAACAATGATATCTTTCCGTGTGTAAATATAAATGAAAGTAAGTTGAAGAAAAACTATAGTATGTTTTTTAATATTCGAGAAGACAGAAATAATGCCATTGAAATGATTAAATCTTTATGTGCTTCAGCTAAACAGGTAGTTGTTTGTGATAGATATATGTTTTTACCTAAGAATGCTAAATTAACCAAAAGTTTTTTTAAGGATTTAAGAAAAAATAATCCTAATATAACTTTTTATTATGAAATTTGTAAAGATACACAACACTTGTGTCCAGAGGAGCAAGCGTGTATCTCAGATATTAGGCGTAGTTGTAGCTTAACAAAGTGTAAAAAGCTTATATATAAAAATTCTCATGATAGGTATATAGAAATTGATGGTAAATTTGAAATAGTTTTATCAAGTGGAATAGAAGGATTATATAATAGTTCTACAAAAGAAATCACGGTTATTTATAGGAAAAAGTGATTTCTAAATCTTCTCAATAATACGTTTTTGAGCTTCGGTATTATATTCAATATAGCGTTGGGTAGTGTTAAGAGAAGAATGCCCTGCTAATAATTTCACATCATTTAATGTACCGCCGGCTTGTCCTATGATTTTAGCGGCATTAGTTATAAATGTTCGTCTGCCGCTATGTGAGGAACAACCGCTAAAACCAATGGTTTTATAAAGGTTTTGAAAGAAATTTACAATCATTTGAGCAGAAACGTGGTTATTTCTCTCACTTCCTATCACATTTTTTTCTAGGTCAAAATAAGTTTTTTCTTTAGCTTCATTAAGATATAGCGACAAAAAATGTTTAAGTTCTGTATGCATAGGAATAATTCGCCCGGAATGCTGACCTTTACAGGCTTTATTGGTTAAATTTAAAGAATTTCCAATATTTCCGGCTGAGTCGCAAACCATCTCCCATGTTAAATTTGCAATTTCTTTAGCTCTTAATCCGGCTTTGAAACTCAACAAAACTATAATTTTATTGCGTAAAGGGTAACGAGAATTGTCTAAATGCGTTAAAATAAGATGTTGTTGCTTATCTGTCAAAACTTTTGCTTGTTTACCTATTGCCATGCTTCACCCTTACGACTGATTATAAAAACGTATTTTATAAATATATTATAATCAGTTTTTTCACGATGGCACGGATTAAAGTGTTAAATCGTATGGAGAATAAGGACTTAGTATAAAATATAAATTATATACTGAATCATAAAAATAGCTTTTGACATTTCAAACAGGTTTGATATTGTGAACATAGCCTTAAATGGCGGGAACTTTGCAATTCCTCAGTATACGGTCTGGTAATTTATTAAGAGAAGGCAGACCGAAAACAAAAACACTTCTCCCAGCCCATGACTGGGAGATGATGTGATGTCCAAGCGTAAAGCTAAAAACTTCATGCTGTTATACTGCAGTTGCAAACTCCCAGTCGCCCTAATGGCGACTGTTTTTAATATATATGTGCGTCAAATACTGACAAAGTTATGAACTATATACAAGCTGTTTTTATAAATTAGGAGATACATCATGAATATTTTTAAAGCTTTAAGCCAAGGTAAGGGGGCGGTTAACGAAGAAAATACCAGTTCATTTTTAGCATATTTGCTAAATCCTAATGAAGATCATGGTTTGGGAAATGTCTTTTTATGCGAGTTTTTAACATCATTAGAACAAGCACAAGCAAAAAAAGATAATTTATCTGAAATTTTAAAGAATATTATAGATAAGAATCAGCTTAAATATGAAAATAAAGATATTAAGGTTCGATTAGAAACGAAGTATAATGTTGCAAGAGAAGATAAAAATACTTGTGCTATTGATTTTGAATTAGTGTTTGAAAACTCGGAAAATGGTAGTGAAGAATTTAAATTTTGCATAGAAAATAAAACAAAGGTAAATTCCGTAACACCTAATCAATTACAGGAAGAATATGAGGCGGTTATTAATGCTCGTAAAGAGAACGAAAATAATAGCAAAATTGTAATGATTTATTTAACGCCGGATAGCGATAAATGTTTAGAAGAATATCAAAAACTTACAACACAATCGTATGATTCATCTGCTTGGATAACATGGTATAGTACCGATGAGAACAATACAAGTTGTAGGACTATAAAAAATATGATAGAAAACTTGATGGAAAAAGAGCGTTCCTGCAAAATTGCTCCGATACCGGAATATTTATTGCATACACTGAAAGCATTTCTGTTTTTCTTTGTTAAACCTGTTTCATCTCGAAGAAATGAGGTAGTAACCGGTGAATTTAGAGAAATAAAGTACGGAGAAGATTATACTATTCGTAAATATAAAAACGGTAGAATAGAGGTTGTTGATAATGAAGGAAATCTATTCGGTAATACCAAAGAAGCCTTGAGAAATATTTGCGACAAAGAAAAATGGGAATATCGTACTGATTATACAACTCATCAGTTAGGAGATTGGGTTATTAAGCAATTAAAGGGAAAATAATGATGAAAGGATCAACAGATAAGTTACTGGAAATTGTCGAGCATATAGAACGTTTGAAAGAACAAAAGCAAAATATCAGATATTATATAATATATATTGTCAAGCATTGGATATTTAAGATTTGTGCCAGATATTGACATACTTATAAAGTATATATAAATATCTCCTAAACAGGGAAAATTGATTCTTTACACATCCGGGCACTGTCAGATTACCTTATAAAATCTCCTTAAACAGTGCCCTTTTTATAATAGGAGAAATAATGGGAACATATGGCAAAATAATTGACTTATTTAAGCTAGCCTTGCAAATGCAAGAAACGAGCGAGGGTATATCAATAGAAGAAATTAAAAAAGAATTTGATGTTTCGCGTAGAACAGCAGAACGTATGAAAACTGCATTATTAGATAGTTTTCCGCAAATGGAAGAAGTTGATACGGGGGAGAGGACAAAGCGGTGGCGAATATCACAACGCAGTTTAAACAGTTTAATTTCATTTTCTCCCTTAGAGTTATCTGTTTTTAAGACGGCAGAAGATTTATTAAAATCTCAAGGAATGGATGAAAAAGCAGATATTTTACAAATAGTAGAATCAAAACTTCGTAATTTACTTAAACCGGAACAAAAACGCAGAGTAGAAGTAGATGCTGAAGAGCTTATGAAAGCGGAAGGGTTAGTTTTACGACCTGCACCGCAAATAAAAATAAATCCTGAATTTATTAATCAAATCAGGCATGCTATTTTAAGCTGTCATCAAATTAAAATAAAATATAAAAAGAAATCCGATAGTCATATTTCAAATTATCAATTAATCCCTTATGGCTTTTTATATGGACAGAGAGACCATTATTTAGTTGCAAAACATAGCGATAATTGGGATGAGGGGCGTGCACACAATTATTCTTTGCAAAATATTATAGAAGTTGAAATATTGCCTGATGTTTCTCCCGATGACGGATTTAGCCTTGAAAAATATGCACAAGAGTCTTTCGGAGCCTATCATGAAAAGCCTTTTGATGTTGAATGGCTGTTTAGTCCGAAAGTTGCAGAAGAAGCTAAAAATTATGTATTTCACCCTACACAAACAATAACAGAAAATCCCGATGGCAGTTTAACGGTTAAATTCAAAGCCGGAGGTAAATGGGAAATGGATTGGTTTCTTTATACTTGGGGCAATGAAGTTAAAGTTATCAAGCCTAAAAGTACGAACTAACGGCGAATCTTGTTAAGCTGAATGTTAAAAAATTCAAATCCCTGAGATTGTTCGGCTTTATGGGTTATTTTTTTATCTTCATATTTTGTGACGAGCCTTAATTCATATGTAAATTTTGTTGCCTGAACAAGGGTATAAACCATAGCTATAGTTTGAATAGCTAAAAACAATTTGTAATTGATTTTTGTATTACCATCAAGCGTAATAATAAATTTCCTGGAAGAACTTTCTTTTATTTCAAACTTTCGAGAACTTATTGCTTGTTGCCAATCCAATCTTACCCATCCTTCCTTAAAGGCTTGTATGCGTAGATTGTGATTGTATTTTGCAGAATCCTTAAGCTTAGGGCGTAAAACGACATCAGGATCTGCTGATAGAGATTCGACATACCATGTTCCGTCCGGAGAAATCCAACCGCCACGTGTATTAAGCTTGAAATTAAAAGGTAAATGGCTGATGTTCATTGGAATAAGGATATTTTTATAATTTTCTAAATTTTTATTGAGAGCCGCTTCTTTCAATTCTTCGGGAATGTACTTGTCTAAGGTTGCAAATTTTTTTTCTAATGCTTTTGTCATATTTTATGCTCCTTTTTCTGTGTTAACTGTTTTCATTTTAGCAGTCGCCTTTTTAATTAATAAATCTATAATTTCAGGTTTATTAGAATATTGAATCGCAAGAGAGAGGGCTGTATCTCCATTATGATTGGTTATATTTACATCAGCTCCTTGTTCTATGAGTAATTCTGTAATTTTATCTTTTTTAGGACAACGAATGGCATTCATTAAAGGCGTGAAACCATCTTTTGTTTGGATGTTTATATCCGCCCCGTTTTTTAACAAGATTTCAATAATACCCGTATTTTTAGATTGATAAACAGCACGGATTAAAGGACTTTCTCCGTGTTTGTTTTTCAAATTAACATCAGCTCCAAACTCAATTAATTTTTCTATAAATTCAGGTGTTTTATGCCTATCAAGAGCTTTCATTAAAATTGTTTCTGTTGAATCATCTCTGGCATTGACATCTGCACCATTTTTAAGCAATAATTCTATAATATCAAAATTTTCATACTTACGAAAAGCATACATTAACGGTGTTTCGCCATATTTATTTTTGGCATTAACATCAGCTCCGTTTCTGACTAAAGTTTCAATATTTCCAATATCATCAGAGTAATACAAGGCATTCATAAGCACAGTTTTATCTTTATTGTCTTTAGCATTAGCATCAGCTCCGTTTTGTATCAATTTTTCTATAATTTGAGAATTTGCAGGGATAGCAACAGCACGCATTAAAATATTTTTATAAGTTTTATCTATACTGTTTATATCGGCACCATTATCTATTAATACTTGTACAACATCAGGTGTATTATGTCCTATAATTGCAGCCATGAGCGGAGACCAACCGTTAATTCCTTTTATATTAATATCCGCTCCCTTATCAATTAAATCTTTAATGGCTTGAATATCTTGAGATGAGTATGCTAAACGCATTAAAGGTGTCCAACCTCTTGCATCAGATTTATTAAAATCATCTGCTTTCTTCTTTTTTTCAGTATTTTTTGTTGTTTCCGAATTAATTGGATTATAAATATCTGACATTTTTATCTCTCTTTCTAATAAAGTTATTGCTGTTTTTTATATTATTTAATATTAGTGTGTGTCAAAATGTGGCACAATTGAATTTAATGAATCATATTTTTTATATATCGTTTTTTTTGCTATTTATGTGTTTTAGTATCTCCTTTTAATAGTCGCTTTCTTTCGTGTAATAATCCTTTTAAGGTGATCTTCTTGTTTCCACAGATATGGCTGCTAAGCCTTTGGGATTATATTTTTCAATCAGTTTATAGGGGAAATTCTTACCATCGGCACCCCAAAAAAATATTTTAAATTCTTTATCCTCCATTAGCAAGTAACGACAGGCATAAAGCCAGAAATCAGGTTCTGCTCCGACATCATATTTTTTGCTGACAACATCATAGAATAACTGCTTAAACTGTAAGAAATTATGTAACATATATTTTGGTAAAATATATTCTGTTGTATCCGGCTCCTTGTTCGGATTAAAATAATCTATATCCTCATCTATTGTTATAATTAGATTATCTTCTTTAGTCATAATCTCCCAACGATACCGCCCAATCCAATATTCAACTTCATCTTCATTATCAATACCGCCAAACAGTTCGTGTACCGATTCTTCTAAATTTTTTGAGTAAATATCTTGAAACAAGTGAATTATTCTCGTAATTCTATGGTAATCAATACCAAACCACCGAACAAATTTTTTATGAATCATCATATAGAGCAAGTTGTAGAGAAAATCATACGAAATATAGTCATAAAATCTATCTGCCGCCCATTGTCTGACTTTTATACGCTTTTCTCGTCGTATACACCATTGCTTATCATTTTTATCAATGTTTTCCAATTTTATCTTGGTTTTAAGCTGTTTATTGCTGATTTTATTCATCTTTAAGCTCTCCATTACTAAGCTGATAACTTCTCCATAAATTAAATTTTTTTCGATTTAGTAGCTTGACAATTTCTTTTTTATCTTTGTTCGACATATTGAAATAGCAATCTTGTTCAACTTCATCTTCAATAATTAAATTGTCGGATGTATAAGGCTCTGTCGTTTTATTATTAATTAAACGCACGCTGAAAATAGACTTAAATCTATCAGCCCAAGAGGCATCTCTTAAGGGAGTCCAACGATATTGCTGATTATTTAAATGTACACAAACATGAGCGTGCGGTTGTCTGTCCGGCATTTTGTTGTCTTCGGTAAATAAAAGAAATTTACCGCTGTTCCAGTCGAAATTCTCATCTCTTGTTTCGTGAGGTGCCGCCATGGCAGTTATTTTAAGCTCATAACAGCGACTAATATAATTTTGTGTAGGACTTTCTTTCTGAAAAAGAGGTAAACCGTCATGAGAATCATATTCCCAGATACGTTTAGCATACCAACAATCGGGAAACCACCGTCTTACAAATTTTTTCATAACCGAATAATTAACCCTTATGGTGTGAATTAATCGCCCTATATCATCTATCATATAGCAGGTATAATCTTTTGTTAATTTTGGAAGAAGTTTACGAACTTCTTTTTCATCAGCCTTTATATCGTCCATATCCCAAATATTTGACTGCCAAACATAGGCGGCATTGCCATTGGTTAAAACCTTAATAAATTTCTTAGTTTTAACAAATTGTAGCAATTCCTTGCGTTTGGTAATATGCTTAACATCATTAATATTTACCATTTTGTTGCTCTATAATTAAAAATTTTTATCCTTTTCAAGCATATTTTTCTCTTGTTTTATTGTGGTATTATAATCTTATATAAAATATTCATGTGTCAAAAGCTGACATATTTCTTATTATAAAATCATAAAAACAAAGAATCACTGGGTAAGTGCATGAATTTTCAAAGGTTTTTTAATGCCATTTTTCTTTTTTTGTAATTACCATAAAAGAAAAAGGAGAAACAATTGATTGCCGAGATTATTTGTATTAGAGAGCTGAATGATGAGTTTCGTAAAACCCTTAAAGGGGGAAAAGTTTTAATAACAAAGGGTGTTGCGAAGCTTTCAGTGACAGAGCAAATAGCTATTATGGAAAAAGTCAAAAATTTTAATCAATTTACTCATGATAACGACCCTAACGGAGAACACGACTTTGGAGCATTTGATTACTGCGGAATAAAATATTTTTGGAAAATTGATTACTATGATGTTGACTATTTATATTTAAGTCCGGACCCAAGCAAAATAGCGGTTACCAATCGAGTATTAACAATTATGCGTGCTGATGAATATTAGTTAAAAATTAATAATGCACAAATATTATTAAAAATATAAGGATTAATATTATGAAGCATAGTAACGAGTTATCGAACAGACAAAATCAGTTATTAGAAATAATTGGTAAAAACATTAGAAGCAGAAGAACGAAAAAGCACCTAAGTCAGAGCGATTTAGCGAAACAGGCGGATTTATCCGTTAATACCATAGTTAAAATAGAAAATGTTGAAAATAAGGATATGTCTCTAATGTCATTATATAAAATAGCAAATTATTTAGGGTGCAGCATTGGTGATCTTCTGGTCGCCCCTATTAGTGGTAATAACGAGCAAATCAAAAGACTAGAAGAGAATATAAAGAATGAGTGTGGTCATCAGCAGCATTTTCTGAAATTTATGTTGCATATGATTAAACAAGTAAAAAAATTGCAAGAAGAAGATGAGCGTCAGAAAAAAATTAAAAGTAAAGCAAGCTAAACTTTTAATATTTCAGTTATAAAAAATTAGTTTTATGATTTTGCATTAAAGCTAAAAATTTTTCAAAAAATGTATTATTTTTTTAATTAAATAGATTTTCATCATGAATTTTTGATTTAAAAATTGTAAATATAAAGTATCTTTAAATGAAAGTAGATTGTAATAGTTTTAATTTATATGCTACAATCTACTTTTATTTTTATAATGCGTTGATTTATCAATATAGTTAAAAAATATTTTATTTTAATTTGTCTTATAAATGCCCTTTTGGTGTTTTACCTAAATTCAAATTTGTAAATGTATCTCAAAAACCTCTCATTTATGAAAGGAGAAGAGATGGACATCATAAATTTAAGAAAAAAATCAGAAGCAGCAAAAGTTTTAGTCGCCGTGCTTAAGCTTTTATATGAAATGAAACAAGATTTAGAGCCCCTAGAAGCCGTAAATGATAATAAAAATCCAAATAAAGGAGGTCATCATGACGCATAATATTTGCGATACTGTGCGGCTATGTATTGATGTCGCTAATATTGAAATTAAGAAACCGGAAAATTTTATCCCAAATGCTCGAATAGTGGAGAGGATTAACAAGAATATCGATGCGATTTATGATCCGAAAAAGTTATTTTTAAAGTATAGAGGATATGTTCCCCGCATAAAACTCAGTAAGCAAATAAGGGTTGGAGGATACAGGACTGCTCTTTTAATAGAATTTTCCGCCCCTAAAATGCTATTCGGCAACAATCTTCAAGAGATTTGCGATGAAGATTTTGACAGGCTGATTGAAAAGCTGAAAGAATACACTAGTGCCGCTGGAATTGAAATTTCTGAGGACTGCTTAAGAAATGCTCCCGTTGTAGGAATTCATTATGGTAAAAATATCTCCTTGACGGTCAGTGTTTCTTCGCTTTTACAGGAATTTAAGCGGTGTAAATTTCAAAGATATTTTGATGTTTGTGATACTTCCCATAAAAACGGAGGAGAAACAGTTAGAGTTCATACCAGTTTTTTTGAAGTAGCTTGGTACGATAAAATTACAGAATGCTCTAAGAACAGTTACCGCCGTTGTGAAAAAGATGACGGTATTTATCAAAATATTAGTTTCAAACAATATGCCGACTGCAGGGTTTTAAGACAGGAAGTACGGCTTAACAGAAAACGGTACATTCGTAACTTATTAAAAAAATGCGAGATTAATGTAGAGGATTTGACCTTTAAGTATCTATTCAACAGTACAATATCGCAGAAAATTAATCTTTATATTTTCCGAAAAATTCAACAAGCCAGAGTTTCAGGCATATTAGAAAACCCTAACAGCTATAAGGCGTACGCGCTTATGCTAAAAGAAAAGGGCTACAAAATACCCAAAATTATGGAACTGATTGGTTTTATGGCTTTATGCAAAGAAATGGAAGGAGTAGACCTGCAAAAATTAACCGGCAAGAGCAGAACGCCTTTTCTTAAAAATTTGCAAAAGGATTTAGCAGATATGGTGTCTGCGGACGACTATTTTGGGGCTGTGTTCACTCAAATTAGCCGTGTTATTGAACAGAACACAATAATAAAAATTGGAGATAAAAATGTCTGCAATTAATTTAAATCAGAACTTAAAAATATATAAAAATAATAATCAAAGGAGATTAAATATGTTTGAAAATCAGATAAAAAGCCTAATAATTTGTCATCCGAAAGATAGAAAATATCTCATTGACAATTCAAGAGAATTTTCAAAAAACGAGTATAAGTATATTAATTTAGCTATATGCTGCAAACATCCTGAAATATTGAAGCCGTATTTAAGGCAAACAGAAAAAGAAAAAAGACCATTACATATAGTGATTCGTAATTTATCGGACTTTATAATAAGTGGTAGTTTTTACCAATGGTTACAGAAATCAGCACAAAAAGGCGAGATTGCACTTATAACTAAAAATAAAGAACTTTGGCTTAGTGAGTGTAAGGACTTTTATGCATATGGATATCTGAGAAAGCATGTGAAAAAATCGATGTAATATATGAATAATACCGAGAGCCTATTATTAAATAGGCTCTCACTAGATTAAAACAAAGGATTAAATAATGTATAGTTGTAAAAAAGTAAAATACGCTGTTAGTTTCGTTAGGGTATCGAGTAAAGAGCAAGAAGACGGATTTTCGTTACAGGCACAAAAGGACAGAATAAAGCGTTATTGTGCAAATAATAACCTTGAAATTATCAAATCGTTTGATTTGGTTGAAAGTTCAACAAAAGGAAAACGTCCTGAATTTTATCGTATGTTGGATTTTATCAAAACACAAAAAGAGTGTATTGCTATCGTTTGCGATAAAGTTGACCGCTTGCAGAGGACATTTATGGAATACAATGTATTGTACGCAATGCAAATGAAAGAGCGGATAACGTTGCATTTTGTAAGCGAAAATTTACGATTAGATGCCTTTTCAACGCCACAAGATCTTATGATGTATCAGTTTCATATAATGATTGCTAATGCTTATATTAATAGTTTTGTTGCTAATGTAAAACGTAGCACCGATAAAATGTTGGAAGAGGGAAAATATGGATTTTTAGCCCCGTTAGGTTATTTGAATACCAAAAAAGCAAAAAATAACGATATTATATTAGATTCAGAAAGAGCCCCAATTCTTAAAAAATTGTTTTATGAATTTTCAAAAGGGATTTATAATTTACAGCAAATTACGGAAAAAGCCCAAGAATGGGGATTAACGACCAGAACTCAAAGTACCAGACTACATAAGCAAACAATAAGCACAATACTGCGAAACAAATTTTATTGCGGTTATATGACGGTAAAAGGGCAAATGTATAAACACACATATAAAACACTGGTAGATGAGGAAACATGGCAAAAGTGCCAAGATATATTAGACGGAAAGATGAATCATAAAGTGCGTAAGAACGAGGCTTTGTTTCAAGGAATACTGCATTGTGCCAAATGTGGCAGAACAATAACGACCGACTATAAATCCAAGAAAAATGGTAAGGTATATCGCTATTTAATCTGCCCTAAATGCAAAACGACCATGAATGAGAATGATGCCCTTAAGCAAGTAAATAGCCTATTGGAGAGGCTTAAAAACTTACCTAAAAGCGAGATTGAAAAAGTACTGCCGGAATTGGAAAAAATGGTTAATGAAGATGTGCAGCTTGAAAGAATGGATAGAAGCCGTTTAGAAAATGAATATAAAAAATTGGAAGAAAAAAGGAGTAAGTTATTAGAGTTAAGAATCATGCCTGAAGATGAAGGAGGTATTACACAGATAGAATACAACAAATTGTTAACAGAGATACGAAACAGACAAGATTATATTACAGAACACTTGTCAGATTACGCACCGATAGCACGCAAGTGCAATATAACGCTTAAAGCCTTGCTTAGCTTGCTGTTGGAAGCTAAAAATTTGTTTGAGAGTTCGAACATTGATAAAAAAAGAGCGTTATTAAAAATCTTGTATTCGAACTTAGAAATTGATGGAAAAAAGTGTTTATTTTCAATGAATAAGGCTATTGAGAGCTTGCTCTCAATAGCCTCTGAATCCAGTTGGCTGGGGTGGCAGGATTCGAACCTACGAATGTCGGCACCAAAAGCCGATGCCTTACCACTTGGCGACACCCCAACAATAATAAACTTCCTATCTCTGCCACTGTGGCAGGATGGTGCGTGCGCTGACGCACTACGCATCTTTCGCTATCGCTCAAGACCTCGGATGGCAAAGCCACCTCGTCCAGCTACGAACCACGAAAGCGGTTCTTGCTGACCGAACCTTTGAGTGTCGGTACCAAAAGCCGATGCCTTACGTTTTCGCGACACCCCAATCAGTCAACAGAGGTATATTTAGCTTAAAACTTTTTATTTTGCAACAATTATTTTTCAGTTTTTGTTATTATTTTATTTTTCCCAGTTTATATAGTCCAAATATTAGAATAATTGTTGTTGTTATTACTGTGCCTAACCAAGAAAATAAGCGATTATATTGGGTGTATTGTACTTCATCTTTTGTTTTAAGGGTATGGATAAAACTTTCTGCATTTGTTTTCCACCACCAAGAAAAGGGGAGGTGAATCAGGTTTAAGTCGCCACAATTTGAACAATCCGTTATTTTATCAAAAGAACTCCATAAGTTATAATAACCTCGAAAATCTTCTTGGAGCCACATATTTGCGACGTCTTTTTGCTTAAAGGAAAATTGTCGAATTGGTTTTCCTGTCAAATAACTTTCGGCAACCTTACATTTCTCTTCTTGACAGTGTATCTTTGATTTGGTTAATATGCCATGCTCTAAAAGGGCTTGTCCCATTAGAATAAAACCTAAAATAAGTCCGATATAGATATATAAAAGCTTTTTGATGATTTTTTTCATGAATTTTATATGTTTTTATAGCATTGCAGTCTATTAACGGCGACTTGAAGCTGTTTTTTCTTTTCTTCTTTAGCTTTCAAAATATCCAAGTCGCGTTCGGTGGCGATTTTATCAAGAATTGTTTTAACAACGATATCAATTTCTTTATTTTCACTATAATCGGCCGGTAAAGCAAAATTGACACGATTATCTATCAAAAGTTTCATAGCTTTCTTTTTCGCTCGGCTATGAGGAGTATAGACTGCTATAGCGTTGCCGCCGCGTTCTTTAGTTAATTTCATGGAGGGAATATCCGTCATTCCGTCACCAAAGTAAATCATTTGTTTGAATGGGATGCGACGCTCTTCATCCGGTGTATATTCATTGACGGCAATGTCGTCATTTTTGCCTAATCCTTTATTTATTTTGGATAAAAATTGGGTTTTAATGCTATAATTAACTACACGCGCCGGCCATACCGGTTCGCCATCTTCGCCATATGCATAAGAGCAGGCAAAAACGTCTCTGAAATATTTGCGGATAGCCGTGCCTTCTACAATTTCTTCATAGCCGGAAGAAATAATATAATGTTCAACCTCAAGCCCGAGAGCGTTTCCATAGCTATTGATGCGTTCAAACCAAGTTAAAACTCCATTGTAATACTCTATATGCTTACCGAAATTGGTTAAAACTTCGTGAGACAGAGAGACACTTTTTTCTTTTGCCGTTTTCATGAAGTAATACATCGTGCCGGTAATCTGGTCTGCGTGGTTGTTGGCAGACCACAAATTGGCTTTGCGCCAAAAGGTTTCCGGTGTCATTCCTAAAGATTGAATAAGCCCGAAAGACTGCATATAATCGACACTCAAGGTCTCGTCAAAATCATAGATTAAGCCGACTTTTGTGGAATTTTTTGCCATAGCATATATCTCCGCTTGCTTTTTGATCAGAAATAATATACAAGGTAAGAAGTTAAAATTTAATCAATATTATCAAAATAAAAAGGATAAAACTATGCCGGCAACAACAATGGATCAATTGGTTTCGTTATGTAAACGTCGCGGATTTATTTTTCAGAATGCAGATATATATGGGGGTATGCAAGGCGTTTATGATTATGGTCCGTTGGGTGTTGAGCTGAAAAATAATCTGAAAGCGGCTTGGTGGCGCTCTATGGTCTATGAGCGCGATGATGTTGAGGGGCTTGATTCAGCGATTTTGACGAATCGTAAGGTCTTGAAATACTCCGGTCATGAGGATACTTTTTCTGATCCAATGACAGACTGCCGCAAATGTAAAGGACGTTTTAGGGCAGATCATATTAAAGATGGTAAATGCCCAAATTGCGGGTCAACGGATTTAACTGAGCCAAGACCATTTAATTTGATGTTTAAAACACAAGTCGGACCGGTTGAGAGTGATGAAAATTTGGCCTATTTGCGTCCGGAAACAGCGCAGGCCATTTTTACGCAATTTAAAAATGTTGTGGATTCAACCTCTCGCAAGTTGCCGTTCGGGATTGCGCAAATCGGAAAATCGTTTCGTAATGAAATTACGCCTAGGAACTTTATTTTCCGTGTTCGTGAATTTGAACAAGCCGAGTTGGAGTTTTTTGTTTATCCCGGGGAAGATGAAAAATGGCATGAACAATGGAAAGAGGCTCGTGTCAAATGGTGGGAAGAGCAGGGGCTGCCTCGTGAGCACATTAATATCTATAAAACGCCGGATAATGATTTGGCTCACTATGCTAAGGCTTGTTATGATATCGAATATCAGTTCCCTCATGGTATGGAAGAGTTAGAGGGTATCGCCAATCGTCGCGACTATGATCTCGGCAATCATACCAAAAATCAAGAGGAATTTAATCTGGAAGCGCATTGTCATGAGAATAAGGAATCGACGACCAAGTTGGCCATTATGGACGATAATAATAAATGGATTATCCCGTTTGTTATTGAGCCGTCAATGGGGGTTGACAGAGGTGTTTTAGCCGTGTTGACGGAGGCTTATACCGAAGAAAAGTTGGAAAACGGCAGTGGGCGTATTGTCTTGAAGTTGAAAAAGCATTTGGCGCCGATTAAGGTAGCTGTTATTCCCTTAAAGAAAAACAATGAGCAGATTATGGCAAAATGTCATGAAATTAAACAAAATCTTCTTAAATTGGGAATCGGTCGTGTGGCTTTGGAAAATACCGGAAATATCGGAAAAGCCTATCGTCGTCATGATGAGGTCGGGACGCCGTTGTGTATTACGGTCGATTTTGAGACAATTGAGCAACAGCCTGAAACCGTGACTATTCGTAACCGAGACACCATGGAGCAACATCGCGTGGCTGTGGCTGATTTACCCAATTATTTGCGAGAATATTTCTTGTAATGAAAGTAATTCATAAAAAAGCACCGCATAATCGCGGTGCTTTTTGTAAGACTAAGTGTGTTTGATTAATAGTATTTCCAAACAATAGTGTTAGCATTATCGGAAGTACATTCACTGGCTGCTGTACCGAAAGGAATAGGAAGTTTATTGGTGCTATCGGCCCATTTGTGTTCTGTGCTTCCAATCTTTATCGATACCAAACCGGAAGCCGCCGAATCTCCCCAGTTAGAAGAAGCGATACTTGCACATGCTCCCTTAGGAACAGAAGCGTAAGTAATAGTAAAAGCAAGGCTACTATCTGTTGTTGCTATCGTTATATCTCCGTTATAGGCACTCTTTAAAGTACTGGTTGTGCCATGGCTCATATCAGTATCAACTAATTCATAAGTTACGGCCGTTGTGTTACTCAAACCTGCATATGAGTTTTGGTTACCGAAAGTAGAACGAATGTTGGTTACCAACATTGAAATCTGGTCTAAGGTTTTATTAACCTTATA
>JAFUXF010000001.1 GCA_017477185.1 Alphaproteobacteria bacterium | reverse complement strand
TATGAGCTTAAAAACGGAAGTTGTCAGAAAAAGAACAATTTGGAAAATTGTCAAATCGGTGATATTTATTATGCTGACGATACCTGCTCATCAACTGTTGTTACCGGTAAAACACCTATCGGAGTGGTATATGATACACAGCATAAATTGGTTATGGAGCTTATTTATAAAAACCTAACTTTTGGCGCAGGCGAATTGAAATCGTGTACCGGCTGTGCAAATGCTATTGCTGGTGATAGGTGGGGTGTAGGGGATATAGGAACTTCATGTACAACAATGCCTAATTGGGCCGGCTGTGATATGAATGGTCAAGCAAACACGGAAGCGTATGTGGCTTTATCTCGCTCTTTAGGACAAATTTACAAGGCTCCTTATTATTGCCATACTTTGCCAATAGGTGGAAAACAGTGGTTTTTACCGAGTGGAGGGCAAATGACAACATGGTTTTCAGATAAAGATCAGTTAAACATTTCTCTGAATAAAGTTCATCAGGCTTATGAAAATATGGATATTGCTACTGATGCTTATCAAATGGAAACTTATGATTTTGGTTACATGCTGAATTATTGGTCTTCTTCACAACTCGATGAACAATTTGCGCAAACCGTGCTCGGAAACGGATTTTCTAATAATAATAAAGGGTATCCGGTACCGGTTCGTTGTGTTTTCCACTATTAATTGTTGTATAAGATAAGGAGAATTGAAAATGAAACAGAGATTTTTTCAAACAGTATTGAAAACATCTGTATTAATGATGCTTCTTACAAATGATGTCTGGGCATTGAATTGTCAAATCGGTGATATTTATTATAGTGATGATACTTGTAAAGCAACATATGATTATACTAAGAGACCGATAGGCGTGGTCTATGATGCAAATGCAAAAGGAGTTGTTTCGTTACGAACTGTAAATGTCAAAGATTTAGGAACTTTTTCTAATCAATCGGATATCTGGAATGCCGCGAAAAATTATTGTAATAGTATGAAATTAGGCAATAAAACGTGGACATTGCCGCTTACAGATCAGGTTTTCCAGTGGTACAGTCGTTATAATGATATTAATAATGGTTTGGCTATAGGTAGTGCTAATGGGTATATTATAACAGCAATGGCTGAAGATACATATTATCATGGACTTGACCTTAATTTTGGGGGAGAAGATAATTATTTGGGAGGTATTTATGCAACCATGTGGGAACAATGTAAAGAATGTTTAGGGGATATGTCTCAGACGCAAAGCGGTGTATGTTATATGGTAAATGACATGGTGCTTGCATATGGTTCAAAGTATTGTGGTTCGAATGATAGAATAAAATGCGTCTTTACCTATCAATAAACACACCAAAAAGCAGATTTATATAAATCTGCTTTTTGATACAAGGCTCCTGAAATTCTATAAATAAATTGCAACAACTTTATGAAGATTATTTAAATCATCATTTTTAATGTCAATTTTTTCATCAGGATTCCAACGCATACCATATAATGCACCGTTTTCATCTTCCCGAATACTGACTAATTTTGCAGTATGCTCTGAAGTGTAGTAAACTGCAATGTCACCGATACTGACAACATCTTGCGGGTCAACAAACAGAATAGAACGTGTCGGCAATAAACTGCCTAAGCGACGTGTGCAAAGATTGAGCGCATAAGCCTCTTTTTTACTGTATAAAATTGAAGGACGTTGAACCTTTTTGGTCTCATTTGAAAACTCAACATAAATATCGCCGTCTTTATCAGCAATACCATATACAGAAATCTTTGTTGAATCTTGCACATTTGTTGTAAAAGCAGAAATCGCTCCGCGAGGGGTTGATAAAAGTTTATACTTAGCATCATTACGCTGAATGATTTCTTCCAACATACCCTTATCGTCAAGTTCTTTAATTGTTTTACGGAGATCATCCGGATCCATCCCAATGGCTCGTGCAATATTTTTATATTCTTTATCTGAAACTTCACGTTGTCCCATTTCAATGCGGTGATAAACAGACAATGTCATATCAGCACTCTCAGCGACCTCAATCAACGTCAGATTCTTTTCGTTACGAATTTGACGCAAGCCGGCACCTAATGTTTTGAGACCGCTTTTTTCATTGATTTTATTACGGCGTTCCTGCTCTCTCCGCCAAGATTGAACAACTTCTTGCTGAGAATTTTGCTCATTAACAAATAAATCCTGTAACGGGCAGTCTAAATATTCTGCAACACGAACAAGTTGCTCTTGGTCGACACGACGATAACCTTTTTCAATTTTAGAGATAGCCGATAAGCTAACACCGAGATGATCAGCTAACTCTTGCATAGAACGACCACGAAGTCTTCTGTACATTCTGATTTGATTTGGGAAAATAATTTCTTCCATTGTTTGTCACCTTTATTTAATAAAACACAACAATTTAACACTTAATGATAATAATAAAGAATAGAAAAAAATCAAGAAAATAGTACAAAAAAGGACAATATGTGTACAAATATTGAATAAAGAGACTATTTGACCAATTTGGCAATTTCTTCTGCTATTTCAGCGGAAGGGTAAAGAATTTTTCCTCCGACAAACGTATCGCATCCTTGTTCTAATCTAACGGCATAATGACCATCAAAAAGCGATTGGGTAAAACGCAAATGCTTTGCTGTCAACCAACGATTCCCTTCAAATATAAAAACAGGTTTGCCCGTGCCGCAAGCCTCACAACACATTGATACAGAATCACCCGTTACAATAATATTGTCCGCACAGGCATAATATCCCAACAGCGGATTCTTGTCTTGGCTGCCCCATAAAAAACGATGCGATGGAATATCTTTAAGAATCTCCATAATTAAATGTTCAGCATCAGCTCCCGTCCGCCTTGAATCCGTAACCAATAAACTTCCGCCGATTTTATGTTTTAACGCCAAGACAGCATGAGCCAAAGCCGCGGCATTTTCTTGGGTAAACGTTTTTCCCTTAATTGCACCGCCGATAATTAAAGCTGTTAACGGGCGAGGAAGTTTGTCAAAATGACTCTGCCATAAATCAGCAGACTCTCGCAGCGTTTTTGCATTGATACGATGAGGAGAGCCTGTGGTAAAATAAAAATTCGGCATTACTTTTTTATTAGCATCATGAAAAGGCAAAAAAATCTTATCAAACTGGTCAGCCCCATAACGTCCGGGAAACATTAATTGTAATAAATGAACGTGCGGATGATGCTTCTTTAAGTATAGAGCAGCAGATACTGTTCGGCGACTTGTAGACAACACAAAATCAGGTATTCCGCTTTGTAAAATTTCCGGATTCGTAATTCCTAAAAGCGTATCTCGTCGGATAATGTTGGGTAATCCTGCCCAACGAGAATAAACCAAATTTTTTTCTACAACCTCAAAAAGATTCGTATCAAGTTCTTGCTCGATTCCCTTAGCTTGTCCGACACTACCCATGCGGTTATCAAGTAAAATCCAAAATATTTTTTTCATCATTCATCACACAATGGATTGTTTTTTATATTTAACGTGTTAATCTAAAAGATATTCGAATGCAAATTGTTTTTTTATTTTTAAGGAAAAGAAATGAAAAAAATCGCAATTTTATTGTTTTTGTTGTTATTTGTCAGTCCGGCGCAAGCACAATTCAGTGCCTCAAAAAATGCTCAATATATTGCAACACTGAAAGCCGTCACAAATTATAAAATTGATGATGAAGAAATCAATAAAGATATTGAAAAATTACGTCAAAATAAAATGTTTGTTGAACGTTTGCAAAAGATGTTGGATAAATTAAGCAACCGCCGCACAAAAGACAGTACCAACCGCAAAGTGCTCAAAATTTTAGAAAAAGCAGGCGAAGATATCTATAAATTGCTTGATTAAGAAAACCTTAAAACAATAATGTTAGAATGGGAAAGAAGGGATAATACCATGCCTCATAAATACACCAATGAGTATTTTTTTGAAAGATTAAAACATATTCGGCAAGTTATGCAAATGCTGAAAACCTACAGAACTATAAAAGAAATGATGTCTGCCCAAGAAATGGCTTCAGAGATGAATCGCGTTAATTCACGTCAAGGACTGGAAAAATGAAAAAATATATTTTTCTTATATGTGCTGTTCTGTTAAGCTCTTGCTCAACAATCGAGCCGTTACCGGAACCGGAAGAAAAAACAGAATTGGAACCTCTATATGATAGCAATTATGAACGGTTGGCCAGAAATGTGAGAGTTAAAAGTTCAGATGAATATGGCATAACTTACGAGTACAAAGACGTCAGAATTGATGAGATTGCCTACATGGCTTCGGAGTATTGTTTTAAGCACAAAGAGCGTCAAGCTATCCTTCACGATTCTCAGCTGTTCCGAAATTTTTCCAGACGTGCAACTTTTCACTGTCTTGAGTTGCAAAACTAAAAAACCTTTCCTATATTTATAGTAAGAAAGGTTTAGAACTATGAATAAAGACTTATACAGCGTTTTAGGTGTCAGCTCATCGGCTTCTGAAAACGAGATAAAATCAGCATATCGCAGACTTGCCCGTAAGTATCATCCGGATTTGAATAAGAATGATCCATCCGCAGCCGAAAAGTTTAAAGAAGTCTCCTGCGCCTACGATATCTTAGGAGATAAAGAGAAACGCCAAAAATACGATAATAAAGAAATAGATGCTGAGGGAAAGCCCACCGGTTTTGGTGCCGGATTTGGGGGTGGAAATTATCAGTACAGTGGCGGAAATCCTTTTGGCGGAGGTTCTGCCGGATTCGATTTCTCTTCTATTTTTGGAGAAGATATATTTTCACAATTTGGTGGGGCCAGTGGCGGTTTTCAAGGATTCGGTCGAACTTCTGCTCGTCCGCGCAAAGGTGAAAATATTAACTACACCATGCAGGTAGACTTTTTAAGTGCGGCCCGAGGGGATGAAAAAACAGTTACGATTCAAGGAAAAAGTATCAATGTTAAAATTCCGGCCGGAAGTGAAAATGGTCAGACATTGCGCCTCAAAGGTTTAGGACATCCCAGTCTGAATGGCGGTGTAAACGGAGATGTTTTAATTACCTTAAACATCGGTACGCACCCCTATTTTTGCGCAGAAGGTAAAAATATTTTGTTGGAGTTACCCATTAGCCTCAAAGAAGCAGTGCTGGGAGCAAAAATTACTGTTCCGACGATTAATGGTAAAGTAGCGGTTAATATTCCACCATACTCAAGCAGTGGCGCTAAATTACGTTTAAAAGGGCAGGGAATAAAAACCAAACTTGGGCAAGGAGATGAAATTATTACACTTAAAATAATGGCTCCTGAAAAGAAAAATGCCGATTTAGAAAAAGTATTAAAAACTCTTCCGGATGACACAATAAGGACATTCTGATGCTGTTAGGAGATTTGCAAGATTTTGAATGGTATAACGAACCACAAAATGTAAGATTCCAAGAGCAGGAAATGATTGTCTGTGCCGAAAAGGGAACGGATTTTTGGCAAAGCCGTCACCATCATTATGGCGTAGATAACGGACACTTTTTCTTTACGCGCCGCAAAGGTAATTTTTCATTTGTTTTAAAATGGGCATTTACGGCTTGCGGGGCTTATAATCAATGTGGTCTGATGTTGCGTGTGGATGAAAACAATTGGATCAAAGCCTCTATGATGTATGATAATCCGGATCGTCCGATGCTCGGAACATCTGTGACTCAAAATGGGTATTCTGACTGGGCCGCACAGGATATACCCTCCGATTTGACCTCAATTTGGTTCAAAGCTAAACGGTTGAATGGCGATTATCAGATATATTACTCATTAGACGGACAGAATTTTAAGCAAATTCGTGTGGCGCATCTTATTAACGATTTAGAAGAAATCAAAATCGGAGCATATATTTGTAATCCGAAGAGTGATTCTTTTCAGGCATCACTATCTGTCCTTGAATTTGAAAATCAGACTTTATAAGAGTATATATTTTTGATAACGATTGACAATTTGTGGTATCTTTTTTTATGATAAAACTATGTGGTGAGGCTGAGAGAAAAAATATGATAAAAAAAATCTTTTTAAGTATGATTGTTTTATTACTTTTACCGGCAAATATTGTTAATGCAATTCCTCGAGAAAAAGAGCATGCGGAATGTCTGGCAAAAGCTGTATCAGACAGTGCGGTTGCCCAATGTCGAGAAACAGAAACAGAAGCGGTTAAAGCCGAAATTAAAGAGTATGAAGATAAAATTCGCCAAGAAGAACTATTGCAGCCATTGGTTAAGTCAGCAGATAAAGGTATTGAACAATTGCATACTTATTTTGAGAAATATGCTGAAAGCTATTGTTTGTACTATGTTCTGGCTAATCGAGGGAACGGTTATAGTGATGCTTTTAATAAAGCAAAATGCGAGTTAAGTAATGCTTTACAATATGATGACGATTTAATCTCATTACAGCAAATGTCTGCGAATGATATAAAGGCATAAACCATGAATAAAAAAATATTATACCCCGCTTTAGGTATTTTAATCGGAATGGGGCACTTCGCTTCAGCTGAGGTAAACTACCGAGAATATTCAGAAGAGTACAATAATTGTATGAAGGCCGCCAGTCAAAGCGGAAACTATGAAACCTGCTATCAGAACGAATATTATAATCTTAAACGTCAAGTTAAAGAAATTAAGCAAAAAATCGCACAAGTAAATGATTTCAAAGATTATAATGCTTCTGATAAGTCGATATTAATAAATATTGAAAATATGGAAAACTATATGGAGCTGTATTGTGAATATATGCAATATGCCTCAAATCGAGAACAATCCATGTTTGAATGCCGGATGAATCAAATGAATTTTATTTATGTTGATTTATATAAATTATATGAAGCGGCAACATCAAAAAATAAACTGAAGTAATATTTCAATCAAAAAGGAGATAGGCAAACTATCTCCTTTTTTCTTATCTTCCGAAACGGTGATGTTGTAAAACGTCACCATAACGTTTCATCTGCTGTTGATAAAGAGCAATATCCTCATCTCCGAACAGCAATTCTTCCTCTTCCATACCATGGACACGACGCCCGTCATCATCAAAGATTTGAACACCTTTGTAAGCTCGAGAGTGTGAAAATTCGACAGAAGAACGTTTATAAAGGTTTTCAAAAGAATTTTGTTCGTTTTCAGAAAGAATACCGACAACTTGATTATTATATCCCAATATTGCACCATCACCATTGATAACAGCTGTAATATTGCCATCGGCATCAATAACCGTATCTTGAATAGTTCGCTTACCTAAGACTTGACCTTGAGCATCATAAACCAAATCAGACTTTTGGATTTGTCCGGTTACTTTGGCGATATTTCCATTTTCCAAAATCTGTCCGATAATATTATTATCTTTGTCATAAATTAGTCCGTCTTTTTGTTGCCAATCTGAAACTTCAGCCCCATTAATTCTCAACGTAGAATTACCAGAATACAAATGGTTCTTTTCAGCTGTTCCGACAACCTGATTATTAGCATCAACGATATTGCCATTATCTTGAACATGTCCGATAAGTTTACCATCTTTATTGTCATAAATACCGGTGGGATCTTCGCTTTTCATCATAAATTCATCAAGTTTAGCGCCGTTAATCATAACGTTGCCATACATACCCCAACCTCGTTCTTCAATAGTTCCAATAATTTCTGGCTTTAAATCTACAATAGCACCGTTCTTCATAATCTGTCCGACAGCATTTCCATTCTTATCAAGTAATTTTCCATCAGCAGAAGTTTGTAGTCCTTGCATTGCTACGCCGTTAATTGTCGTATTAATATCTGTTTTGAATGTGCCATCTTTATTAAGATTATATTCGCCTTTTTCCTTCTTCTGTAGCAATCCGTCAGAAGACCATTTGGTTGACTTGCCATTTTTTTGAATACGTTCATATTCGATTAAATCGCGAGTTTCACCCTTTGTCCATTTGTAAACACTGGTAACACCGGCGCGGTCTGTCCTTTTGATTTCAAAGACTTCATGACCGTTTTTATCTATGAAAGACTTGATTTGTTCATCACGATAGCGTCCTCCGTCTAAAGAGCCTTCCTGCGAGACAATCAACGGTGGCCAACCGGCTCTCCAACTGAATTTTGTGCCCATACCGGAGAAACGTTCTTTCATCATCTGGTTCAGAATAGCTTTTTTAACAACTTCCGGCGGCAGATTAGAATTTTGCAAAATGTCATTCATCGCTAATTGATTGCGCGTCCCGTTACTTTTAATCAAACGGCGCATATAAGGATTCTTTAGGTTTATGGTATCTTTCTTTGTACCGTCTTTATATTCTTTCGTGCGAATAGAAACATTTTCATCTTCGACAGTGGTTACGGTTCGTCCACGCAACCAAGATTTTTTAGTACTTTGCAATGCAACAGTTCCATCAGGATTTTGAATCAGGCGACGTTGCGTTTTCCTTCCCCAGAAGGTATGACCACTGGCAACGAAGGTTTCCGGATTAAATTCTTCTCCACGAGCAGCGGCAGCAGCCTGCGCAGCTTGCATCTTCTTTTGTGTACGACCGACAATCCAGTTATGTCTTGCCGAGCGAACACCGCTGACAACAAAATTTGTACCTCCACGGGCAACAGCTTTTGTCCCTTCCCAAGAGCGTTTTGCCGCTTCGCCGACAGTTGCTTTTCCGATATTGGTTGCTGCCGCGGCAGCTGTACCACCGACTTTGCGTCCGATTCCCAAGTTAACGCCGCCACCGCTTTCACCCAGAGATAGGGATTTAGCATAATCATTGGCAAAATCAGGGATATCTTCTAAAACAGCTTTACCGAGGAAAAGGAAGAAAATAAGCAAGACAAAATCCTTCATAAACCAAGCCAAAACTTCTAAATTAAAGAATCCACTTGTTCCGGCACTACCATAAGCTCTTTCAATGATTGGCTTAATCGCCTGTGTATCCATACCTTTTAAGAGAATAAACAGCACCGTTGTTAAGAAAATAAAGTTAAACATTGCTCCGGCAAAAATATTAACGATTTTCCAGATGTTAAGATATTTTGAGGTTATCTTAAACGCCGAAGAGGCAAGAGCAACAGGGAACAAACTGGAGGCAATACCAAATTGCAAAACCGAATCAATCAGCAGGAACGGATAAGCAATCATAAAGACCACGGCAATAATCCAAAGGAAAATACCGGTTAACAAGTACCCCATATGCGGGAAAATAGGAATATGCCAGTAAGAACGAATCCAAACCGCAATACAAATAGAGTTAGAACCTAATGCCATCATCTTTTCTAAGCGAGATTGAATACTGTAGATAGCGCACAGCATACTGTTTCCCATTTCTTGCGGCAAACCGATTCCATTAACCGTACCGGTAACAGAGATATCGCACGTTGTTGTATCACTGATAATGAGCGAGGCCATTTTAAATCCGGCGGTAAATACCGGCGTGATAAACATATTAAAGAATTCGGTAACATCAAGTTTCAAAAGAACAATGATGAAAGCGACAATAAATATTTTTTGCAATAATTCGTTAATTAAGAGTGCCGGCTCAACCACTTTCCATGAAGAGACATATCGTAAGACAATCATGGCAATTGCAATTGCCAAACCAATCGCCAATAAAGTGACCAAACTTCCGGAAAAGAGATTATGACATTCTCGAGCCGCAATTGATGCCGTATTAAAGACAACACGGAATAAATTACAGAACAAACACCCCTGAATACTGCTGTAATTTTCAGCAATATTACACTGATGCTCACTACTCCAGTCAACGCCGCCGCCGTTTGCGCCATAAGCGGCCGCGACACCATAAGCATCAAATCTGAAATCTTCACAAACCTGTCCACCACTGGAAGCACAGCCATTTGCTCCCGCCACTTTATCTTTTAAACATGTTATATCTTTTATATAAGAACCTGCAGAAGGATTATATTGATTTGCAGGATTCATATAATTTATCCAATTTTCACCGCCACTTTTATAAGCGTTTTGGACTGTTCCTTGTCCTTGGAAATAAGCACCTAAAATTTTGGACTCATCAATATTAGGAATTTTCAAATTTTGTAATGCTTTTTTCTTACCTGTTAATACTTTTGCTATACATGCAACATTATCATCAATATTGTAAGGATTACCTGTACAACCAGCATCTTTCCAAGTTCCATCAAGAATTTGTCCTAATCCCTTTGCTGTGGATCCTTCCGCTTTAGCATACTGATCAAAAGCAGACTCGTGATTAATAATTGCAGCTATAAGCGTAGGTGAGAATCCTGAAGACGCTGCAGCTTTATCAATAGCCGCTTGTATGCGTTGCCCTTCTGCGCTGGAAATAGTGCGGCGAGGGTTACCAACTTTACAGGTTCCTCCTGTTAAAGAGCAAGTTCCACCATCATTACAATGACTACCGACACCAATACTTCCAATCATACAAGAACCGGCTTGATCAGCCTTTCCTTCACCAGCTTTTGTTTGTTTACAATAAGTTGTCCCATTTCTAATAGCTTTATTTCTTTCCTCGCATTCTTTTTCACTCTCGGACATAAGCGTTGAGCAATCTTTTTTCTGTGCATCAAGACCTTTATTGTAAGCTAAACATGAAGAATTATTCCAAACATTACCCTTATCAACATTATATGTCTTCAACGCAGCTTCATATTGAGCATCACAATCTTGTCGACATTTAGTATTTTTTTCTGTCTCGGCAACAACAAGATTATATGGAGGATATTTCTCATCACATTTCTTTCGACAGCTTTTCAAAGAATCTGACGACGTATTTTGGCTATTATTCGTAACTTTAGAACAATCTTTCTTTTGCTTTTCCAAATTAGCATTTGCTTGGGCACAGGCTTTACTCTGCTCGTTTCCAAATTCTTTTGCGCAATCCTTTATTTCTGATAGATAAGGATTCACAGGAGTTTCACTGAAATTGGGCGTATCCGAGACAGGAACACCTTCCGTTCCGTCACATAAAGATTGGTTATCCGGACACAACGGATTCATGGTTTTACCTTTAGGTTGACACATCCTAACTTCATAATGCATATGGATAGCATAACCTTTTCCATTAGGTTGTTTACACTGATCATGATAGAATGTCCCACCCATACATCTGGTTCCCCCAACATGTGCAAAAGCTGTTCCTTTTTTATAAGATTGCCCGACACTAACTGTTGGAGAAGAGTCGCTTAAATGCATAAACCATGTATAATAATGTGTGCAAGAACCGCTCTTTCTTTCAGAATAATTAACATTATTAGAATTTAATGGATGTTCAAAAACAACATAATTTCCGGCACCTTCTCCTAGACCATCTGCACAATTCCAAACAACACTATGAACTTTACCATCAGCAGGAACATACACTGCATTATATTTAGGGTTCGAACACTTTGCAGTTTGGACATCCATACCACAGTGAAAATTACCATTCGGACCATTTCTGGTTCCGGGAAGAGATGTAATAGTTGTATCCGAATCAACATCTACCGGCATTGAAGATAAGCATCCGCTTTGTGAGCTTGCTGCATAAGCTGAGGCAGATTTTGTTCCTGAGGTAGATGAGGTGCCAACGGTACATTCCCCTTCAGCCTTAGCTCCGCTAATCAATAACAAACAGGCAAGCAAGCTGATAATGCAGCCTTTTAGAAATTTACTAAATATGTTTATCATCTTCGTCATGGTTTCACCTGTTTTTTCTAACTTTCATGGCTACTGCTTTTTGCACCGCGTCGTCCTGCAGCACGCCCAAAACGCATTGCTCCCTTTACAACGGTTCTTGCAGCCCTTTTTGCTACAGTGCCGGCAGCTTTTTTCACCGCACCGACAGCCGCTCCGCCAACCGGAGTTAAAACAAAACTTGCAGCCTCTAAAGTCTTTTGTTTTGCAAAATTTATCTTTTGCGTGGTTTTTTCGTTCATCACATTCATACCACTGGTTACAGAGCCAAAGAACCTATCGACCAGATGACTGATTGTTTCTGAAATCAGCTTATGTGAGTAGAGAAACGCAAATAAAATCAATAAAAATGATGATCCTGTAACAGCAAATTTTTGTGAAATGTATTCTTTATTATCAGCCTTAATTGCCTCAAACAATTGCTCCGTCCCTCCTAACGCAGAACTGATAAGGACAATACTCATGGCGGCAGTAATCCCCAGAAACATGAAAGTTCCGGCGGCATTAACAATAATTTTGAGACATTCTACAAACTTACCCTTAAATTTGTTAAATGGATACAATCCGAGTGTAATCGGTAAAGCCAATAATGCAAATCCGATTTTGAAGCTCAGATCAAGCAGATAAAAGTTGATTCCCATTGTGACCATAAAAGCAAAGAACCAAATAAGAGCTCCGCAAATCCATAACCAAAAATCAGGAAAATGAAATGGAGGAAGATTGGCTGTGTCTGTGAGTTTTTTTGCAATAACAATGGCACCGGCATGACGAGAATGGCACATAATTGCATTACCTATCACAAAGTTGATAGACATCGCGGCATCGGCTTTTTTACTGATTCCCATAATTTTATCAAAAACTTTTTGATTAATCAATTCGCCGGAGCCGATTTTATACTGCTTTTGGTCAACCGAGGTGTAATCGAGTTTAACATCCGAGACCGTATCTATCATCGTCATACCATAATCCGCACCGGCCGTTAAAAGCGGATTAACCATCATATTGATAATGTTGAGAAGACCGGACGTAATAACGGTGTAAACCAACAAACATTTAAAGAGGAAAGAGAAAAGCTCTTGCAACATTTTCATCGGCTCAATACTGACAAAAGAAGATATTCTGTGCAAAACAAAAAAAGCAAACCATATAACCATGCCAATGACAAGGATTCGCACACCGGCTTCTTGCGTGAGTGGGGCAGTTTTTGCCGCGGCATTCATGAAAACACGGATAAGGTTGGCAACAATCGTACAAGAATAACAAGTCCCGAGATAAGCTTTTTTCTGCCCTTCAATATCACATTCTTTGTTGGTGAGTTCATCAGTTTCTTCTTTGGGATTCCAGATATCATTAAGACCTTTATTATCAAGAGCAAGGCCATAATACCCCATTACTGTTTCCCCGTTTGCATTGGTATCAATTGTACTATTTAACATGCTTGCTTGAGTCGTCAAATTTGTTCCTTGTCCACCACTATTATTCGCTGCAATTGCACGGTCAAATATGCCACAAGGATTTTCAACTGCACAATGAAATTGTTTAAGACTCATATTATCTTGTTCTAATCCGCCGGCATGAGATATACACTGCCAACATTTTTCTCCAGCGGCAGTATTACAACCATTAGGCTTATCTTCTCCACAAGCAATATTATCATCTACTTTATGGTCTTCTTTTAACTGTTGGGTGTATTTTTCTAAATTTTTTAGCTCTTTTTCGTACTGGTCATAAATACCTAGTTCTTTCATTTTATCTAAAATTTCAGAAGTTTTTATCATGTACCAATAATCACTTCCCCAAGAAAAGTCATCATTAGCCTTTTCACATAGCGTTTTTAATTTTTGAACTGTTTTTGTATAATCTTCTTTTAATTTTTTATAATCAGCATCCTCATCACCTAGAATTTTCACTTTAGCTGATAAATCTGTTGTTACTCCAAAATTTCGACAATTATAATTTCCAGCTCCCGCCTCGTTAACTCCAAAGCCAAAAACAAATAACAAGGCAAAGCAAAATGCAACGATTCCTTTTTTTAGGATTACGCCGGACTTTTGATTCCCGTCACTCCGACCTTCGATCTGAAGTCCGCTCTCTACACCGTCACTCCGGTCTCCGAGCCGGAGTCCAATATTCATGGAATCAGATTCCTTTAATATTGGATTCCGGATCAAGTCCGGAATGACACCCATTTGTTCCTCCCCTGTTTGAGGGGCAACACCCATTTGTCCCGCTTTTGTTTGAGGGGCAACACCCATTTGTCCCTCCCCTGTTTGAGGGGAGGTTAGGAGGGGTAGAATATGAGAAAATATCTCTCGGAAGGTTATGTTCAATATGTTTTTCATTACAAACCCTCCTTCATTTTATCTGCTTTACCGCCGACTTTACGTCCCAGATTCATAAATTTTTCGGTCGCGTTATTAAAGGTTGCCCGAACGCTGTTAGGAACAAACATGCTAAGCAGTTTTAGCCCGCCGGAAGCGACGAACTTAATAGACCCGACAATCAGAGCCTTAGCATCTTTTTGGAACTCGGAGTTAGATTTACCACCAACAAAACTATCACACAATTTACCGGCAATTTTAACACTTGAAATAACCAAAAAGCCAATCATCATAATACAAACGAACGGAACACTGAAATCTCTAAAGGCCTCTTCACCGACCATAACTTTTTCAAATGTTTTGAGTGTCAAACTCATGGCCTGAATACAAATGGTAATAATAATGGCAAAAAACATCATAAAGGCGGCGGAGTTAAGCATATTTGCCACACCTTTTCCAAGTAGTCCGCGTGATTTAGGAAACGGATATGCCATAATCATCAATGGTAAAATAACCACCATAACCGTAAACCGGAAAAGTGTATCAATTAAATAAAAGGCAAAACCAATCTTAACAAACAAGAAACAAAGTAAAACCAATATACCAACCAACCAAGAGGTAAAACTGGCAGTTTGTAACATCTGAAAAGAGAGTTTCATGCCAAAATTCAGATTGTCACTTAAGGCACATACCATGCAGTTCATCATCTGCTTTGGTCCATCCGGAAAACGCAAATCAGAAGATGTTACATTACCTATTATCTCTGGTTTACAAACATTAACTGAACCAACATTATAAGAAGTATTAAATAAAGTTACGCTTTTGGTCGTTGCCACATCGCCGGTTGCAGTTGCCATTAATTTGCTGGCAAATTCCAGAAAAGCATTATAAATCGGAAAAATAACCTCTCCTAAAACCATAATGAGCAAATCTGCTTGAGAAGCAATTAAGCCGCAAACAAAACACAGAAAGAACATTCTTGCAATTTCGGTCCATACTTCACCCATAGTTTCTTCTTTGAATGAGCCGACCTGTTTCAATAATCGGAAAGACATCCAGACAGCAAAAATGACCATCATTAAAGACAATGCGCCGCCTGTCAGATGTTTATAATTTTTTAGGGCCGCTTCTCCCATCAAGTCATAAAGCGGATTGATAATGTCAGCTTGCCAACACTCAGAATGCTCTTTAGCAAGAGAAGCAGAGTCATAACCCTGAATAGGAGCTTGCTCACTGGTCTGTTGGGTATCATCTTGGCTGCAAGCCGTAAGTGTAAAAGCAAGTATAAGGCACATCAGAAAGATTTTTAAGACAGATAAGCATCGACTGGTCATGCCGGACACTTTCTTCTTCTCCGTTATGTCGGACTTGGTTTTACATATATCCGCCTTACCGTCACTCCGGCCTCCGAGCCGGAGTCCAATATTCATAGAATCAGATTCCTTTAATATTGGATTCCGGATCAAGTCCGGAATAACACCCATTTGTTCCTCCCCTGTTTGAGGGGCAACACCCACTTGTTCCTCCCCTGTTTGAGGGGCAACCCCCATTTGTCCCTCCCCTGTTTGAGGGGCAACCCCCATTTGTCCCTCCCCTGTTTGAGGGGCAACCCCCATTTGTCCCTCCCCTGTTTGAGGGGCAACCCCCATTTGTCCCTCCCTTGTTTGAGGGGAAACACCCTCTTGTTCCTCCCCTGTTTGAGGGGAGGTTAGGAGGGGTAGGGTAAGAGGAAATCTACTTTTCCCGAATATGTCGCCCAAAGTCCGCATAGCCTGTCTCACTTATTCAGAAGGATCCCGACGCCCACGTCCGCGCCCTAAGACCCCGAAAAATTTACCAATTTTTTTCGGAGCCCATTGAATAGCCTTACCGACACCGCGACCAACCTTGCTTCTGGCAGCACGTCCATAATCAGCCATACTTTTTTCTTCGCCATCTTTACCAAAAATACGAGCATTGGCAGCACCTTTAGCCATGCCGACGGTTTTGTCCTTAGCCCATTTCGCTGAATTGGTAACACCGCTGGCCGCTAAACCGCCAACTTTGGCACCAATACCGAGGTTGAGGCCGCCGCCGCTGAATTTTCCGGCCAATTCCTGAACTTTTTGCATGAGTTTAATTGCAAAAACACAACAAGCTAATAAGACGACAAATCCGGCAAAACCAATCTCAAGTAAGTTAGTCAAAGTTTGAATATCATTACCATTGATAGCTGTTTCAATACTATACATGTCGCCCTTACCACCGGTTGCTCCCTGACCAATCAATGCAAGCGTGATGTTTGTGACCAAGCCCATAAAGACAAAGATAAACCAACTATTCATAAAGACCCCGACACCGGTGTTAAAATAACCACTGGTAATCTTAAACGGATAACACATCAACAAGAATGGTAAGAGAATACCAAAAATTCCGAGCTGAATCGTCGCATCAATTAAATAGAATCCGAAGGCAACAGAGATAATAAATGATATACCCCAAATCAAAAACCCTTGGAATAGCATACTAAAATCAGGTAACATTTGTTTTAATGCCAAAACAGTGATGTCTCCAGCTCCTTTATGTCGAGCAATACACATTAAAGAAGAGCCAATTGCTTGCGTAACACCAAGTTCGTTTTGAACGGCCTCAATAAAGCAGAGTAAATGTGTATAAATATAATTAGGAAGAACACCTCCACCTCCTAAAGCAGAAGATTTAATTTCACAATTTTTCATTAAATCAGAGGAATGGTCTAAGAAACTACCGCCAAACTCAAAACCTGCTTTAAGTAATGGGCCAATAATGACGTCATAAACGATTGAAGAGTAGCGCAACAAAATAAATGCAATCACAACCTTAAATGAATTTTTGAACAAATCTGTTAAAAATTTCGGGGCATCTTGCTTGGTCAAAGCACTGACATTGCTTAAGACCATCAATGCAATCCAAATGGCCAAACCAATTAACAAGATAGTCGATAAAGGTTTAGCTAAAGTGCTATAAGCCTTAGACGCTGATGCTTGTATAGCATTAAAGATAACAGTAAACATTGGACAGAACAAACAAGAACGTGCCTCATAAACCTTAAAAGGTAAAGGCTGACATCCAATAGTATTACCATCAAGAGATGTAATGGTTCCTTCTCCAAAATCAATTACAAATTTTGTGCAAACAGGCTTACCCTTACTGTCTTCAACACAATGTTCAAAAATCTCACCATTATTTCCTTTCAGAAGGCAAAAAGAATCGGCATTGTTTTGAGTTTCTTTTGCAATTGGTCTTAATTCTTCAATTAGAGCGCGTATCTTGGGGTCTTCATTTGCATTTCCTAATGCTTGACACATACTTTCAACATTATTAAGCTCCGATTCATAAGAATACATACACTTCGGAACTGCGAGCTTGGACGCAAAAAGAGCAACACTTCGTAAATGCGTTTCTAATGCAGATAAAACACCATCCGTAAGATAAGTCTTTACACCTGATTTAGCATTATCAAAAGATGCTTTTCCTTCTGCTTTCCATGTCTCTAAATCACCATTAAAGAAAGCTTTAACTGCTTCTGTTCCATGATTAATGGTGCTTTTTCCTCTATCACCTAATGTTTTTGCTAAATTTTTTAACCAAATCTCAGAACATTGCTGCATAATATTCATTGATTTTTTAAAATAGTCCATTTTGATACTATCAAGTTTATCTTCAAAATCTTTTGCTGCTTGAGATGCTGATTTTCCGGTGTTTTGCTGTATACCGTACTTATCAGCAAAAGTATAAACATCCCTTTTGACAGTCGTATTCTGAATAACAGCCCAAGCATTGCTCGCTGACGTGACCATAAAAGTACTTAAGATAAAGGCGAAAAGTCCCTTCTGAATAATCAGAGCAGGGGACAACATAAGCTGTCGGGGTAGTTTAAAAGAATCTAAAATGCTAAAATAATCTACTTTGAGCAGATTAAGAAAGTCCAGAATAGCTTTAGTCACGTCTTTAGTCATCATCGTTGTCCTTGGCAAAGGGATTTCCCAAAATCTTTAAGGCTGCCAGAAACAGCAGAAAAATGACGACTCCGATTCCCCATCCCAAATACTTGGAGGAAAATATCGCTAGAATATCAAAGTGATAGAGAAATAGTGCCACTCCGACAATAATGATATTTACCCAAAAGTCCTTCATTTTTCCTCATAAAAATTTTTAGCGCTAATTGTATTGTAGCACAAAATTTCTAAAAGAAGTGTTACAGTTTTTTGATTTTTTTATCGGTGGAATCTTTTCTTATTATTTTTCGTTTTCTTTCCTATAATTTCGTTTTCTTTCCTATAATTTCGTTTTCTTTCCTATAATTTCGTTTTCTTTCCTATAATTTCGTTTTCTTTTCTATAATAAAGTCATCCCTCGTTTTCGTGAGAAAACGTCAAGGGATCTTCTAATTAGAAAAAAAACAAGGAAGATCGCGGGATGGTTTGCAAAAGCAAACCGAGTGATGACAACAAGTATTACCCCATCTCTCGTCATTACCGAGCTTGACCATGAGCAACGAAGTGAGCAAGCAACCGTTAGGTCGTCGTGCTCCATCCAATATTAAAAGAACCAAATTAAAAATAAGTCATATTTCAACAAAACGATCTAATAAAATCAAAACTTAAAATTCGCCGCTTTTTAAATATTTGATACATTTTGATGCAATATCAGGTGCTTGTAAGACGCGAAAACAAGGCGTTTTAATCGCTAAAATATCCTTAATATTATCATGTCCGTATTTTTCATAAAAAGGCAGATATTTTTTGAATATATCAGGCAAATAGCTGCATATTTGCGCCACAATTGTATCACAATGAATAATTCCGACCTTATACCCCTTGGCATACTCCGGAATCTTTTTTGCTCCTTCCGGTGTCAAATCATGCAAAATCGGACCAAACAACTTTTGCCCGCTCTTAAATTTTCCGATCCGTTCCCAAAAATTACTGCCTTTGCTCGGTGGATTAATCTCAATAATTTTTCTGACCTTTATTTTGTGCTTCCATGCGGCATCAAAATATAAGAGTTTTCTTAGGATTAAAGCACCACAACCGTATGTAATGAAAGAAATTTCACTGACATCCTCCAAATGATTCAAAAAGAAATCTAATTGCCGCACATGGGAATCGACTTTTTTATAGGTAGAGGGATAATTCAAAGCCGCAGCCATGAAACCATAGTGGATAACCTCACGCCACAAAGGTTTGAAAATATTTTTATCTTGTCCCAACCCGTGCAGCATCACCACCATGTGTCCGCGTTGCCGTGAAAGCTGATAAACTTCAATCATTTTAAGAAATTTCTTATAGCAGTCATCAAAAGACCCTGTTGCTCTCCGGATATCCCAGTTATCAAGAAGACGATACTCCTTAGTTTTGTAATTGCGCTGAATCCGCCACTTCTGATAAAAGAAAACATCTTCCCAACGCTGAGAACCGCCCATCGTGAAAAAATCAAAATATTTCTTTTTTAGAGCCATAATGAATCTCCTATTGAATTGCTGAAATACCGGTGTTATTTGGAATTGAGGTAACTGTTACATAAGACTCGACATCACTGTTCTTTTCAATAAGAATTTGAATGGCCTTTTTATCTTTTATATATGTCATGTGACTAATTCTTGCTCGAACGGTAGCAACATCAGACCAACCTTGCTTGGGCATCTCAGAAATATAAAAGTCAAAGACCTCATGTGCCGGAAACGGAGTCGTAAAAACAAGTGTGCCGGTCCAATTCTCTCCATAACCTAAAGCCCGAGTCTCTTCTAAGTTGATATAAGATGGCTCAGGAATCGGAATCCCCCCAAAACTGGCAAAAGCCGGCGGAATTGCCGAGCCATCTGTTCCGGTTAAAGGGAGTCGTTCACTCGTACAAGCAACCGTCAATAAACATAAAAAACAAACTAATCTTTTGAAAAATAACATAAAAAATGCCTTTTAAAAACTCACAAAACACAATTACCCTGTAGTCTAAGTCATAGATGGTTAAAATTTTTTTAAACCGGAAATTTACTATATAAAACAATAGCTAAAACAAAAAGTAAAAAAAAATGAAATTTTTTACAGATTCTTGTTGACAATATCTGAATCATGAAATATAAAGCACATCACCGACAGCGAGTTGATTATAAGTTGTTCAACAAACTGTAGGTAAAGTTATAAGACATAGTAGATAAGAAAAAGAAAAAGGATACGCAGACAGCGGTAGAACGCGAAAGAAAAAAAAGAAAAAGCAGTCTGTGTATTTTTAAGGAACCAAGAAAATTCTTTATGAGTAATGACAGACAGGATTGAATCGAATATGAGAGTTTGATCCT
>JAFUXF010000011.1 GCA_017477185.1 Alphaproteobacteria bacterium | reverse complement strand
GCCATGACAATAGAATCAGAAATATTTAAGCGCTCGGTGATTGATGAGGCAAAATTAAAAGCGTACGGATTTAAGAAGTCTGCACAAGGCTTTGTCTATACGACGCTTTTTATGGATGATGCCTTTAAGGCGGTTGTTCGGATTGATTGTAACGGGCAGGTTTCCGGCGAGGTGTATGAGGTTGACAGTGATGAGCTGTATTTGCCTTTAAGGGTGGAAAGTATGGCTGTCGGGTATGCAGGGCAGGTTCGTGCGGCGTACAAAAAAGTTTTGGAAGATATTAAGGCTCGTTGTGGCTGTGAGACATATTTTATGTGTCCGCAATCTAATCGTTTGGCGCAACAGATTTTAGCTCGTTATGGGGATAAGCCCGTTTTTCCGTGGGAGAAATATGCCGGTTACGGGGTGTTTAAGAATCCGGATAACGACAAGTGGTATGCTTTACTGATGCCGCATGATAAAAATAAGCTGGATAAAAAACAAAGCGGTGAAACAGAAATCATCAATATCAAGCTTGATGAGGCAAAAATTCAAACATTACTGAAGCAAAAAGGCTTTTATCCGGCGTATCATATGAACAAAAAAACATGGATTACAGTTGTTCTTGATGATACTCTTGATGACGATGTGATTTTATCATTAATTGATGAAAGCCATGCCTTTACACTCGGTAAATCGGCACGGCGCAAAGGGCAGGTGAGTGAGTGGTTGGTGCCGGCTAATCCGAAGTATTTTGACATTGTCGGGGCTTTTAAGAAACATAAAGAGATTATCTGGAAGCAATCGAGCGATATTAAAAAAGGCGATATTGCTTATATGTATGTGGGTGCGCCATATTCGGCGGTGCTGTATAAATGCGAGGTGACGGAAGCGGATATTCCTTATGACTACGAAGACAGCAACATCAAAATCAATAAGGTGATGAAAATTAAGTGCCTCAAACAATATGATAAAGATTTTATGACGTTTGCCAAACTCAATGATTATGGTATTCGAGCGGTGCGCGGTCCGCGTTTTTGTCCGGAGGAATTAAGCAGAGTTCTTTAGGTTTTAGTTGCTTTTTAAGAATTTTATTTTATACTCTTATGCAGGCGATGGTCAAGGGGCCGTCGTTTAGCACTCAGGTGCGAGGTTTTCAAAAGCCTATATCATTGGCAGCGTAGTGTGCGCTGGGGTTTTGCCGTACTTCAAATAAGGTGCGGCAAAGCTTATGTATACCCTGACTTATGGTCGGGGAGCTTTTAGCGTATGTCCAAGATTATCCTAAAGGCTAAAAGAGTCATTTCCAATGATATGATTTTTGAACTTCCCGACCACCTGATTGCTCAAGTGGTCTTTTTTTTATTCTGGAAGTTCATCATGGGCAAGAGTTGTACTTTTTTCGGGCATCGCGATACGCCGGCAAGTGTTAAACCTCTTTTGGAAAAAACACTTCGTCATCTTATTGAACAAGAGCATTTTGATTTATTTATGCTCGGATATAAAGGCAATTTTGATAAATACGCTTTGCAGGTTTTGAGAGAACTTAAGCAAGACTTTCCTTTTATTCGCATACAATTTGTTGCCGCCTATGTCAGAGAATTGAATGATGAAAAAATTCCTGATTGTTTTGATATGTTTGATTATCCGCCGATTATCGAAGCCTCACCGAAAAAATTTGCCTTTTCGGCGCGTAATCGCTATCTAGCCGAATGTTGTGACTGCGCTGTCGTTTATGTTGCCCGTGAATGGGGCGGTGCTTATGAGGCGACATATTATTTTCTGAGTAAAAAAAAGCATATTGTGAATTTAGCCACTGATGACAAAGTTAAGTCATCGATGAGTCATTTTTAGCCGTCTTGCATTTGTAATAAAATGGTAATGCTTAAGCATGACGTAATAATAATCGGTGTCCAAACAGCCATTATCTCAGGTAAGTATCCGTTTAAGCCGAAAGCATAGATAATTTGTGTCATAAAATAAACCACAAATCCGGTAATAATACCACTGACAACTAAGTATAAAATTCCCCCGCGACGTTGATTAGGGCGCAAAGCAAAAACAGCCGCAATCAAAACCATGGACATTAACAAAAACGGAGAGGCCAGCAAGGATAAGTAATGCATATGGTGTTTGAGAACTGCAAAACCGGAGCGTTCATAAAACTTAATTGTTCCAGGGAGATTCCAAAAAGAGATGGCTTCCGGCGTGATAAATGTTTCCTTGATGCGTTTGGGCGTTAATTCGGTATGATAAGTTATGTTATTAACCTTTTGTACTGTTTTGCCTGTGGTAAAAATACGGACGTCTTTTAAGTTGAGTTCATGCTTATCATTAAGTAATGCGGCAAATGCTTCAGTTGATTTGATAATCCGTGAGTGCTTATCGAGCTCTAAAACACTGACACTTCGCAATAGTAAATCAGATTTTTCCTGATTAACAAATTTAGCCTGAATGATCATAATGTTACCGGATTCAAGGCTTTCTCTTGTCCATAAGCCTTTATCCGTGTATAAAACCGTATTCATATCTTGCATTTTAAATTTGACGTTTAATCGTTCATACTGCTCGTACATCTTAGAAGAAATAGGGTTAATCATCGTAATGTTAATAACCCCAATCAAAAAAGTTGCCAATAAAACCGGAGCTAAAAATTCCCAAATTGAAGTTCCGGCTGCAAGAATAATAACAAATTCGCTGTTTTTACAGATTTTCCAAAAGGTGATCATGGCGGCTATCATCACGACAAACGGAAAAATCAGGTTAACCGCTTCAGGGAGTTTGGTAAAAGCCATTTTTAACAAAAACCAAAAGGTTATTTGCGGTACGGAAGCCGCCCGACGCAATAGTTCAATCATCTCAAATACAAAAATAATTCCAAGTGCCATGATAATAACACCTAAAAAAGTAAGGGTAATCTGCTTCATCAAATAGCGACCAAGGATTGTATTAGGCTTCATCTTTTCTCCGTTTCGGATTATTTAAATTATGTTGGTACTGTATAAAATTTTCCGGCTTTTGGCAAGTGCTTTAATCAAAATACCCAAGAGAGAGGTAGCGTTCTACAGCTGAGGCTAAGATAACTACAATGTTTTTGTTCTGCATTTCCGGTCTTAGGCATAATTTAGTTGCAGCACACAACGCTGCACCGGAAGACAGCCCGATGGGTAGACCTTCAAGCGCGGCAACTGTTTTTGCCATTTCAACCGCATCATCTGAAGCAACCGGCAAAACCTCATTGACTAAATCTGCCTGATAGAGCGGAGGAACAAAACCTGCGCCAATTCCCGGAATGTGATGTGCGCCCGCCGGTTTTCCGCTTAAAACCGCACTTTCTTTAGGTTCAACGGCTACAACATATAAGTCAGGGTTACAGCTTTTGAGCGTGGAGGCAATACCGGTAATGGTGCCACCGGTGCCGACCGCACTGACCAGACAATCAACATTGCCGCCGGTGGCTTCCATAATTTCCATACCGGTTGTTAATTGGTGGGCTTTAACATTCGACGGATTGGTAAATTGTTTGGTCAGAATTACATGCGGATTTCGTTCTGCTAACATATCGGCTTTAGCAATTGCGCCCTTCATCCCGTCTGACGCCGGTGTTAAAATAATTTCCGCTCCAAAATGTTTAATTAAAGTAATGCGCTCGTTTGACATATTTTCAGGCATGATAATAACTAATTTATAGCCTTTTGCCGCACAAATGGCAGATAAGGCTATACCAGTGTTGCCGGATGTGGCTTCTACCAATAAAGTTTCCGGAGTTATTTGGCCGTTTTTTTCCATGTCTTCAATCATTTGCAAAGCAACGCGATCTTTTATAGAAAATAAAGGATTATAAAAATCACATTTGGCAAGGAGATGTGCTTGGGTATCATAATGTTTTTCTAATTTATGCAGCCGAAGCAAAGGAGTGTGCCCAACCATTTCAGTTATGGAATTATATATATGAGACATCATGGTTCTCCGATTATTGTGTTTATAAACATTAAAATGTACTTTTTATCTTTATCTTACTTGTTTATATTATGGATGATAAAAAAACGTTAATATTGAGGTTGAATTGAAGGCAAAATTTTTAGTTTTAATTTTGTTACTGTGTAGTTTACCTCTTCATTTTGGGGTGGCCGCCGGTTTGGATGAGATTTATCGCGATTTGGTTCGGTCAGATAATCGCGGCTATTTGCCTTTGTTTGTTAAAAATCGTCATGCCCCTAATATTTTTGATGAAGGTTTTATTGCCGGAGATGTTGCTAAGCCGGTTGCAATTGATGAACAGAATCTCAAAAATTTTGAAGATATCAATTTAGTTAATGAAAGGCAACGTCTCAGTGCTGAACGAGAAGCTGCAGAGTTACGTTGGCAGCAGGTTTTAAAAAATGTTCAAAATGGTTATGTTTCCAGTATTGAATTGGAAGAATTAACGCGGCGAGAAGCGGATAACAACTCACAGGCGATTGATGTTTTGGGGTGGATTTATGCGCGTGGTATCGGAGTTGATGTCGATTTAATTAAGGCGTTTAACTACTACAAAAAGGGAGTTTCTCTTAAGGTACCCAATGCTATGGAGAATGCGGTGAAGGTGTATAAGGCGATGTCGCCTGAGGAAAAATCTCGTCTCTTAGAGTAAAATGTGCTAAATGTGTTTCTAGTGCAGATTTTTAAAATAAAAAATGCTCACGTACTTCTATGTACGCTGCGCTTTTTTCTTCTAAAAATCTTACTATAAACATCATTTATCCCATTTTATTTTTTTTGTTTTAATTTACGTCAAAAAGTTACGGCGTAGCATAGCCATTTATCAAATTATTCTAAAAGTTTATATAATTAAATGCAGATTTAACGAAAAAAGCCTCTCATTTAGAGAGGCTTTTTTGATGATTTATTTTCCGCCCTTAGAAACAACAACCATGGCTTCTCGCAAAATGCGGTCGTTAATCATGTAACCTGTTTGTAATTCGGATACAATTGTTCCTGCCGGTTTTGTTTTGTCTTCAACTTCTTGAATAACCTGATGATAATTCGGGTCAAAATGCGTGCCGATAATATCCATTTTTTGAATGCCGAATTTGTTGAATACTTTGGTTAATTCAGCCTCTGTCATTTCAACACCTTGAAGTAAATTCTTACATTCTGTTTTTTGCGAATCGGAAACGGAGGTAATTGCGCGATGAAGATTATCGGCGACAGCTAAGAGTTCTTTAGCAAAGGAGGAAATGGCATATTTTGAGTTTTTTTCAATCTCTTGTGCACAACGCTTTTTAGTATTCTCAGCGTCAGCATATGCACGCAAAAATTCATTTTTCAGATGAGCATTTTCTTCTTGTAATTTTTCTAATTCTTGAGCAATATCAAGATGTTCTTCTTTGTTTTCTTTTTCAAAATCAGCGGAAATTTCCTCTGTTGAAATCTCTTCATTTTTAATCTCTTTCTCGGTCTGATTTTTTTTATCGTTTTTCATGTCGATTCCTCTTTAAATTTATTTTGAAAACGTGTATATATAAGGAAATTTAGTGATTTAATTTTGACAAGTCAAGAGTTCAAAAATTTATTCTTGCATTTACGTTCAGTTTAAGCCACTTATTATTCAGAAAATATGTTTTTTAATTGTTGAGGATTGATATGGATACGACTTCTTTTTCTGCAGAAATGCAGTCCCTGTTAAAAATGATGCCGAAAGGTTTTAATAAAAAGAAGTTTACTGTTTCGTATCCGGTTGTTAATAACAAAAATCTTTTAGATATTCAAAATTATTCCAAAAAACAATGTTTGGGCAAAGAAATATGGCCGACGATTGATAAAGTCAATGGGTGGATGATTTCTGCCGAAACAGCGAGCTTTATGAAATGGGGCGGTTTAGGAATGATTGCCAGTGAACTACCGGAGGCTTTTAATCAAACTTATTGTGCGAAAGAAGAGTGTCTTACTGTTGTAACCCCGATGTATCTCGGAACCACAAAAAAGAAGTCTGCTTCTTTAGAAAATGATATTTACCATGGAGCAGAGCACAAAGATGTTAAAGTTCAAAAAATCAAAGATATTGTAGTTCCTTTTGTTGGTGATCATCAAGCATTGGTTAAATACAAGGTGGGTGTTTATATCGGTCATTTTGGTAATACGGATTATATCTTTCTTAATAATGAGCGTTTTTTTTCAATCAATCTCCATAAAGAAAATCCATCAGCACAGGATGGCTGTTATGTTATGAATGAGTTTGGGGTTAATGAAGTGGAGAGATTTGCTTTTTTCTCTAAAGCGGTTTTTGTGCTGATTTGTGACATTTGTAGCTTGAAAATTAAGGGAATTAAAGAGCCTAATATCCTTGTGGCTAATGATTGGCACAGTGGAGCTTTAGCCGGTTTGATGAAGTATTTCCCGACAGCGCAGGAAGAAGCCGGTTGGATGTCAACCGTTTTGGCAGAACGTTTGAAACATATTCCGATTGTTCATATTGCTCATCATCTCGGTTATCAAGGATGGGATTATGATAATACTTCCAAAATTTTAAATTCTCTTTATGAAAATTTGACAGCTTTAGTCTTCAAAAATGCCAAAGCTATTAAAAACAGCAATCCGCGCACGACTAATGTTTTAATTGTTCATGATTGTTATAATCAAGCCTCCAGCAATTTTCATTTAGCAGACAGGGTGGTTACGGTTTCAAAGCACTATATGGAAGAGGTCTCTAAAGAACTCGGTTTCGGTTTTGATTTTCGTGATATCTTAAAAATGCGCAAAGACCATCGTAATTTTTTTGGTATTGTTAATGGGTATGATAAGAAACTTATTTCTCCGAATGCGGCCAAGATCGATGCTGTTAATCAGTATTTTGACGGATTTAAGTTTCAGGTTTTTGATGAAACGTGTCCTGATAAAAAATTACAAAATAAAAAAGAATTTATTAAGCTGATTTCTAAAATAGCAAGTGATAAGCTATATAAAGATAAAGTTATTCCATTGGTTGATATTTATAAATTTGAAAATATTGAGAAATCAGTTAAACATATTGAAAAAGCACCGATTTTTTGTGCAACTTCTCGGATGGTAGAGCAAAAAGGGTATGATGTTGCCGCTCAGGCTCTTCTTAAAATTTATACTAAATATGCCGGAGCAAAAATTGCAGAAGAACTTCCTATTTTTATTATGGGAGGGGCCGGAAGTGATGATAATTTTCAAATTCTTAAAGATTTGAAGGATAAATTGGCGGAAATTAATCCGGCAGCAGCAAAACGCTTGTTTGTATTCCGTGGATACTGTGATGAGTTTGCTTATGCTATTCAGTTAGCGGCTGATTTTTATTTGATGCCCTGTCGTTTCGAGCCATGCGGGTTAACGCAAATGGAGGCAATGGCCAAGGGTGCACTTCCGGTGGCTATGTCAACCGGAGGTTTAGTCGATACTATTGAAGATGGTGTCGACGGTTTTCGTACCGAGGTTTTCTTTACGGATAAGCGGCGAGTTTATGGTACCAATATTGTTGCCAGTCGTCTTAAAAATAACATAAATGCTTACGCTGAGACATTAGAAAAAGTTCTTTTGACTTTTTACGCAAATCCGGCACAAATTGAGCAAATGAAGAAAAATGCTATGAGCAAAGATTTTAGTTGGACGGTTGAAAACGGGTCTTTGTCGAAGTATTATAATTTGTTTCATCTCGGTCACTTGTAAAAACTCGTATAATGGGCTACTAGTGCGTCGTTAGCGAGATGAGAAAATGCTCATGTACTTCTATGTACACTGCGCTTTTCTCACTCTAAACTCCTACTATTAGCCTCATTCTCCGAGTTTTTTGTAAAAAACTCGTATAATGGGTTACTACTTGAAATTTTTTTAGTTTATGTACCAATTCCGACTAAAGCTTTTGTTTCGCGTCGCATACGCTAGCTCACAAAAGCAAGTCTCATTGCTTGGCTCATAAAAACAATTCACAGGATTGTTTTTATTTCACAGTGTACACTGCGTAAAAGAGGTTTCTTCGTATTAAGCTCGTTAGACAAGTTTTTTTGAGTTTAAAGGGTTATATTAAGTTTTTTGAGTGAGTTTTATTTCATATCCGTAGTATTCCATGAGTTTATAACAAATATTGATACCGGCAGAAAAATTTTTCTCCACTTGCTCCATGGTTTGTTCTTTCATATTTAAATCATTTAATACTTTGCTGAGAGGAATATTGTTTTGTTCTCTGATAATGCGTAACTGGGCGCATAATTCTCTTGTTAATCTTTTCATATATTTTGCCATTTGTTGAACTCCTGATTTTTGTTAATAAAAAACAAAAAACTCGCCTTTAAAAAGGCGAGGGAGTTCAAACCTGTTAGCGAACAGCCTGACATATTCAATATATTCTGTCAGCTCCCTCATTACAAAGGAGTTGTTCTTTTCGCCAAGGAGGTTTGAAGCTCCATAAACAGAACACCTGTTTACAGGACTCATCATACGGAAGAAATTGTATAAATCAAGCAAAATATTTTGCTCTTTACTCTTGGTTAATTATCTGCTTTTATCTTTAGGGTAAAGGAGAATCGAGATGAGACATTCAGGACGCGCTAATAATCAAATCAGAAACATAGAATTTATTCCACATTTTAATCCTTATGCCGAAGGTTCTTGTTTGGTTAAATTCGGCAATACCCATGTGGTTTGCACCGTAACGGTAGAAGATAAAGTTCCTTCTTGGCTGAAGGGGCAAGACAAAGGGTGGATCACTGCCGAATATGCGATGTTGCCGCGTGCGGCGCAAACCCGTATTCCGCGTGAAACAAAAAAGCCGTCAGGTCGTTCACAGGAAATTCAACGCCTTATCGGTCGGTCTTTGCGGGCAGCCGTTGATTTGAGCAAAATGCCGGAGTTTTGCTTTACGGTTGATTGTGATGTATTGCAGGCAGATGGTGGAACACGCACGGCTTCTATTACAGGAAGTTTTGTAGCACTCTATTTGGCTGTGCAAAAATTATTGCAAGAAGGGAAACTGGCGGAAAATCCTATTCGTGAGTTTGTGGCTGCCGTGTCTTGTGATATTTGTGATGGCGAAGCTGTTGCGGATGTTGATTATGAGGAAGATTCGACCTCTCAGGTGGATATGAATTTTATTATGACGGAAAGTGGCAAAATTGTGGAAATTCAGGGAACGGCAGAAGGCGAACCGTTTACCGAAAATGAATTTAATCAATTATTAGCTTTGGCAAAAGGGGCGATTAAGCAATTAATAGCCAAGCAACATGAAGTTTTAGGTGTGTAAAATGACTATTAAAAAATTAGTGATAGCGTCTCATAACCGAGGCAAAATTGATGAGATTACCAATTTGCTTGCTCCTTATCATATAGAGGTTGTTTCTGCGGTTGATTTAAATTTGCCAGATGTTGAAGAAACAGGGATGACGTTTGAGGAAAATTCTCGCCTCAAAGCTGTTACGTTGGCTAAACTGTCCGGTGAATATTGTTTAGCAGATGACAGCGGCTTGTGTGTTGATGCTTTGGGAGGGCGACCGGGCGTTTATTCTGCGCGCTATGCTCCGGATAGGGATTTTGACAAAGGAATCATTAAGTTACTGGATGAAGTTGAAGCAACACATTCAAATAATCGCAAGGCCCATTTTAGTTGTGTGATTGCTTTGGCTCATCCGCAAACTTTGGCATGTCAGATTTTTGAAGGGCGTGTGGACGGATCATTGAGCAAAGAAAAGCACGGACAAGGCGGTTTCGGTTATGATCCGATTTTTGTGCCTGATGAAGGCGATGGCAGAACATTTGCCGAAATGAGCCATGAAGAGAAAAGCAAGATTTCGCATCGTGGGCGTGCTTTGGCTAAATTTATTGAGGAATTAGAAAAATGGAACAAGTAACGCAGGCTTTTATTTTGGCGGCCGGTCGTGGCAAGCGTATGCAACATCTGACAGATGATAAGCCAAAGCCGTTGGTTCAGGTTGCCGGAAAATGCTTAATTGACTATAATATTGATCATATAAAGCAAGCAGGTATCAAAGATTGTGTTGTTAATTTGTGTTATAAAGGTGAGATGATACGTACTCATTTGGCAGAGCGCAGAGATTTAAATTTTATCTTTTCGGAAGAAGAAGAAGCTTTAGAAACAGGCGGCGGTATTAAGCATGCCTTGCCCAAAATGAAACGTTCTCCGTTTTTGGTGATTAACAGTGATGCACTGTGGGCAGATGAAAAAGGTTCATGCTTGCTTGAGGAAATGATAAGGGCTTGGGATAGTGATAAATATGATATGATGTTGATGTTGCAACCGCTGTCTTTGGCTTATGGCGTTTCTGCTAACGGAGATTATTCTGTTATTGACGGAAAACCTATTCGGCGTCGAGATAAGGAAACTCAAGCTCCTTATTTGTATGGCGGTGTTCTGATTTGTCATCCAAAAGTATTTGACAATGAGCCTGAGGGGCGTTATTGGTTGATTGATATTTTTGATCGTTTGCAGGCAGAAGGGCGTTTAGGATATTACATTCATGATGGAAAATGGTTTCATGTCGGCGACCCTCAAGCCACTCAGATTGCTGAAGATTATTTTTCTAAGTAAGTTTTTTCAGATGTTAGTCGTTGTGCATAGTTTTTGGGAAAAAAGAGGATAAGTGCTTTGTTGTTTCCCTGTTTTTGTAGTTTAAATAAATCGGCAACAATTTGTTCGACATCAATGTGATATTTGTTATCAAAATAATCGCGTAAGGCAAAGGCCTTGTCTTCATATGATAGATTGGGGATGTGGTAAAAAGATTTATTTTTATCAAGACGCTGTCTGATACTTAGAATTTCTTTGCCGCGAGAGAATAAATCAGCCAACTGAATAAGTCGGTCATAGTCGCTGTATTCAATATGCGATAAATATTCTTTGGTCCAAGCAAATAACTCCGGTGAATAAGTCGGGTAATCACTTTGTTTGATATCTTTGTCAATAAAATTGTGTGTTATACAAATCGGAGCCAATTCAGGGTACCCGATTTTATTTAAATAATTGAATCCTTCAATACCGTGAGGGACTTTGGTTATGGTTTCATCTTTGATGCGTCCGATATCATGTAATAAACCGATATTATAAGCTGTTTCTGAATCAAGAAGACCATTTGTGTGTTCAGCGATAGCTTCAGCAATTTTAGCAACATTATAAATATGGACACCGTGTTCATAAATAATTTTTATGCGGGAGCCATTATGTAAACGTTCCTGTAAATAGCCATTCGCCAAGCGGACAGCAGTTTGACGGTTTATGCTGTATATGTAGTGTGGTGTAAAGGTCTTCATGGTTTGTTGCGTAATTAATTTTGTCTAGTATAGCAGAACAGAGGGGAAGATACAATATTTTTTTTATTATTTGTTGATGATTCTTGACTTGCACATGAAGAACGCTAAAATTAAGAAAATTAAGGGTGTTAACGTAATGCAGAAAATTTTTAATATTCCTCTGAGTTGTTCTTTTTTAGATGTTTTGGCTGAACACTTTTTGGCGGTATATCAGGAAAATCCGTTGGCATTGGCAGATGTTTTATTTTTGCTTCCGAATCGTCGTGCTTGCCAGTCATTAACGGCAGCGTTTGTGCGTCGACAAGGCTTAAAACCGACAATTTTACCACAAATGCAGCCAATAGCAGAAGTTGAAGAAGATGAACTACAAATTACCGGTTTTGATGTCAGTGCAGAGTTATCTGATTTGCCTCCGGCAATTTCGGCAACAGAACGGCAAATGTTATTTACGAAAATTTTGATGGCTAAACCAACTGATTATGGTTTAGAAAAAATGCCGATAGGGCAAGCTGCTGTTTTAGCCGGAGAGCTGGCTTCTTTTATTGATATGGTTTATCAGCAAGAACTATCTTTTGATAATTTGCAAAATATTGTCCCTGAAGAATATGCAGCGCATTGGCAAGAAACGTTAAAATTTTTGAAAATTATTACTGATTACTGGCCGGCGATTTTATCTGAGAAAGGTAAAGTAGATTCTTTAGTGCGTAAGCACCGACTTTTAGGTGCGCAATTGCAGATATGGCAAAAAGTCAAGCCTTCTAAGCATATTGTTGTTGCCGGAACGACAGCAGCGTTTCCGCTGATGAAAGAGTTGGTCAGAACGGTTTTGTCGCTTGAACATGGTGAAGTTTTTTTATCTGGTATTGATAAATATTTAAGCGATGATGATTGGGCACAGCTTGATGAGTTGCATCCACAATATGAGTTAAAGCAATTACTTGATTATTTACAAATAGAACGGTGGCAAATTTCTGATTTAGTCGGTGCTTTGTCTGTAGAAAAAGAAAATTTTATAGCAGAAGTTATGCGCCCGGCAGTTACGTCGGATAAATGGCGACATTTGCAAAAAGATAGTTTTTCTCAGAGGTCGTTTGAGGGAATTCATTTATTAAACGTTGCCGATATGCGTTCTGAGTCTTTAGCGGCAGCTTTAATGATGCGCGAGGTATTGAATGAACCTGAAAAAACTGCAGCATTAGTCACAACGGACAGAACATTGGCTCGTTGTGTCGCATCAGAATTAGCTCGATGGAATATTGCCGTAGATGATTCGGCAGGTTGTCCGCTTGGGTTGACACCGGTCGGAATATTTTTGCGACAAATCATTACGGTCATTGAGCAAAATTTTGCGCCGGTTGCTGTTTTAGGGTTGATGAAATATCCATTTTACGCTAATGGGGTAAATCCGTTTGAGGCAAGACGGCAGGTTCGAGCTTATGAACGTTATTGTTTGCGGCAAAAAAATGCTCCGCAACATACAGAAAAAGATCATATATTTACTCAGCTTCAAGACTGTTTGCAAAATATGTGCGCTTTGTATCAGAAGACAACTGTTAAAATAACTGAGATCTTAAAAGCTCATTTACAAGCCGCAGAGGTTTTGGCAACAACTGATTGTAAAAACGGTGCTCAGATTCTTTGGAAAAATGAAGATGGTGAGACTGCCGCAAAATTTATGGCAGATTTATTAGAATATGCAGATGTATTGGGTGAAATTCAACCGGAAGAATATGGACAATGGTTGGGTGTTTTAATGGGGCAACATACAGTGCGCCGTCGTTTCGGAGCACATCCTCGGCTGAAGATTTTAGGGCCGTTGGAAGCGCGTTTACAGCATTTTGATCGTGTGATTATCGGAGAAGTTAATGAGGGAAGCTGGCCGCAAGCAATGAAGGCTGATCCATGGATGTCTCGTCCAATGAAAAAAGATTTCGGAATGCCCTTGCCTGAAAAAAATATCGGTGTGCAAGCCGCTGATTTCAGTGCTCTTTTAGCTAATGCAGAAGTTTTTGTTTTGCGTGCGGACAGAGTGCAAGGAACACCAATGGTTAAATCACGTTGGTTGATGCGTATGGAGACAGTATTGCAAGCTATTGGTTTTCAACCACAACAACTTGAGGCGTCGCAATATGGAATTTGGGCTAAAGTTTTGGATAAAGCAACTGTTATCAAAAAAATAAGCCCGCCGGCACCTAAACCTCCGGTTTCAGCTCGTCCGCGAGAATTGCCTGCCAGTGCAATTGAAAATTGGATGCGTGATCCGTATATGATTTTTGCAAAATATATCTTACAGCTTAAACCGTTGGATGAGTTAGAGCAAGATGTTAGCTTTGCTGATTATGGAACTTTGGTCCATGCGGTTTTGGAGGAATTTAATAATAAGTATCCGAAAGATTATCCTGATAATGCTAAACGTGAGTTGCTTCAGCTCGGAGAATCTTATTTTATGAAAGCAAATATTTCTGAAGAAACCAAAGCCTTTTGGTGGCCTAATTTTTTGAAAACTATTGATTGGGTTGTTGCTAAAGAAGAATCTTATCGTCAAAATGTAGCGCAAGTTTATAATGAAGTGAAGGGAAAATATAGTTTTGACGCTCCGGCAGGGAGATTTGTCGTTACGGCAAAGGCAGATCGTGTAGATATAACAAAAGACGGAAAAGTTAATATTATTGACTATAAAACCGGTCAGGCTCGCAGTGCTAAAGAAATTGAGTATTCTTATGCCCCACAATTACCAATTGAAGCTCTTATTGCGGAGCAAGGCGGCTTTGAGGGAATTCCAGCTGCAGAAGCAGAGGCTTTGATCTATTGGCAATTAGGGAGAAAAGAGAGCGGTATTTTCAGCAATGTCAGTTCTGTTTTACAAAATACTTATGACAGAATCAGGGAGTTGGTGGCATTATTTGATTTTGAAAATACGCCTTATTTTAGCAAGCCTAATTTCAGATATGCTCCTAAATATTCGGATTACGAGCAGCTAAGTCGAATTAAAGAAATTGCTTTAGGGAATGAGGATGAAAAATGATCAAAGTAGACTGGAAGACAGAAAAAAAACGTCGTGGAAAATTAGCAACAGAACAACAACATTTGGCAGCTCAGCCTCATCATTCAGTATGGGTTGAAGCATCAGCAGGTACTGGAAAAACTCAAGTTTTATCGGATAGAGTTTTGCGCTTGTTGCTTAATGGTGTCTCTCCGGCAAAACTGTTGTGTATAACATATACAAAAGCTGCTGCGGTTGAAATGAATAGTCGAATCTCGCAAAAACTCAGTCAATGGGCGGTCGTTTCAGAGGAAGAGTTAGATACACAACTTGAACAATTATTGGGAAAATTGCCGGATAATAAAGAGGATTATTGCAAATTGGTGGCAGTGGCGCGGCGATTATTTGCGGTGTTGTTGGATACTCCGGGAGGGATGAAAATCCAAACATTGCATAGTTTTTGTCAGGAAATTTTGAAGAGATTTCCATTAGAGGCAAAAGTTTCTCCTTATTTTGAAGTTATGGATGATCGAGCTAAATCAGAGATTTTGGAAAGTATTAAAAACAAAATGTTAGCGACTTCAGATGTTTTGCAAAATAAAAGTGTCGCTGAGGCTATCGGGTATTTGACATCTCATGTTTATGAATCTGCATTTTCTGAGGTTATGTCAGTGATTACCAATAATGCCGGAAAAATTGTTCGTTTATTTGCAAATTATCCGCATAATGATGACTTATTCGCAGAATTAGCCAAGCGTCTGGATGTTGCCCCTACATTAACAGAAGATGAGGTTAAGCGGTGTTGGCTTGATACGCTTGATGTCGGCGTTTTGCGGCAAATGGTTATTGCTTGGCAACAGGGAAGTGTTTCGGATAAAGATAAAGCAAATATGCTTGCTCCTTTGTTGGAAAGCAGTTTGATGATTGAGGATTATGATAATTTTCATCAAATTTTTCTTAATAAAAACGGGAGTTTACCGGCAAAGTATGCAACAAAAAAAGTTTTGGAGATTTATCCGGCATTGCAAAAAGAAGCCAGTGTCGTCGGTGAAAGTTTAATTGCAACAGATGAAAAATTGGCAGGTGTTCGGCTTTTTGCCTCAACCAAGGCGGTTATTTTTCTTTCTAAAGAATTGATAGAGACTTATCAGCAATATAAGTTTGAGCATGCTAAGATGGATTATGATGATTTAATTATTCTGACGAAGCAGTTATTGGAAGATAAAAGCGTTGCTGATTGGGTCTTGTTTAAGCTGGATGGTGGTATTGACCATGTGTTGATTGATGAGGCACAGGATACTTCTCCTAATCAGTGGGGAATTGTTCGTTCTTTAACTCAAGCCTTTTTTGATGGTAGTCATGACAATCGAACAGTTTTTGTTGTGGGAGACAGAAAGCAATCTATATATAGTTTTCAGGGTGCTGACCCACGAGAATTTGATAAAATGCGCCAATATTTTAAGGCTCATGCACCGCAATTTGATGAAGTTAATCTGGATATTTCGTTTCGGTCGACGGCGGCAATCTTGGATAGTGTGAATACTATTTTTCAGGATGAAACGGCACGACAAGGGGTTGTTCCTCAAGGGCAGGAATTGCTTCATGTTCCATATCGAGGCGGAGAAGGTGGGCGAGTTGAAGTATGGCCGTTATTAGAAGCAGAACCTGATGAAAATCCGGAGACGTGGTTGCCACCGGTGGAGCCTCGAATAAGTATTTCAACCAGTTCACGTTTAGCTAAAATGATTGTACAACGCATTAAACATATGGTGGAAAAAGAGGAGCTTTCTTCACAAGGGCGGAAATTTCAATATCGGGATTTTATGATTTTGGTGCAGCGTCGGAATGCGTTTGTGGAAGAGTTTGTGCAAGAGTGCAAGGCTGCCGGTGTTGAAATTGCCGGTGCAGATAGAATTAAGCTCAGTCAGCAGGTGGCCGTGCAAGATTTACTTGCATTGGGAAAATTTTTATTGTTACCGACAGATGATTTGACTCTGGCTGAGGTTTTGAAATCGCCTTTGTTCGGGCTTGATGATAATGATTTGTTTAAATTATGTTATCATCGCGGGGCAACGCCTTTATGGACCAGATTGTGTGATAATCCGGCATATAAAACCAGTGTAGAAATCTTGCAACAATTGTTGAATATGGCGGATTATGTTCGTCCGTATGAATTATATTCTTATGTTTTGGGAAAACTCGGCGGTCGTCGTAAGTTTGAAGAACGAATGACAAATGAAGTTCATGATGGCTTAGATGAATTTCTTACCTTAACCCTGACATTTGAACAAGAGCATATTCCTACTTTGCAAGGGTTTATCAGTTGGATGGCGCAAGATGAGGTCGAAATTAAGCGAGAGCTAGAGCAGGGGGATATGGATGCCGTGCGTATTATGACGGTTCATGGGTCAAAAGGGTTACAAGCACCGGTGGTTATTTTGCCTGATACGGTACGAGTGGTTAATGCTAAAAAAGAAATGGGGATGCTTTGGGATGATCTTTTTTATTTTCCACTGTCTTCGGGCGATTATGATAAAAGGTGTCTGAAAATTAAAGAGCAAGAAAAGCAAGATGCTCTGGAAGAATATCGCCGTTTACTCTATGTTGCTTTGACCAGAGCGAGAGATTATTTGTTTATTTGCGGGTATTGTCAGAATACACAGCCTAAAGATGACTGTTGGTATAATTTGTGTTCGCGCAGTTTGGAAAAAATCGCAACAAAGCAGGATGGAATGCTTATTTACGATGTTCCACAGCAGATTGAGGTTTCTCAAGTAAAAGAGCCAGTTGTTACCATAAAGGATTTTACGTTACCTTCATGGGCAAGAGAAATTCCTTTAGCTGAATCGCCGTTGGCCAAGCCGTATACGCCGTCTCAACCGGATGAAACAGATGATGAAGATGCTTTGTTTTCTCCATTATTAAATGATAGCGGACATCGTTATCGTCGAGGAATTGTTATTCATAAATTATTGCAATTTTTGCCTGATGTTCAGACGGGTGATAAATTGGCAGTTATAAGAGAGTATTTGCGGCAAAATGCGGCTGATTTTAATTTGGCACGACAAGAAAAAATTGTACAAGAAGTGTATGATTTAGTGACGGATAGCCGTTTTGCTCCGTTGTTTGCAGCTTCTTCAAAAGCAGAAGTTCCGATTATGGGGGAGGTTGATGGGCGGATTATTTCGGCGCAAATTGATAGGTTGGTCGTGTTAGATGATGCGGTTTGGATTGTTGACTATAAAACGAATCGTCCGGCAGCGCATACGGCTGATGAAGTACAACATATATATATTAAACAATTAGCCGCTTATAAAGCCTTGATGGAGAAAATTTATCCGCAAAAGAAGGTCAAAACATTTATTTTATGGACAGATACGGCGCAAATCATGCCGATTGAGATATAATTTTATTATTTTATACTTTAATAATTTTTTTTATAGGTTATATTAGTGGTATCTTGAAGGTGAACTGAGATTTTTATAACCCCTAACAAAGGAAAGACAGATGAAAGCAATTTTAGATAATCAATTTGAAAATGAAGTTTTGAAATCAAAAGGTTTGGTTTTGGTGGATTTTTGGGCTGAATGGTGTGGTCCTTGCCGTCAACTTGGTCCGGTTTTGGAAGAAGTTTCAAAAGAAATCGGCAATAAAGTAGAAATTTGCAAGATGAATGTGGATGAAGCTCCGAATACGGCAGCGCAATATGGTATCAGAAGTATTCCGACCATGTTTTTATTCAAAGACGGTAAACAGGTTGATACTAAAGTCGGTTTGAACTCTAAAGATAGTTTAATTAATTGGATTTCATCCCACGCATAACATTTTGATAAGGTATTATAATAAAAAGCCGTTTCTTTTGAAACGGCTTTTTATTATGAATCTGCTTTAGTATTTGAAAATACATCTGGTTGCAGGAGTACCATCCGAAAATTCACCATGCTGAGTAGAACAGGTGCTGTAGGGTGTGCCAATGCCTATTACTATTGCACCATAACAATCGGTGTTTTGTCTGCACTCGTTAGATGCCCAATACCAATCATTGGTATCATTCAGAGGTATTGTGTTAGGTGCTGAGGTCAATCTTGAGGCTTGAATTGCAGACAACTGGTTATTGATTGTGTTGACTGCAGAAGAGTTACGGTACAGTGGTTGCCATTCACCACCTGCCGGTAGATACCATTTTTTCCCTCCTGCATCCAGATCATGGCAATATATCCGCTCTTGCACCCGCTTGAGCCGCAACCGTAGTAACTATCACTACCGGCTTTACATTCTTGTATGCTCTTACACCCCGCAGCTTGCCCCTGCGTGGGGTATGGATAAGCCGTGGTGTTTTTTTATCCGAGAATTGATAAAATTAAGCCCACAAATAATGGAATCGACAAATTATCATCAATCTCAATCTTATCTTCATACATTTCAGCTAATGTTGCAGCCGTACAAGCTAAAATACTGGCATAAGTTACCGGAAAAAGAGGGTTATAAATAACAACAATAGCTAAAGCACTGACGAATAATGCCGTTGTTCCTTCTAATGTTTTGTTATTTCTTAAGTGTCTTGTTCCATAAGCCTTACCAAACAGTGCCGCGCAGGTGTCAGAAATCAACATAATCGTTAGCGCAATGACTGCAATCGGTTTGCTGAAAAACATGGTGCAAATGATGGCTGAGAATAAAACATACATCGATCCGCTTACCTGAAATAAGTTGCGGTTCGTCTCTTTTTTTCTTAAGGTCTTAAAAAACAAAAAACCGAAACTTTTACGCGCCCATGGCCATTTTTTGTAGTTACCGTATTCTAAAACGGCATCTCCTAAAAAGATAATGGATAGCAAGACAATGGCTGTTCCTTTATGGGTAAAATAAATCAGCGCAGGAATCCACAGTGAACTCAGATGAATGAGTTTACGATAAAATTCTTTTTTAATTGATTTATTGAGCGTAATGTGTAAATCATCCGAAAGTTTGCTGTTTAGGTTTTCACGCAAGTGGCGTAAACTTTCGGCAGATCGCTTAAATTTGATCTTAGGCTTTGTAAATTTTACATTTTTGAATAGTTCAGCTAGTCTGGTATTTTTTAATATATCTTTTAACATAACAATTACCTTTCATGCTGTTATCAGCATTGGTCATAACATTTCCCTACAAAAATGTAAAGAATGATTATTGAGATTTCAATAGATGTGGAAATTTCTTTTCTATTTTTAAAACCAAATAGTTGATGACAACAATCAGGGTTAAGGCGGCAACCATGCTAAATAATGTATGGGAGAGAAAATGTTGTCCACGGAGCATTTGATATATACCGGCAATCCAGCCTAAACTAAGTCCGATACAAAGCCCCATTATTCTCAGCGGTTTGCTTCGGAATGCGTAGTATAAACCTAAAAAGGCAAACCCTGCCGTGGCATGACCTGCCGGAAAACATCTGCCCGCTTTAGGTTGAATAAAGTCACTTGGGTAAGATTCTAAAACTCGGACAAACGGGTATAAGCCATTGTACATATTTAATTGATATGGACAATAAACATTCGTAAAGTATTTTGCTCCGGCAATCAATGTCGGAATTAAAATAAAACTCAAGAGCATAATTAAACAAAAATGATTATTGCAACGCAGATTGGTTAATTTAACAGACAAAATCAAATTGAACAGGCAAGCTATTGCAAAAATTAACAATGTGCGCTTTAATCCATTATAAAAAAAGATGGTAAGCTGTTTGTGACGCATGGGATTAATCTGCCATTCATGCGCTTCATAATTAAAACAGAGATTTTGCAAATAAATATCTATATCGGTATAGGTTTCCAGTGCTAATACGGCACATAACCCTAATAATCCTAAACTTAAAGTCTTAGTGAGAGTCATTGGTGTTCCTTAAGTTATTTTCCCAGTCAGAGGCTGTTTGGTAAAAGGCTATAGCTTCAGCCAATAAGGCTTCTGTTTTTTCTTTATCGGTGTTCGCCGGATCAACCGAAAATTGACGAATCGGCTTGAGGATAACGGCAGTATTATCTTTAACATAACCAACTTTTTGATAATTACTGACAAAATAACGGGATTCATAGGTCGGGCTTAAAGCATCCTGACCATAAAAATGGCTTTCATAACTAAAATCAAGTAAGCCTAACAAAGTCGGCAAAATATCTATTTGGCTGATAGGCGTATCAATGCGTTGAGGATTAACAAATTTTGGTGCATAGATAAATAACGGGATATGGTGATCTTCCCATTCTATTTCTGCAGAACCAGCTGCCCCGGCCGTATGATCAGCAACAAAAACAAAAATCGTATTATCAAACCATGGTTTGGTTTTTGCATCTGCTAAGAATTTGCCAATAGCATAATCAGCGTATTTGACCCCGCCTTCACGACCAGATTTTTTAGAAGGCAAATCAATCTTCCCATCAGGAAATGTATATGGGCGGTGATTGGATATTGTTAAGGCAAAAGTTAAAAACGGTTTATCTTCTTGATAAGATTTATCAGCTTCTTTGATGATTTTATTGAACAAATCTTCATCACAGGTTCCCCAAGCATTGGTAAAGGTAATTTCATCTTTGTGCCAAGAACTGCGGTCAACTATTTTGAAACCATTATTTTCCATAAAATAATTCATATTATCAAAGTAGCCGTAGCCTCCGTATATCCATTTGTTATCATAACCTTTTTCTTTAAAAATCGCTCCCAAGCTATAGAGGTTTTCATTATTATCTCGACGAACAATAGACATTCCCGGCAAGGGGGGGACAGACAAGTTTAAGGCTTCTATACCACGGACAGAACGCGTGCCGACAGCATATGTGTTGCTGAAAAATAAACTTTCAGTACTTAAACGACTTAAATTTGGCGTAATCTCCTGTTGCCAATCATAGGGGCGATTTTCTTGCAAAAATTTTGAGCTCATGCTTTCCATCAAAATAATAATAACATTAGCGCGCTTTTCTGAGCGAAAAGAGTTAATCTGTCGGCTGATGTTTTTTTTAGGTTCTACAAAAGTGATGTTTTGTCCTGAAAATTTTTGACGTAAGATATTCAAATTTTGTTCTTCATCAGCGGTTAAATAAAAATCTTGATAGTTTATCTCATTTTTCCAAAATGCACTGAATAAACTATAAGTGCCTTGTTTGGCAATTTCATTATTATAGCGGTTATGGCTGATTTCAAGGTTGTTTATGTCAACATTACGAAAAGCAAGTAAGCAAATAAAACCATAAATTAAAGTGTGAAACAGACGTAAACTGAACTTTGGAGCGTTTGTCGAAGAGAGAATGTATGGGCGCATCAACCAAGTCGTTATTATGCTTAAAAAAACAATTCCGCTCAAAATAAGTGTTAGTGGATAAGACTGTGCAATATTAGAGATAACTTCTGTCGTATAAACTAAGTAGTCAACGGCAATAAAATTAAATGCTGATTGAAATTCATTCCAAAAAATAATGGCTGATATGATTTCAAAATAAGTCACAAATGCAAAAACAGCAAAAAATGTCAGCGAAATATTTTTATCCGTACGCGTTCCGGCTTTATTTTGCGGCAAAAACAGCAAATAAATTACATAAGGAATAACCATGAATATAAAGGCAACACTTGATGTTAACGACAAAATTCCAATCGTTTTGATTAGGCTGAAAAACGAGAAATCAATATCTTTGAAATGGTATACAGCCAAGCCGATTTTAAAAATAAATTCGGAAATAATAGCAAATATATAAAACGGAATCAGTCTTTTTACTAAAAAGGAGTTCATCATATCACCTTTAATTTAATTAATCACTTTTCAACACTACACTTATTTGTTTATTATTCAAGATAAAAACCTGTTTATAGACAATAAACTTTTATTAGCTTGAGTGAGTCGTATTTTCCTTTATAATAGTATTATAACGACTTATATTTTTAGCCCAAAAAAAAGATTGAGGCTAAAAAATGATTGCATTATTCGAAATAATATGATATTATCATAATAGATTCTACTGTTAGTTATATTAAAGGAGACTATTATGAAAAAGATATCCTATTTATGCTCAACTTGTTTAATCACTTGTTCAGCTTTGGCTCATGCCGATATATCTTCTTTTCATGACAACCT
>JAFUXF010000010.1 GCA_017477185.1 Alphaproteobacteria bacterium | reverse complement strand
TGATTAAAAAAGCTATAATTTTTTTGTTATTGTGAGGAAAACCTTGTTTTTATGAAGTTGTTCTGGCTAATTTTATAAGGTCTGGTGGATTATTTTGTCGTTATATTCCTCGTAATGACATTGATTCGGCCGAGATTACTTGGGGCTATTCATTGATGAAATCATCTTCAACGGCAATACCGCTGTTTTCAAGAATTTAGGCTTTTTTGTTCCAGCGACCGGCATCATCCTGTTGAAAGTAATTTTTGCTAAAATCTGTTGCTGATATCTCTTTCCAAAAAGCTCGAGCTTGTTGAAGAGCTGCTTCATCATTGCCGTCAAAGATATTGAAAATACGCTCATAATTTTTTGCTGTTTCCAGAGAAATGTTTGCGCCATCTACCAAAAACAGCAAACTTGCCTGATTAGGATTGTCATCTTCCGCGCTGAGCCATATCGGTTGTTCTTTGGCAAAACCGTCTTTTTTGCTCCCATGAGGAATAAAAGATTCTTCATTATATGCCCATAGCAGAGAATTGATAAAATCAACACGAACCTCATTGCCGACTTTGATTTTGATGGTCGCTTTTGTGGCATAGGCTTTCTCTATCAATTTGGGCAAAACCTGATCTAAAGTTTGTTTTTGCAAATGATAAAAATCAATCTGAGTCATTATCTTAACTTTATGGCGACAAAGTGTTCCGTTTCTGAGTCTTGGATAGTCAGGAGGACAGGGCGGTTGTTTTCGTGTTGTGCCTCTTGAATGTATTCATTAAAACTGTCTGTATCCCAAACATCTTTTTTATCTACCTTTGTAATTAAATTTCCTATTTGCAGGCCTTTATCGGAAGCGTCAGAAAGTCCGTCAATAGAGGTAATAACCACACCATTTGTATTTTGGGGAAGATTGTACTTTTTGATGATGTCCGGTGTTAAATTATTGATTTCTAAACCAAGGGGCGATTTTTTGGGAGATGTTTCGGTTTCTGTTTTTTTTTCCTCATTATTAGGTTCTTCTTTAGCCGAAGGTGCAGGATTTTCCTGATGATTATCAGGAGAGGCATTTTCTTCCGGCATAGCTATGGTGCGAACTTGGATGGTCTGGGGTTTATTATCACGCACGATTTCAAAATTGAGAGGTTCGTCAATGGCACTTTCTGCAATCATCCGTGATAAATTGGTAGCAGAAGTGAGCGGCGTAGCATTAAACTTTGTTATAATATCGCCCGCTTGTAGTCCGGCTTTTTGCGCCGGAGAGTCTTCCGTTATGCGAGAAATAACTAATCCTTCAGGAGAAGGCTGAATCGAGATTCCAATCCAACCGCGAGTGACTTTTCCATTGCGGCGTAATTGGTTGATAACCCATTCTGTCATTTTGGATGGTGTGGCAAAGCCTATTCCCATAGATGTACCAGTGTCTGAAAAGATAGCACTGCTGACACCGATGACTTCTCCTTTCAGGTTAAACATCGGTCCGCCGGAATTGCCTTGATTGATGGCTGCATCCGTTTGGATAAAGTTATCATATGAACCGGATTCAATATCTCGGGCTTTTGCTGAAACAATACCTGCTGTTACAGATCCGCCTAACCCGAACGGGTTACCGATAGCGAGTATCCAGTCACCAACGCGGACGGCATCCGAATCGCCAAATTCAGCCGGTGTTAATGCTGTTGTCGTGGTAATTTTAAGAAGGGCTAAATCGGTCATCTTATCTTCACCGATAATTTCTGCCTCGAGCTTTTCATTATTAAATAAGGTTACATTAATGATTTTCGCATGGTCAATCACATGTTGATTTGTGACAATGTATCCTTCTTTACTGATAATAAAACCGGATCCGAGGGTTTCACCCTCAGTGTTTGTGGCGACTGAGCCTTCTTCAGCAAGGGCAGTGGTTGAAATGTTGACCACTGAGGGTTGTAATTTTTCAACCAAATCAGCAAAAGAAGGAAATGATGGCGGAGTCTCCGCCATAACCGGTATGGCGTTGAATAACAATACTGCAATTGTAAGAATAAGATGTTTCATAGTCATAATATTACTTTCCTGATTTTAAGGAGTGGCGGAAGTATTTGAAAAACTCAGATTCCGGAGACAAAACTAAAGAAGTGTCTCCTGCTGTTAAAGAATTTTTGTAGGCTTCTAAAGAGCGATAAAATTCAAAAAATGCTTTGTCTTGATTGGCAGCGTTATTCCAAATTTTAATTGCTTCTTTATCGCCGGTACCACGCGTGATTTGCGCTTGTTTTTCTGCTTCGGCAATAATGATGGTTCTTTCTTTTTCAGCAGCAGCGCGAATTTGCTGGGCTTCTTGTTGACCTTTGGCGCGAAACTCTTTAGCATCGCGTTCACGTTCGGTTTTCATACGCGCGTTAATCGCCTGTAAAACTTCTAACGGTAAGTCGGCACGACGAATACGAACGTCCGCGACGCTGACCCCGATTTGTTCGGCATCAATTTTGGCGGCTGTGCTTATTTGTTGCATAATCACAGTTCTTTTTTCTGATAATAATTCTTGTAAAGTAATGCGTCCTAAAATTTTACGAACAGAAGAATTTACAATTTCAGCTAATTTGCTTTGTGCTTGTTCTTCGGTCCTGACGGTCTGGTAAAACTTTAACGGATTGACAATGCGATAACGTGTAAAACTATCAACATCTAAGCGTTTTTTATCGTTTAAGACGACCTCTTGTGCAGGAGGATCCAGATTAAGCAGGCGCATATCATAAAAAACGACATTTTGAATAAACGGAATTTTAAATTTTAATCCAGGCTCTTTGACAACCCGTATCGGTTCGCCAAATTGTAAAACAATAGCTTGTTCCGCTTGATGAACAATATAAAAAGTATTTCCGAGAACAAACAATACAATCAGCAGAAAAGCCGCGAAGTAATATTTAAGATTGGTACGCATTATGTTTCTCCTTATTGTTTGTTGGTAACGGAATTTAATGGTAATAACGGCAGAACATTCCCTCCTTTGGCTGAAGGATCAAGAATGATTTTGTTAGATTTATGGACAATATTTTCAATTGTTTCTAGATACATTCTTGTTGCGGTAACTTCTTTGCCTTGCAGGTAAGCGTTATATACGGAGTTAAAGCGTTCAGCTTCACCCTTGGCTTTATTAACGACAGCCGCTTGATAGGCCTGTGCATCTTGTAATTTTTGAACAGCTTCACCTCGTGCCTTAGGGATGATTTCATTGCGGTAGGCTTCAGCCTCATTTTTGAAGCGTTCCATATCGGCTTTTGCGCGTTGAACCTCATTAAAAGCATCAACAACTTGTTTCGGGGGATCGGCCTTTTGGAGCTTGACACGGACAATTTCAATGCCGGATTGAAATTCATCAAGGACTTTTTGCAATTCGGTTTTAGTTTCGTCTTCAACCTTACCGCGATCACCGGTTATAATCGGTTGCATTTCTGATTGTCCAACAATTTCTCTTAATACGGATTGAGCTGCTACTTGAACAGTTGTGTCCGGACTGCGCATACTGAATAAATAATCTTTGGCATCCTTAATGCGCCAAACAATGGTTAAATTGATATCAACAATGTTTTCATCACCGGTCAACATATGACTTTCAGTAAATGATTGCATTTTGTTGCGATATTCTTCCATAACGCCGAGATTGATACTGCGTTCACGCGTGGTGTTGACTTTGACAACATTTTCGATCGGATAAGGTAAATGATAATGCAAACCGGCATCCGTGGTGTAAACATAAGCCCCGAATCTGGTGACGACACCTTGTTCGCTCGGTTGAATCTGATAAAAACCGGAAAGCAACCACAAGATAATAACCCCTAAAATAATCCAAGTCGGCTTAAAATCAAAACCATCATTATTTTTCAAATGCTCAACAGTTGAAAAATCAATAACCTTATTTTTTTTTAATTTTTCACTATTTTCTCCCCATGGGCTTATATTTTCGTTCTTTCCCCAAGGACCGGTATCTTTTGACATTTGTACACCTCTCAAGATTTATATTGCGTTGCTTTCATATATAATATAAATATATTTACAAAACAATTTTTGTCAGCGGTTATTAACAGGAAAACAAAATGGAAGAAGAGATTAAAAAGTTAGTTCATAACTATTTCAATGATGAAGAAATTGATAATATTTCAATATTTGAAAAAAGAATTATTGTGACTTTAAGTGAAAAAGCCTCAGCATCGCCGAATGTTGAAAAGATGACAAAAGAATTAGAGGAGCTTGCTGAAGGACGGCGGGTGTTCGTGGTATTTACGGCTGATAGAGAAACTCCGTCTTTACAACCGCAAGACGATAAATGGTATGTGCCGTCAGTTAAAAAAATTATTGCCGTGGCATCCGGTAAAGGAGGGGTCGGTAAATCGACAACTGCGGTTAATTTGGCGTTAGCTTTATCTCGTCTGGGGTATAAAACAGCAGTGTTTGATGCTGATATTTACGGACCTTCTGTCCCGACTATGCTCGGATTTGCAAATGCTCCGGGGATAACGTATGATGGTAAGCATATAGAACCATTTGAGGCCTTTGGTTTAAAAGCTATGTCTATCGGAAGTATGATCGATAAAGATACGCCATTGATTTGGCGTGGCGCAAAGGCTTGCGGTGCAATACAGCAATTGTTTAATGATACTAATTGGGGGGATATTGATGTGATGGTTGTTGATATGCCTCCCGGAACAGGTGATATTCAAATTACTTTGTCACAAAAGATGAAAATTGATGAAGCCGTTATTGTTTCAACTCCGCAGGATATCGCATTGATTGATGCAATTAAGGGCGTGAATATGTTTAAACAGGTTGGGGTCAAAATTGCCGGTATTGTGGAAAATATGAGTTATTATTTGTGTGAAAAATGCGGTACAAGAGCTGATATTTTCGGTCATGCCGGCGCAAAAGCCGCAGCAGCAAAAATGGGAGAGACGTTTTTGGGAGAAATTCCGTTACATATTACTATTCGTGAAAATGCTGATCGAGGGACACCGATTGTTTATACAAATCCTAATAGTGAATATGCCCAAGCTTATTTAAAAATAGCCGAACAATTATAAAAGAGGCCGTTGTTTAATGTCTGTTTTCCGTTATGAACTCAATAAGATTTTAGAACGAGAAAATGAACGTTTCTTCTTATGGGTTCCCGTGGTTGTCGCTATGGGGATTTTGAGCTATTTTGCGCTTAAATTTGAGCCATCAATATGGGTTTCTTTAGCGGTTATTGAGACTTTAATTGTTCTGGCTTATTTTTGGCGATTATCGCCGCAGCGATTACAAATACTCGGATGGGTAGCTTTGTTCGTTTTGGGATTTGTAGATATTCAGTTACATGCTTACTATCTGCAGACAGTTCCTTTATTACAAAAAGAAGAAACACTTTATCTTAAAGGGTATGTTGCCGACAGTGCTTATAACTATCGGGGACGGCGATATCTGTTGTTAGATCACATGCAAAATTTTGATGATGAAAAGATTCTCGGTAAATATCGTGTGACATTGATGCAGACTACTCCTGATGTCGTGGTTGGAGATTGTGTGGAATTAGTGGCGACGGTAAGACCTCTGATGATGCCGAATTTACTTAACTCTTATCAATTTAATCGCCAACAGTTTTTTCAGGGGATTAAAGCGACAGGTTATAGTGATGTATCTGTTCATAAGCTTAATTGTGCAGAAATCGGGGTAACTACAGATGTCTTTTTGCCATTGATTGCAAAGTGGCGGCAGAAGATTGTGCAAAATATAGAACAAATTTTACCGCCGCAAACAGCCGGAATCGCAGCGGCTATTATTGCCGGAGAACGTGGTCATATCAGCCAACAGCAAACCGCGGCATACAGAGATGCCGGATTAGCGCATTTTTTGGCAATTTCAGGATTACATATGGGCATGATTGCCGGACTAACATTTTTTATTATTCGTTGGTTACTGGCATCTATACCGAGTATCGCTTTACGCTATAATACCAAAAAGCTTGCAGCCGTTGTGGCGATTATTATGAGTTTTATTTATTTGATTATTTCCGGCGGACAAATTTCAGCGCAACGTGCTTTTATTATGACCTTTTTAATTTTATTAGGCGTTTTATGTGGGCGACAGGCTATTTCGATGAGAATGATTGCATGGGCAGCCTTGGTGTTGCTCCTTTGTGAGCCTGAAGTGGTTATCAGTGCCGGATTTCAGATGTCTTTTGCGGCAGTTATTATGCTGGTGGCCTTCTATGAAAAACATTCCGGTGCATTTCGTTATCAGGTTAATCATCAACAGTATATTTTTATAACGATTATCCAAAAAGTGTTTTATTATTTATGCGGAATTGTCGTGGCTGATTTTATCGCAAGTATGGCTACGTTGCCATTTGTAATTTATCATTTTAATCGAATCTCTCTTTATACCAGTTTGGCAAATTTGTTAGCGGGTCCGGTAATTGCCTTGTGGATTATGCCGGCGGTTTTGGTTTCTTTGATTTTGATGCCGTTTGGTTTGGAAAAATACATTTTATTGCTGGCAGGGCAGGGAATTGAGGTGGTTAATTATATCACAAATTATGTCTCTCATTTATCTCATGCTACTTATCAAATTGTTTCAATGCCAAGCTGGGGATTGTTTTTAATTGTTTGCGGCGGATTGTGGTTGGCATTGTGGCAAAGTAAGTGGCGGCACTGGGGATGGATCGTTATTATTACCGGTTTCTTATCTGTTTTAACCGTTAAAATGCCGGATTTAATAGTTGATGAAGGAGCTAAAACATTTGCCGTTAAAGATAATAGTGGGCAAATGGTTATATTACCTAATCGCGGAAATTATTTTACAAAACAAATGTGGCAGGAAAAATTAGCTCTGACACCTCTCTCCACAAGACAACAAAAAACTTTGAGAGAAATCTATCATGGTCGAAAAACAGATAAGTTCTGGTTGGCTTTACAATGCACAAAAGAATTTTGTTTGTACCGAGATAAGGTGAAATTATATAAAAAAGGCGGAATATTGTTAGGAAATGACAATTTATCAGCTTACAGCGGATTGTCTATGTATGATTTAGAGAACAATCCGCGTATTATCCGTGTCCGAGATACAATAGGAACGCGTTATTGGTGTGTTGATTAGTAAATTTTGAGGCGTCGGGGCAGTTATTTTCCTCGGAAGGCAGGGAGCAATCAATAATTGGTGTAATTATGCGTTAAAAGAAATAAACTGCACGGTGCATCTCCTTGTTATATGCTTGCCAAAACCATTAAAGAAGTCTATGCCGGCAGTCTTATCATGATTAAAGGCATCGTGGATAATCTGTAAGATTAACATAAATACAAAGTGTCTATGTTAGTCAACGCAATTAAGAGTTGTACAATAAAATTCTCCATTGTCTTTTGGGCAGTATGTGTATCCACTTTCACAACCTGTCGGAGCAAAAACTTGTCCCAGATAACATGTAGCCCAATATCCGGTATAGCCATCTGATTGGCTTAACCCATGGTAACTAGGGCAGTCTATAAAAGTTGACATAGATTCCCTTCGAGTTTATGTTTTTCATCACAAATGTTGCATTTATAAAAAGTAGCCCCATACCATGTTTCACAAGAATCATAAGAGATACAACCTATAAGAGCTACGCTATTAGAGTAACCTGAACAATTTTCCGGACTACAACTATTATCCACTTTGTTATATCCGCTTTTACAATCTGTTAACAAATACTTACTATTACATTTATCGCAAATTCCCCCTGAAGGACACCTAGACAAAGAATATTCTGAGCCGCATTCAGAACCGGAACCAGACCCTGATCCTGATCCAGATCCTGATCCTGATCCTGAACTGACACAACTATCACCGAAATCGGATATTTCATACCCACGTTTACAAGAAACAAGTTGAACTTTATCACCACAAGAATAACAATTACCATGTGACGGACAATAATCCAAAGAATATTCCGGACCACAACTTTGAGATTGCGACATCACGCAAGTATTTCCCTCTATTTCATAGTCATCAGCACAGCTTTCTAAGCGATACATTCCGTCACATTCAGAGCAATAACCATGAACTGGGCATGAAAACAAAGAATATGATGATTCGCAATTACTATTATCATCAGCATAATTCTTTTTCTGACAATTTCCGTTTTTAAGCTCATATCCGTCTTGGCAACCGGTTCGACTGTATTTTGTGACACCTCCGCAAGTTTTGCTTTCACAAGTTGCATTAGCGGGACATGAGGTTAAATCATAGCCGTCGAGGCTGCAAGCAAGAACACAAGTATTACCACTTCGATTATAACCACTATCACAACCGGTCATTTTATACTTTGTTATTCCGCCACAGGTCTGAGGCGTACAAACGCCATGTTCAGGGCATGAGGCTAAAGCATTATCATCCCAGCTACAGGCAACACATTGATTGCCGTCGGCAATATATCCGCTCTTGCACCCGCTTGTGCCGCAACCATAATAACTATCACTACCGGATTTACATTCTTGTGTGGTCTTACACCCCGCCGCTTGCCCCTGCGTGGTGTATGGATAAGCCGTGGTGTCGCATGTCGCTTTGTTACAATAACTGCCGGATTTAACCCATCCGTTGTTGCAGCTTTCATAACCATACCATGTCCGCTCCCCACTTTGGCAAGACTTGACTTTTCCGGCATCCTCCCCTGGGTTTGAAGGATACGGATAGTCATCAGACGAGCAAGACTTCTCAACACATATGCCGGAAGCATTTAACACCCATCCGGCATCACAGGTAC
>JAFUXF010000009.1 GCA_017477185.1 Alphaproteobacteria bacterium | reverse complement strand
TGATTAAAAAAGCTATAATTTTTTTGTTATTGTGAGGAAAACCTTGTTTTTATGAAGTTGTTCTGGCTAATTTTATAAGGTCTGGTGGATTATTTTGTCGTTATATTCCTCGTAATGACATTGATTCGGCCGAGATTACTTTGGTCTATTCATTGATGAAATCATCTTCAACGGCAATACCGCTGTTTTCAAGAATTTTTTTGAATGTCATTTGATTAAGCAATTCCGGCAAAACAATCCCTTCCGGAATGTTTCGATTATACAGAATATAAAATGGTAAACCGCGTCTTCCATATTCGCTCATAAATTTTAAGATTTCAGGGTTATATTCAGTCCAATCAACGTTAACGATTTTGACTTTGTAACGGTCATAAAGTTTTTGAGTCGAGCTGTTGTTGAAGACTAAAAAGTTATTATAGCTACAGGTTAAGCACCAATCTGCATTGACTTTAATCAATACATTCCAACCATTGCTGACATCTTGTCCGATTTGTGTAAAATCAAGCTGTTTGATACTTTGTTTTTGAACAGTTTGATGATGATGAGAAAATCCGATGTAGCCTATAATTAAAGCAATACTCAAGATGAAGGTTAAAATGAACCCATAGATGATAAGCATTAACCGCTTGGCATTTTGCCGAATAGTTGTATTGGTTGTTATTTTTTCTATCTCATTTTGACAACGGTTATAAAAACGCAATAAAGCGTAAAAAATAAGCATACATCCTATGATGCCAATGCAAGTTGTGAATGAACTTTGGGCTTTTAAGATACTTAATAACCATAAAACCGTCAACCATAACATAAGACTCATGAGCCAATGCAGTTTTTGCATCCACGGACCGGGGTGCGGAATAAGAACAGAGAGGTTAGGAATGAGCAATAGCAGAAAATAAGGAAGAGCAAGTCCTATAGCAACAGCCATCAATATTGCGAATATATCGAAAGGTGTTCCAGATAGTGCGAAACCAATAGTCGTCCCTAAATATGGTCCGGTGCAGGGGGTTGCCATGACAACAACCAAAATTCCGGAGAAAAAAGCGTTCCATGAATGTGAAGCATGAGGCTTAGAAAGATAATTTAGCGGGAGAATATTGAGTCGAATATATCCGTGCAATTGTGCTAAAAACAGCAAAATAACAAAAATCATTGTCGTAATAAACAGCGGATTTTGAAATTGCATTCCCCAACCTAAGTTATGACCTATGAGTTTTAAGAGACAGAGAATACCGGATAATATCAGAAAACTTGTTAATATGCCAAGAATACTTAAGATGAAACTACGTTTTTGGGCTTGCTGATTCTTAGCCCCAAATTCGGTGAGAGATAAAATTTTGAGAGAAAGAACGGGAAAAACGCAAGGCATGAAATTGAGAATAAATCCTCCCAACATTGCTAATAACCATAACCCCAAAGTCAGCTTGCGGCTGTGAATATCAAAAACAGAAGAGGAAAGGATTGTTTTGGTAAAGCGGTAACTATGAAAGTTATCTGTTCTTATGGTAATCTCTAAAGGTGTGCCGATTAATTGTTCATGTGATGTCAAAATGTCCATACGGACGGAAGCACGATGATTATCAATGGCAGTCCTTGGGGATGAGAATAGGGTGTTGCGCGGTGTCCTGACAAAAAAATCCGGATTATTGTAATTATTGTTATTATCTATAATCAGGCGCAAGGTTTGACCGCTGGGAGAATCCGGATTTTCTTCAATAGATACATCTTGAATCATTATATTTGTCTCTTGCGTATCAGGCAGATGTGTAAAACTCTGGGTAATAAAGTTTTGCAACACTGTGCCAAAACCGAATCCGTCTAAAATTGGTAATGATAGCGATGCTCGATTGTTTTCGCACTGTTTTTGGGCGTTACACAAACTGAAGTTAATATCAGCATTGATAACAGCCGGTTGCTTATTATCTTCAACTTCACAAATAAATGGATATGCTAGGTTATTGAAATACATAATTAAATCGCCATCCTTAAATGGAATACGATGTGGCGTCGGTTGGAAAACTTGGCATTTTTTGATATTTTGCGAATGGCTAAAATTAACCACGATATCGGGGTATTGGTTATAAGGTTGCGCTAACAATAACCAGCCTTGTTCCAGAGCAAATTGAACAATTCCCTTAATTTCTGAACGATTGTCAAGACGAGATTGATCTGAAGCTAAGCGGACTTGAGCCTGTCCTGATTTTTGCCATGGGGAAATTCCTTCTCCTTCAGTTTTGGGATCATCGTAAATAATTCCATAGAAAGGAAGTTTTTTCCATTCTATTTTATCGTAGGCTTTTTTGAGACGGGCCAGAGACGGGTATTTTGTTTCCAATGTGTGGTCTTGTTGTTTTTTTTGTAAATGAGCCTCATAGGTTTCTATTTCTTTAGGGTCATGACTGTAGGAAATAACTTTTTTGATATCTGTAGTAATACGCACTTGATCTTCACCGACATCTTGGTAATCGTAATCGGTCGGATTTTCGTATTCTGAGTCTTTGTAGGTTAGAATCGGGGTGTCCGGCACCAAAATTTTACTTTTGATGGCTGCTATTTTTTCTTTTCCCCAACGAAAGAGTTTAATACTTTTACGGATGAAATTTTCTTTATCATAGAGTTCTTGTGTGTCGGCTTCGGGAAAAAATTTTGCAATATCAGGCTTTAGGTCGCTATCAATTAAATTATCAGGATAGTTATTTTGAAAATACTTACCGACTTCAACAGCAGTTTCCAGCATATTATTTAAGGTTATTGGGGTGGATTCCGAATCTTGTTCTTCGAGTGCCAAAGTAATATTATTCGGCATATCTTCTTGGGCAAGGCAAGGGTAACTTAAGCTCAGCAACAAGCTGAATAAAAAAAATATTTTCATTTTTATCCTGAATGTAATTTGTTTTTTAACTTTAATTTACTATATAATAATATATAAAATTTAATAATTGTCAAAAAGAGCTGATGACTATGCAAAAGAATAATTATTTAACCGGAAAATGTTTAGCGGCTATGCCGAATATGACAGATGAGCGGTTTGCGAATACGTTAATTTATATTTGTTCTCACACCGAGAATGGTGCTATGGGGTTTGTTGTTAATCGTAAAATTACGGAATTTTCTTTTGCCGATTTAGCCGGACAGCTACCTATTGCGAATCTTAACCCGAATCTGCCGATAGATCTGTATCAGGGCGGTCCTTTAGAAAAAGTTAGAGGGTTCGTTTTACATTCTACGGATTATATTAAAGATGATACCGTTGTTATTGATGAAAAAATTGCAATTTCATCCTCTATTGATATTATTACAGATATTGCCTTTGGTGTGGGGCCGAAGGATAATTTGATTGCCTTAGGATATGCCAGTTGGGCACCGCACCAATTGGAGCAGGAAATTATTCAAAATACTTGGATGGTAGTTGATCCGTCACCGGAATTGGTTTTTCGGACAAAGGATGAAGATAAGTGGCATAAGGCCATCGAAGATTTGGGAATTGATCTTAGCAGGTTATCCTCATTTGCCGGAAAAGCCTGAGCCTTTGTTTATTTTTGGACTTTGAGGCAAACCCGTAAACCATCTACCGCAGAAGAGACAATGCCTCCGGCATATCCGGCACCTTCACCGCAGGGGTATATTCCTTTAATATTAGACTCAAAATTTTCATCTCGATAGATACGAATCGGTGAAGAACTTCGCGTTTCTATTCCGGTTAAAACGGCATCATCTGCAGCAAAACCATGGAGTTTTTTATCCATGTCAACGATTGCTTTTGCCAATGTTGTCGTAATGTATTCCGGAAACAACAGAGATAAATCGGTTAGTGTTATTCCGGGAGCATAAGAAGGGGTAATGTTTCCGAGTTTTTGAGAGGGGCGTGCGCGTAAAAAATCTCCGACAAGTTGTGCCGGGGCATGGTAATTTCTGCCACCGAGATTAAAGGCTTTTTGCTCAAGTTTTTGTTGGAAATACATCCCTTGTAAGGGGTGTGATCCGCCAAAATCATCGGGTGTTACACTGACTAAAAGAGCGGCGTTGGCATTTTGTTTATTGCGGGCAAATTCACTCATTCCATTGGTGACAACTGTATTTTTTTCTGAAGCGGCTGCAACAACTTGTCCGCCGGGACACATACAAAAGGTGTAAGCAGAGCGTCCGTCCGGATAATGAACGGCTAATTTGTAATCCGCTGCACCGAGAGCAGGGTGCGTTGCATATCTTCCGTATTGACTCTGATTTATCATAGTTTGCGGATGTTCAATGCGTGCACCGATTGAAAAAGGTTTTTGCTCAATTTGAAGACCGCAGTCATAAAGCATTTGAAAAGTGTCACGCGCGCTATGTCCAATAGCTAAAATCAAACAATCCGTCGCTATTTCTTTAATTTCATGATTTGGCGTTTGAACTTTAATGGCTTGTACTGCATTATTTTTTATGATTAAATCCACCAATTGATGTTCAAAAAGGTATTCTCCGCCAAGAGAAATAATTTTTTTCCGGATATTTTGAACAACGGTAACAAGTTTATCTGTTCCAATATGAGGTTTAGCTAAATATAAAATTTCTTCCGGAGCACCGGCAGAGGCAAATTCTTGTAATACTTTGCGCATAAAAGGTGTTTTTTTGATACCGGTCATCAGTTTGCCATCAGAAAATGTTCCGGCACCGCCTTCGCCAAACTGGACATTTGAATGTGTATCGAGTTGACCGCTTTTCCAAAATTTGGCAACATCTTGCTTACGTTGGCTGACTTCCTTTCCTCGTTCGAGCAGAATCGGTTTTAGTCCTATTTCTGCTAAAGCTAAACCGGCAAACATACCGGCCGGTCCGGTACCGACAATAATGGGGCGTAAGGCAGGAGAAAAACGTGTGGATGGTTGCCATAGTGCTTGCTCTTTTATTTGTTCACAATCTTTCCAAGCCAAAATAGAAAAAATATAGTCTTCATCGCCAATGACTTCCATATCTATAGAGTAAACAAAGAAAATTTCTGTCTTATTGCGAGCATCTATGGATTTTTTGGCTATTGTAATGTTTTTTATGTTGTTAATATCAAGACCTGTTTTTATGGAGACAATTTCTTTTAACCCATTGATATCAATATCTAAATTTGCTTTGATGTTATTTACTCTTATCATGATGCTACTTTTTATACTTGTCAATTAACGCTTTGTTTATTATATTCGGAGTCAGGAAAATAGCAAGGTTAAAGTGATGAAATCAGAGTATGATATTTTTCTGCTGTGGAGTACAGCTCGTTATAAGGATGCGGAAGTTGTGAAGTTAATCGCAACAAAGTTTGATATTGTTAAAACTTATGAAATAGAGTGGTCTCAAAAGTTATTTATACAGAATTTATCTCGTTTTTACGGTAAAAAATTGCCTTCTGCAAAAAATAAACTGAAATTGTGTGGAAAAGGGAGTTTTTTAGTTTATATTGTTAAGGATAATACTCCTTGTATTACGGATAACGCTAAAAATCAAAATATGTGTGCTATGAAATATCAATTACGCAAATTATTGGGCGGAAACTATTTGCATGCCAGTGATAATCAACAAGAGGCTGAGGAAAATTTGTATTTTTTATTGGGTAAGAGTTTGCGTCGCCTTTTGGCTGAGCCACAACCTAAAAAATTAAAGCCATTAAAGCAAGACATTATCGGTGCGCCGACATGGCTTGATGAAGACCGGTTCCGCAAGGCATTGAAACGAGTGCTTAATGCTGTTTGGGATAAGGATAAAAGAGTTATTGTTTGTAGTGATGTTTCTTTTGCATGTCGTATACTGAATGCCCGCAAGTGTACTTGGCCTTGGCAAAAAAACAGGTATAAAATTAGTATTCGTGGGCGAGATGAAGTGTTTAAGATAAAGAAACACCGCATTTGATAATGCGGTGTTTCTTTATTATGTATTAGGAACAAATTCGTATCCTTGATCTCCGATAATACTTCCACTATCAAAATCAATAGCGTGAAAGTAACCTTTGTACAAAAGGTCAAGTTTTTGAGTTTGTTCGTTGAATTTACGGATGGTTCCGCCAATTCCATGTCGGTAAGTCAGCTCTACAAAAATATCACTGACAGCACGTTTAACGGAATGGTTGCTTCGGAAAATTTCTTGGTATCCGTGTTTATTATTCCATTGAAGAATAACCTCTTGAGCCCCTTCTTTGAAAATTACATTAGAAATTCTCAATTGTAAGCAAGTTGGCCTATTAAGATAATATAGTCCATAAACGATATATTTTTTCCCATGCTTCGCAACCAGATAATCTTGCGGTTTTGCCATTTTTTTGTTGGTAATATTTGCATAAATTTGCTGTGAGGCAAGAGGTGGAATGTAAACGCCATTTAAGAAAAAGGCATCCGCTTCTAGGGTTAAAATATCGCATCCGTCAAGAATAGTTACTTGCTTTTCTTTTCCTGATGGAGAAAAGACTGTTGCACCGATACATCTTCCTAAAGGTTGTGCTTCCGCTACAGGAGAAGAATAATAGTACTCATTGTCAATCTCAAAAAGGAAAGAGGTAAAATCGTCCCATTTCTCAAAGTCATAATGATGTGCCTCAATAGGTTGATGAATCTCGTAGTTTTTTTCTTTCATAACCATATTGACTTTGATGTTACGTTTGAAATAACCGGAAGTGTAAAGATAAATTTTGCGGATAATCTTTTTTCCGGATTTTATTTCATAATATTCATCTGCGCAACAGATGTTTTGCAAAACGGCAACACCTAAAATCAGCCAACATAGTCGGCAGAGCCAAGTAAAAATCAGGGAAAAATCAATTGCCTCGTCTGAGGCGAACCATAGCATCAGTAATGACATAATCAGAGGGACAATCCAGTTCGGATGTGTTACGAGCCTTTTTAGGGCAGAGGGTTCGGTTAACCGAGACCATCTCCAAGATTTCAATTTCATCATAATAGTTTATTTTTAATAAGTTATACAATAATTTCATTTGTTATGAGACTTTAAAAAAAAATACTTTTTTTGTCAACCTAAAAGAAATAATGAAAATTCTTTTTTTCGTCTGCAACAGTGGTTGAAGCTGAATGTCCGGAATAGAGAATTGTGTTTTCAGGTAAGGTTAAAACTTTAGTTTCAATGCTTTGTTTGAGCTGTTGGGTATTTCCGCCGGGGAAATCCGTGCGACCGATGCTGTTTTTGAAAATGGTGTCACCGACAAAGGCTGTCTTGTTTTGTTTGTCATAAAATAAAACAGAATCTTGGGTGTGTCCGGGGGTGTGAATAACTTTGAGAGAAGTCGCTTTATTTTCAAGCGCAATAAAGTCATTTTCCTGAAAGTAAGTTGCGTTATTTAAGGTAATGGCTGTTCCAAAGTAAGCAGACAGATTAAAGTTCGGGTTTGTCAGATATTCTTTGCCGTTTTGGTGAATCAAATAGGGAATCTTAAGCTCTTCATGGATTTTTTTGACAGCACCGATGTGGTCAAAATGTCCGTGGGTGATGAGCATTTTTTCAATCGTCCAACGATTGTCTTTGATTATTTTTAAAAGTTTTTCGGGTTCGGCGGCGGGGTCAATCAAAAATCCGTAATTTGATTTTTCGTCAATGTAAAAATAAGCGTTGGTTTCAATGCCGCCAAAGGTGGAAACAGAATGTATTTGCATTTTTCTATCTCTTTATGATTCTTAAAAATTTATTGACTTTTAGAATAATATTTTTTACTCAATAGTCAACCTGAAGGAAAAAATATGTCTCTATTACAGAATAAAAATATCAAACTGTTTTTATCTTACGTTGTTCCGTCAATGATCAGTATGCTGATTATCGGGTCATACAGTATTGTTGATTCTATTTTTATCGGGCAAAGCGGCGGAGCCGTCGGGTTGGCGGCGGTTGCCGTGACATGGCCGTTGGTAATGTTGTTCGGGGCGTTTGGCGATATGTTCGGAACGGGAGCGGCGATTTTGGTTTCTCGCGCCAGAGGGAAAGGCGATATAGAACCGGCTAAAAAATTGTTTGGGGCAATGTTTGTTATTCAGATTATTTTCGGTTTGTTTTTGACCGGTTGTTTTTTGTTTGAGTTAAAAGATATTTTAGTCCTGTTCGGGGCAACAGAGGAATTGTTGCCTCTTTCAATCCCATATGCGATTATTTTAATTTACGGCGGTTTACCTTGTATGCTCCTCATCGGAACATCAGCGGTTTTGCGTAATGACGGGAGACCTGTGTTGGCAATGTGGTTGATGGTTGTCGGTTTGTTGATGAATATTCTTTTGGATTATGTCTTAATTTTTCCCTGCGGGTGGGGAATTAAAGGAGCGGCGTATGCAACGCTTATTTCTCAAGTCGTGATGTTTGTTGTTCAGCTGGGATATTTTGCAACACCATATACGCAGTTACGCTATACTTGGTCAATGTTTTTAGTGAAATGGTCGCATATTAAAGAAGTTATTTTTAACGGTATTCCGTCTTTGGGTAATCAGCTGGCAATTATTGTGATGTTGTTTTTGCATAATTATCAGTCTTTGCATTACGGAAAAGTTGACGGTTTGGCTGCCTATACGTTTATCGGGGCGATAGAGTCTCTGGGGTCTTTATTATTGACGGGATTATCTTTGGGCGTTCAACCTTTGGTTTCTTATTTGTATGGCGGAAAACGCTGCAGACGACAGAATATTATCGGAAATATGGGATATTATACGGCATTTGTTTTAGGCTTGATTTTGATGATGATTTCTGTTTTGGGGCGAAATATTTTTCCTGCATGGTTTAATTTGCACGGAGAGGTTGCGCAAATGGCTTCGCATGGGCTGGTTATCAGCTCAACGGCTTTTGTTTTGCTTGGGGTTATTCGTGTCGCCGGTTATTACTATCAGGCAACCGGAAAGATAAAAATTTCTTCATGGCTGATTTACGGCGATGCTTTTATTGTTTTACCTTTGTGTCTGTTTGTTTTGCCATTGTTCTTCGGGCTGGACGGTGTGTGGTTGGCAATGCCTGTATCACGCGTCATTTTGTTCGGGTTTGTGTGCTATTTATGGTTTGGCGTAAGAAATATCACCATTCTTAAATAAATGAAAAAACCGCTTGACTTAGAGTAAACTCTAAAAAGTAAAATGCAACTATTCAATTTAGAATCGTATTATATGAAGGAAATCAGATGAAAAAGTTTTTATCAATCTTATGTTTAATCATATCTTTTTTTATGAATTTTAATGTGTGTGCGGAGGATAAAGCAGTGTCAAATCAAAAAAATTTAGTCGTTTATTTTTCAAAAACCGGCGAACAGTATAGTGTCGGTAATATCAGTGAGGGGAATACCGCCATTATTGCGAAGATGATTGCCGAACAGACAGGGGCTGATCTTTTTGAGGTTAAGCTTAAAAATGATACGTATCCGACGGCTTACAAAGCCTTGACGGAAGTTGCTTTAGCGGAAAAGAAGGCAAATGCCAGACCGGAGATTGAGGGAAAAGTTGAAAATTTTTCTGATTATGAGACGGTTTTTATCGGTGTTCCAAATTGGTGGGCAGATATGCCGATGGCTATGTATACGTTTATTGAAAGTTATGATTGGGCAGATAAAACAATTGTACCGTTTGTTACTCACGAGGGAAGCGGTTTGTCTTCTATTCCGAATAAAATGGAAGCCTCCGCGCACCCGAAAGCTATATTAAGCGGATTTGAAATTTACGGGCATATTGCGCAAAACAGTCGTGAAGAGGCTAAAGAAAAAGTTTCCGCTTGGTTGAAAAAACTCGGATTTTAAGGAGGGTAGAAGATGAAAGTTTTGTTGGTTAACGGTAGTCCGAATAAAAAAGGGTGTACTTATACGGCCTTAAGTGAAATTGCAAAAACTTTGCAGGAAGAAGGCATTGAGTCTGAAATTTATCAGGTCGGTTGGGGCGTTATGCCTTGCCGTGCCTGTGGCGCGTGCGCAAAGTTGGGTAAATGCGTGATTAATGATGCGGTGAACGAGTTTGTTGATTTGCTTGCCGGGTGTGGCGGGCTGATTATCGGTTCGCCCGTGCATTATGCATCAGCCAGTGGCGGTATTACCGCATTTATGGACAGAGCTTTTTACTCCGGTTTTATGGGCGGAAGAGGAGACGTGTTTCGCTTAAAACCGGCGGCAGCGGTTGCCAGTGCACGGCGTTCGGGCACAACGGCAACTTTAGATCAGCTGCAAAAGTATTTTACCATTTCGGAGATGCCGATTATCTCGGGACGGTACTGGAATATGGTGCACGGGCATACACCGGAAGAAGTTAAACAAGATTTGGAAGGAATGCAGAATATGCGCTTTGTGGCACGCAATATGGCTTATTATCTCAAGTGCAAGCAAGCCGGTGCCGAAAAGGGTATTTTACCGCCGCAGCCTGAGCCGATTACATTTACGAATTTTATCAGATAGCAGGGGTTTTTCATGAAAATATTGAAAATTGCGTGTTTGATGTTGGCAGTGACAGCCTTTTCATTTAATAGTTTTGCTCAGGAAGGAAAAAGCATGACAAAGATAGTTCAAACGGCAGGGCGTGACAGTTTGGGGGATTTTGCGCCTGAATTTGCTCATTTTAATGATGATATTTTATTTGGTGAAAACTGGAATAATCAGGATATTGACTTAAAAACGCGTTCAATGTTGACGGTTGCCGTTTTGATGGCGCAGGGGCTGACAGACTCTTCTTTGCAATATCATCTGCAAAATGCTAAAAATAACGGGGTGACGAAAGAAGAAATTGCGGCTATGATTACACATGTTGCTTTTTATGCCGGTTGGCCGAAGGCTTGGGCAACTTTTCGATTAGCCAAAGAAGTTTGGCAAGATGATGCGCCGGCAGAAAATGCAAAAGAAAAACATCAACAGTCAATTATGTTTCCGATCGGTGCGCCGAATGATGCTTATGCTCAGTATTTTGTCGGGCAGAGTTATTTAGCACCGGTTTCAACCGAACAAGTGAAAATTTTTAATGTGACATTTGAGCCGAAATGCCGTAATAATTGGCATATCCATCACGCTAAAACAGGCGGCGGGCAGATGTTAATCGGTGTCGGCGGCAGAGGTTATTATCAGGAATGGGGCAAAGAACCGATTGAAATTAAGGAAGGTGATGTTATTCATATTCCGGCAAATGTTAAGCATTGGCATGGTGCAGCACCTGATTCTTGGTTCTCTCATTTAGCAATTGAAATTGATGGGGAGGAAACCTCTAATGAATGGTTAGAAAAAGTTTCTGACGAAGAATACGGTAAATTAAAATAAGGAGAATAAAATGAAATATCTTTTAGGTTTGGTCGTATTAGCAGCGGCTGTTTGGGGAGGTTGGACTTATTATGACGGGCAAAAGTGGGATAAAACATTTGCTCAAAGTGATAAAGTTACCGTGAAAAAAGTTTCTTTTAAGAATCGTTTCGGTATCAAATTGGTCGGCGATTTGTATGAGCCGAAAAATAAAGGTGCAGAAAAAACGGCTGCTATTGCCGTTTCAGGACCATTTGGGGCAGTTAAAGAACAGGCCTCCGGCTTGTATGCGCAGGAAATGGCCGAGCGTGGTTTTATTACTCTTGCTTTTGATCCGTCTTTTACCGGAGAATCCGGCGGTGATGTTCGCAATGTGGCAAGCCCTGATATTAATACGGATGATTTTAGTGCGGCAGTTGACTATCTATCAACTTTACCGGAGGTTGATGCTGATAAAATCGCTATTATCGGGATTTGCGGTTTCGGCGGTTTGGGGATTAATGCTGCTGCGCAAGATACAAGAATTAAAGCAACCGTTGCTTCTACCATGTATGATATGACACGTGTTTCGGCTAAAGGATATAATGATTCCATGTCGGCAGAGGATTTATATAAAATGCGTGAAACCCTGAATAATCAGCGCACGCAGGATTATAAAAACGGGACGTATGCAGAGGCCGCCGGATTACCGGATAAGTTAACCGGTGAAGAACCGCAATTTGTAAAAGATTATTTTGATTATTATAAAACACCGCGTGGTTTTCATAAGCGCTCAATTAATTCTAACGGACATTGGAATCAGACCTCGGCTTTGTCTTTGATTACTCAACCGATACTGTCTTACAGTGATACAATTAAAAATGCGGTACTGGTTATTCATGGGGAAAAAGCGCACAGTCGTTATTTCGGGGAAGATGCTTTCAAAAAATTAACAGGAGAAAATAAAGAACTTTATATTATCCCTGGAGCCAGCCATGTTGATTTGTATGATAATAAAGAAAAAATTCCGTTTGATAAAATTGAGGAATTTTTCAAAACAAATCTTAAATAAGGAGAAATTTTATGGGAAAAAAGGTTCTGATTATTTCATCAAGCTTACGTGTCGGCAGTAATTCGGAAATTTTGGCGCGTGAAGCCGAGAAAGGCGCGGTTGATGCCGGTCATAATGTTGAATTTTTACGCTTGAAAGATAAGAGCGTGCAGTTTTGTCGCGGATGTTTAGCTTGTCAAAAGACGCAACAATGCGTGATCAGTGATGATATGAATGTGATGGTTGATAAGGTCAAAAATGCCGATGTTTTGATTTTTGCAACACCAATTTATTATTATGAGATGAGCGGGTTGATGAAAACATTTTTGGATCGTTGTAATCCTTTGTTTGTGAGTGACTATAGATTTAGAGATGTTTATCTGATTACTTCTTCTTATGACCAAGCTGACGATGCTTGTGAACGTGCGGCTCATGGTTTGGAAGGCTGGATTGTTTGCTTTGAAAAATCTCGCTTAGCCGGTGTTTTAAACGGTGGCGGCTTGGGAGATGAAAAAGAAGCTTTGAGCCATCAAGAGCTGCTGCAAAAGGCCTATCAGTTGGGAAAGAATATCTAAATGGCCACTTGCAATTGGGGAATGACATCTGCAATTAATCAGAAGTACCATGATGAAGAGTGGGGTATTCCCTTGCATCATGATCAAAAACAGTTTGAGTTTTTGATGATGGAAGTGATGCAATGCGGGTTGAGCTGGGATATTGTTATCAAAAAACGAGAGATTTTCCGCGCTTGCTTTGACGGCTTTGATTTTAATAAAATTGCAGCCTATACCGAGCAAGATATTGAGCGAATTATGGCAACCGACGGAATGATTAAAAGCCGGCGCAAGATTGAGGCGGTGATTCATAATGCCGGATGTTTTCAAAAAATTCGAGCGGAGTTCGGTACTTTTGATAAATACTTGTGGAATTGGTCAAAAGGGCAGACGATTGTTTATGATAAACATGGTGACGGAGAAATTCCTGTCAGTAACGGTTTGTCAGATAGAATCAGTGCGGATTTGAAGAGAAGAGGCTTTAAGTTTTTGGGAACGGTGACAGTTTATTCTCACCTGCAGGCGTGTGGTATGATTAACGATCATGGCAGTGATTGTCCGCGTTATAAGTATATTCTCGAGAATTACCCGTGTGTTTTTAAGAGAAAGTATAAAGAAAAATAATATCTAACTATTTGTTTTCGGTTGACAATTTTTTTTGACTTTATTAGAATCACAGCCATGATAAAAAAATGGCTTAAGATATTACCGATTGTATGTTTGTTTGCCGCACAAGTGATTGTGGCGGTTCATATACATGATACCAACGATGTTCTTGCCGAACAAGATTGCTTTTACTGTCAAACCGCAACAGAATTGGCGAGTGCAGATACGCCGGAAGTTTTAACGCTTAATGAGCCGATTTATTACACAACAGATACAAGCATTTCTTTATTTGAACATATTGCTTATTTTAATCTCATCAATCACTACGATACCCGCGCACCGCCTCAAGCATAAATTTTTCAGTCTAATTTAATTGATGCCGGAAGTTTAACTTTCGGGCTTTTATGAACGTATTTAATAAAGGAAAAATTTATGCAAAAACAAAATTTAGCGGTTGTATCCGCCGTTTTGGCTTTGGTGTATGCAAATTCAGCCAAAGCAGATGATTCTGAACTCTTAAAAAGAATTGAACAATTAGAAACTCGTATCAGTGAATTGGAAAACAATCAAACACAAACACCGATACCTACAGTACAGGGAACACCGATAAACTCTATGAGTGCGTTTAATCCTTATATCAGTGTGGTTTTGAATGGTGCGTATAACTATTATTCAAACAAAGACAAAGAAATCAGCGGTTTTCAAATCGGTGAAGAGGGAGAAAGTCCGGATAAGGGTTTTAGTTTAGGAGAATCAGAAATCAATATCGGTGCCAATGTTGATGATAAATTCTTGGCAAATTTAACCGCCGCCGTGGTTAGTGAAGATGGTGATGATAAAGTAGAATTAGAAGAGGCCTTTATTCAAACCATCGGATTGCCATATGGTATAACCGCGACTGCCGGACGAATGAAGCCTGTGTTCGGCTATTTGAATGAGAAACACGCTCATACGGATGAATTTGCCGACAGACCTCTGCCTTATCGGGTATTTTTGAACAATTCTTATCGTGATGACGGTGCGCAGGTGTCAATTGTGTTGCCGACAGATTTTTATACGGAAATCGGCGGCGGTTTATATAAAGGCGGATATTTTCCGGCAAGTTCAGAAGGTTCGGGAGACGGTGCCGCAAATGCCTTTGTTAAATTTGGCGGCGATATAACCGACAATCAAGCGTGGCTGGCAGGCTTTTCGTATCTTTATGCAAAAAGCAACAAAGGGCGCGAAAGTGATGATATTACGTTCAAAGGCAAAGATAACCTTTACGGACTTTCTTTGAAATACACTTATGCGCCGACCGGTAATAACAAAGAAAGCGAATTGGCGTTGCAAGGCGAATATTTGTTCCGTGATGAAAAAGGTAAATATAACGTGGAAAATGCCGGATTTGAGCCATACGACAATAAGTCTTCCGGCTGGTATTTACAAGGAACATATAAATTTATGAGCAATTGGAAAGTCGGTTACCGCTATGCACAAATGAGACCTGATGATGTGCCTGATGTTTTTAAGGATACACCGCTTGACTCTCAAGGGCATAAGCCGGAGATACATTCTTTAATGGCAGAATGGAATAATTCCGAATTTTCACGCATTCGTTTGCAATATAATTACGATAAAACAAGCAAAAAAGACGATAACCAGATTGTGCTTGAATATACAATGAGTTTCGGTGCGCACGGGGCGCATAGCTTTTAAGGAGAAAAAATATGAAGAAATTTATATTGTTTTTGATGGTCGCAATACTTGCAACTCCGAAAGCCTTTGCTTTGAATATCTTTACCTGTGAGCCGGAATGGAAGAGCTTAACCGAAGAAATAACCAAAGATAAGGCGGATATTTACAGTGCAACCAATGCCAGTCAAGATGTGCATTATATTCAAGCCAAACCGAGTTTAATTGCAAAAATCCGCAAAGCTGATGTGGTTGTGTGCACAGGAGCCGATTTAGAGGTCGGTTGGCTGCCGCTGGTTTTGCGTAAGGCCGGATCGGCAAAGGTGCAAGAAGGCGGAGAAAATTTTATTTATGCGGCTCAATATGTGCCGTTGATTGAAAAACCGACACGCATAGACAGAGCTGACGGTGATGTTCACGTGCAAGGTAATCCGCATTTGCATCTTAACCCCTATAATATCCTGAAAGTCGGTAAAGTTATTGCTGATAAATTATCTGAAATTGACAGCGAAAACGGTGAGTTTTATCAAAAGAATTTTGCTGATTTCAGCGCTAAAATGAACTCTCAAATCAAAGTTTGGGAACAAAAAGCTTTAAGGCTTAAAGGGGTAAATGCCATCACCAATCATAAGAATATGAGTTATTTATTTGATTGGCTGAAAATCAAAACTATCGGAACTTTAGAGCCAAAGCCCGGTATTCCCGCCACTTCAAAGCATTTAAGTGAGCTCAAAAGTCTGACAGAGCAAAATAAAGTCGCTTTTATTGCATATGCTCCGTTTGAAAGTGCAAAGCCTGCTGAGTGGCTCGCTAAAGAAAGCAGAGTAAATTCGATTGTTTTGCCTTATACCATCGGCGGAAGTGAGCAGGTGAATAATTTGTTTGATTTGTATCAAGTAAGCATTGATACAATGTTATCGGCAAAAGGAAATTAAAATGGCAGAACTTATGATTTTATTGCCGGCGTTGACTATCGGATTACTGATGATGTTAATTCATGTGCCTTTAGGACAAGAGGTCTTGAAACGTGGGATTATCTTTATTGATTTGACACTGGCACAACTGGCAGCTCAGGGGGCGATATTTGCTTCAATGTCCGGGTTTGGGAGTTTCTGCTCCCAAGCCGCGGCATTATTTTGTGCTTTTTTAGGCGGATTGTTTTTTTTAGAAATAGAAAAGCATTTCAAGGAAATTGCCGAAGCTGTTATCGGGTGCACTTTTGTGCTTTCGGCAACTTTGGTTATTTTGGTACTTTCCGGTCACCCGCACGGCGCGGAAAATATTAATGATATTTTATCCGGACAGCTTTTGTTTACTGATTGGCAGAATGTTGTCTTTGCCGGAACGATATTTTTGATTGCGACAGTTTTGGTTTATGTCAAGCCGGAATTGTTTTTGAAAAAATATTTTTATATTGTTTTGGCTTGCGTTATTACCACATCAGTGCAAATCTGCGGCGTTTATTTGGTTTTTGCCTCATTGATATTTCCGGCTGTGGCAACAAGTTATATTTTTGATGAGCGCAAACGGAGAAGAATCGAATATTTAGGTGAAAGTTTCGGCTTTGTTGCTGGTTTAATCGTCTCATATTACTTTGACTTACCTGCCGGACCGGCAGTCGTGTGGGGAATATCTTTAATGATGCCTGTATGTTTATGGAAAAATAATCTGTATAAGTCTTAAAAAAAGATTGTGTTAGAGTTGACTTTAACTGTTACAACTGTATTTACAATCAACAGAAAGGGAAAAACAAATGTATGACATTTTGAACAAAATCAATTCTCCGGCAGATGTTAAAAAGTTAAATGCTCAAGAGCTGGAGATTTTAGCCGCTGATATTCGTGAGGCTTTGTTTAATCGTTTAACCAAAATCGGAGGGCACTTTGGCCCGAATTTCGGAATCGTGGAAACAGAAATTGCCATGCATTATGTGTTTAACTCGCCGAAAGATAAATTTGTGTTTGATGTGTCTCACCAGAGTTATCCGCATAAAATGCTGACAGGGCGTAAACTGGGCTATATTGATGATGCTTGTTTTAAGGAAGATTCCGGCTACACGAACCCTGATGAAAGTGAGCATGATTTGTTTAATGTCGGACATACATCGACCTCTGTTTCTTTGGCAAGCGGTTTGGTCAAAGCGCGTGATTTGAAAGGGGGACAAGAAAATGTGATTGCTTTAATCGGCGACGGGTCTCTCTCCGGCGGTGAAGCCTTGGAGGCTTTGGATTTTGCAGGTTCGGATATCCATTCGAATTTTATCGTGATTGTTAATGACAATCAGCAATCGATTGCAGAGGTGCATGGCGGCTTGTATCAGAATTTGAAAGCATTGCGAGAAAGTAAAGGCACAGCTGCCAATAACTTTTTTAAGGCTTGGGGTTGGGATTATATTTATGAAGAAAACGGTAACGATATTCAGACTATGATTAAGGTTTTGCAAAGAGTTAAAGATATTGATCACCCGATTATTGTGCATATCAATACGCAAAAAGGCAAAGGCTATAAATTAGCAGAAGAGAATCGTGAGGCTTGGCACTGGTGCCTGCCGTTTGAGCGGGAAACGGGAAAATCGAAGTTTTCGTTTGGGGAAAGTTATACCTCAATTACAGCGGATTATATTTTGAATAAGGCAAAACAGGATAAAGAGTTTACGGTTATTACGCCGGCTATGCCGATGACTGCCGGCTTGAGCCAAGAAATGCGGGCACAACTCGGGGCGCAGTATGATGATGTCGGAATTGCCGAAGAACACGCGGTGGCTTTTGCTTCAGGTATTGCAAAAGCCGGAGGAAAACCTTTATTGGTGACAAATTCAACCTTTATTCAACGTACATATGATCAGGTATCGCAAGATGTGTGTATTAACAATAATCCGGTGACGATTTTACTTAACTTTACCTCTTTTGATGGGTTAACAGATGTGACGCATTTGGGGATTTTCGGTATTTCCGCATTTTCAAATATTCCGAATTTGGTGATGTTGGCTCCGACCTCAAAAGAAGAGTATCTGAATATGCTTGATTGGTCGGTTAATCAGACGGCGCATCCTGTCATGGTTTTGATGCCGGGGAATGAGCCGACTTCCCGTCCGGCGGATAGGGATTACAGTAAAATCAATACTTTTAAGATGGAACAAGCGGGTGAGAAAGTGGCAGTTTTGGCACTGGGTGATTTTTATCAACGAGGCGAAAAATTGGCAGCAGCGATTGAGAAAGAGTTTGGTTTTAAGCCGACATTGATTAATCCGCGTTTTGCAAACGGTTTAGATGAGGCGATGCTGACAGACTTGGAAAAAAATCATCAGTTGATTATTACCTTAGAAGATGGTATTTTAGATGGCGGTTTCGGGCAGAAGATAGCGGCCTTTTATGGTTTAAGTGCCATGAAAGTCAAAAACTACGGTTTGAAAAGAGAGTTTTATGATCGCTATAATCCTGAAGAATTGCTGAATAAACTCGGTATGACGACCGAGCAGATTATTGCAGATGTGAAAAAGATAGTTAAATAAGAAAGGAGATAATTATGAAAAAGTTTTTAGCGTTATTTGCTATGGGACTGGCGGTTTTGTTTAATTTTAATGCACAAGCAGAGGAGAACAATATGACAGGTAAAAAGGTTTTGGTTGCTTATTTTAGTGCAACAGGGACAACAGCAGGTGTTGCAGAAAAATTGGCGCAAGTTACAGGCGGTGATTTGTTTGAAATTAAACCGGAGCAACCTTATACCGGGGCCGATTTGAATTGGCGAGATAAACAAAGTCGCAGTTCGGTTGAAATGGATGATATGAGTTCTCGGCCGACAATTGCCTCTCGGGTTGCTGATATGAGCCAATATGATGTTGTTTTTGTCGGGTTTCCGATTTGGTGGTATCGTGAGCCGTCTATTATTGATACGTTTATGGAAGCTTATGATTTTACAGGCAAAACGGTTGTTCCGTTTGCAACCTCAGGTGGCAGCGGAATGGGAAAGTCAGGCGAAATTATGCAGAAGTTGGCTCCTCAGGCAAAAGTTTTGGAAGGAAAGCGTTTTCCGAGTAATGTGTCAGAGGCAGAGCTCAAACAATGGGCAGATGAGTGGCTTTAATCATATAATAGATTACTTTTGAGCTGAACCTAATTGTTCGGCTCTTTTTAGTTGTGGGATTTAGTTTTAAGCACTTGACTTTGGTTGTTCATCTTGCTAAAAATTTATTGTGTTATATTTAATTGTGTACAATTTATTTTATGAGGAAACAAAATGTCAAAAGAAAAGATTATTGCTGATTTGCAGGTTATTGTAACGGATTTAGCACAACAAGCCGATGGACACCTTATTCAATCACGTGTGTTTGCCGCCAAAGGCTTTTCTAAACTGGCTGAAAAATATGCTGAACATGCTACTGAAGAACGCGGATATGTTGAAAAATGTATTGACCGTATTTTGGATTTGGGTGGTAAAGTTAAGTTGGAAAACAAAAAAGCCGGCGAAGTTTTTGAGAATCCGATTGATTGGGTAAAACATGACCTGAAAGTATCCGTTGACGGCTTAGCATGGCTCAAAGGTGTGCTGAAAAATGCTGAAGAAGATATCACAACCTATGATATGCTTAAAGATTATTACAAAGACGAAGAGGAAGATATGTATTGGGGCGAGCAACAGCTTGAATTGATTGAGTGCATCGGCGAGCAAAACTGGATTTTGCAACAGCTTTAATTTTTTAGGAGAAAGACAATGTCTGATAAAGAAATTGTACTAGAAACAATGAAAAAAGCAGGTGAGCCGGTTAATGCCGGTAAAGTGGCTGAAATGTCCGGACTTGACCGCAAAGCCGTGGATAAGGCGTTTGCCGAATTAAAGAAAGAGGGCTGCATTGTTTCACCTGTTCGTTGCAAATGGGAACCAGCGAAAAAATAATGGTTAAATCAGCGGACAAATCTGAAGTCTTAAAGCTCGGAAACCAATTGTGTTTTCCGCTTTATGCCTGTGCCAAAGAGGTTATTAAAATATATCGTAAGCCCTTGGAAAAGATTGGCTTAACCTATACGCAATACATTGTGATGATGGTATTGTGGGAGTTCGGTAATATGTCAGAAAAAAGCTTGGGTGAAAAGATTTATCTTGATTCCGGCACTTTAACACCGGTTTTAAAAAAACTGGAAAAGTCAGGATTTGTCCGCCGTGAACGCTTGAAAGCCGATGAACGCGTTGTGCAGATTTCTTTAACCGCCAGTGGTAGAAAATTGAAAGAAAAAGCTAAAACTATACCACAAGCACTTGATGGCTGTATACATTTATCTTATGATGAGATGATAACCTTAAAAGGGCTTTTGAACAAAGCCTTGGAAGGAACAAGAGAAAAGCATTAATTGAGATTTGTATGAGTATAGAATCTGAAATTTTCAAAAAAGCAGTTGTTGATTTTGCAAAGTTGGAAGCGTATGGTTTTGAAAAACAAGCAGACGGATGTACTTTACAGAAAATTTTTAAAAATGGCGATTTCAGAGCCGATGTTTCTGTTGATAAGCAAGGTAATGTCAGCGGAAAGGTTTATGAAATTGCCACAGATGAAGAATTTCTGCCGTTACGAGTAGAAAATATGGGAGGTTT
>JAFUXF010000008.1 GCA_017477185.1 Alphaproteobacteria bacterium | reverse complement strand
ACTATAATTAAAATTAAAAATACAGAGTCGTTGATTGGAAAGGGACTATATAAGATGGCAAAAGATTTTAATTTTTTGGTATATAACACGCCGGATAAAGACATTAAGGTCAATGCTGTCATTAAAGATGATACGATATGGCTTACACAGAAATCAATGGCAGAGCTGTTTGGCGTGCAAACACCTGCAATCAGCAAACACTTAAAGAACATTTTTGAAGAAGGCGAATTAGAAGAAAAAGTGGTTATTTCCAAAATGGAAACAACCACTCAACATGGTGCTATTGCTGACAAAACACAAACAACAGAAACAAATTTCTACAATCTGGACGCTATTATCTCTGTAGGTTATCGTGTCAATTCTCTTCAAGCTACACATTTTAGAATTTGGGCAACAAAAGTCTTAAAGGAGTATATTCAAAAGGGATTTGTATTAGATGATGAAAGGTTAAAACAAGGAAAAACCGCTTTTGGAAAAGATTATTTTCGTGAATTATTGGAAAGAGTTCGCTCCATCAGAGCATCAGAACGCCGTATCTATCAGCAAATCACCGATATTTTTGCCGAATGCTCCATTGATTACGATAAAGATAGTCAAATCACGCAAGATTTTTACGCTACCGTGCAAAACAAGTTTCATTATGCCATTACCGGACAAACGGCTGCCGAAATTGTTTATACTAAAGCAGACCATAAAAAAGAACATATGGGTTTAACAACTTGGAAATATTCACCGGAAGGTAGAATATTAAAATCGGATGTATCCATTGCTAAAAATTATTTGCCGGAAAAAGAAATCAAACGCTTGGAACGAGCTGTATCCGGTTATTTTGATTACATAGAAGACCTGATAGAACGAGAGAATACCTTTACAATGCAAGAGTTTGCTGCGAGTGTGAATGAATTTTTATCTTTCCGTAAATATGATATTTTACCTGATGGAAATAAAGGCAAAATTTCACAAAAACAAGCCAAAAACAAAGCTGAAGCGGAATATGATGTATTTAATAAAACCCAACAGATAGAATCCGACTTTGACAAAGAGGTCAAAAAGCTATTACATCAAGAGAATAAAGCTGATGATTGATGAAAAAGCACTTATGTCAGAATATGGCAAAAGCTCAATATTTAAAGGAAACAACTTCAAGACTCTACTTGCATTTTTGTGATGATTAAAATATAATTTCTCTAGTGTTTAACCAATTTAGAGAACCTTAATGCCTATTACCAACTACATTAATGAAATCAACAAGAGATATAAAACAGGTATATCCCGTGAGCATTCTTATCGTGGAGATTTGCAAACCTTAATAGAAAAGCTCGTAACAGGCATTATTGCGACTAATGAACCTGCTCGTATCAAATGTGGTGCTCCTGACTACGTTATTACCAAAAATAACATTCCTCTTGGATATATTGAAGCCAAAGACCTAGATGATGATTTGGATAATAAAAACCATAAAGAGCAGTTTGACCGTTATCGTAACAGTTTAAACAATCTTATTATCACGAACTATCTTGAATTTCGTTTTTATCGTGATGGAGAAAAAGTGACAACAATTCGTATTGGTCATATAGAAAACGGCAAAGTTGTCGCCAATACAGAGTGTTTTCAAGAATTTAATGACTTAATTGTCAATTTCTGTGCTTATAGAGGACAGACAATACATTCTGCTTCAAAGTTGGCTAAAATGATGGCAGGAAAAGCCAGACTGTTGGCTGATGTTATAAAAAATGCCTTAAACAGTGATAATGATAGTTATGATAACCGAACCCTTCAAGACCAAATGGCTGCATTTCAAAAGATATTGATTAGCGATATATCTAAAGAAGAATTTGCAGATGTTTACGCACAAACTATTGCTTATGGTATGTTCGCCGGACGTTTGAATGATACCTCATTAGAAAATTTTTCCAGACAAGAGGCTTGTGAGTGCATACCGAAGTCTAATCCTTTTTTGCGAAATCTATTCAGTTATATCGCAGGTCCGACACTTGATGACCGTATCAAATGGATTGTTGACGATTTAGCCGATGTTTTTGTTGCTGTGAATTTGCACGATATTTTGAAAGATTTTGGTAAAGCAACCAAAACGCAAGACCCGATAATTCACTTTTATGAAACATTTTTAAGCGAATATGACCCAAAGCTTCGTAAATCTCGCGGAGTTTGGTACACACCGCAACCGGTAGTTAATTTTATTGTGCGGGCTGTTGACGACATATTAAAGAATGAATTTGGACTTTCAGAAGGATTAGCTGATACATCCAAAATAAAGATTAAAATTAAAGATACAAAATATGGTAATGCCAAAAGCGGTAAAAACTCCGCAGAAATTGAAAAAGATGTCCATCGTGTACAGATTTTAGACCCTGCCACCGGAACCGGAACATTTTTAGCCGAAGTTATTCGCCAAATTCATGAGAAATTTATACCAATGCAAGGAATGTGGTCAAGCTATGTAGAACAACATTTGCTGCCGAGAGTGCATGGTTTTGAGATTTTAATGGCATCATATGCCATGGCACATTTGAAGCTAGATTTGATTTTGAAAGAAACCGGTTATAAAGCAACCAAAAATGACCGCTTAAAAATATATTTAACCAATAGTTTGGAAGAACCACACCCAGACTCTGGAACTTTGTTCGCCAGTTGGCTATCCCAAGAAGCAGAAGAGGCTAATGAAGTTAAACGTGATGTTCCTGTAATGGTGGTTTTAGGCAATCCGCCGTATAGTGGTATATCTTCAAATAATGGACAATGGATTTCAAAGTTAATTAATGAATATAAATATATTAACGGAGAATATTTTAAAGAGAAAAAACACTGGCTTAATGACGATTATGTGAAATTTATTCGCTATGCAGAGCATTTTATTGAAAAGAATAATAGTGGTATTTTGGCTTATATTAACAATCACAGTTTTTTAGATAATCCGACTTTCAGAGGAATGCGTTGGCATTTATTAAATACTTTTGATAAAATTTATATTTTGGATTTACACGGTAACGCCAAAAAGAAAGAAACTTGTCTTGATGGCTCAAAAGATGAGAATGTATTTGATATACAGCAAGGTGTTTCCATCAATTTGTTCATTAAGACAAATGCCAAAAGGAAAGGACAGCTTGCTGAGGTCTATCATTGTGACCTTTATGGTAAAAGAGAAAATAAATACGAGTTTTTGGCTGAACAGAACTTGAGCAGTATAGATTTCAAAAAGGTTAATTATCAAGAACCTTTATATTTATTTATTCCAAAAAATTATGATGGTGAAAAACTGTATGAAGAAGGATTCTCTGTAATAGGTTTATTTCTAAATAGTGTAACAGGCATTGTAACGTCAAGAGATGATTTTGTTATTGATATAAATAAAGATTTTTTAAAAAGAAGAGTTTATGACTTCTGTAATAAATCTATCAGCAATCAAGATTTTCAAAACACCTATCACTTATCAGAAAACTACCAATGGAAAGTTGCTGAACAAAGAGCCCTTGTTTCCCAATATAATTCAGAATTTATCAAAAACATCAATTATCGCCCATTTGATAATCGGTATATATATTACCAAGATAATTTGGTGTTTAGAACCAGAAAAAACATTATGAAACATTTTATCAATAGGAATAATGTAGGTTTAACAATAGGAAGACAAGGACAAGTCGTTGGTAATATACTTTGGAATCTTGTTTTTGTGAGTAAAGCAATAATTGATTTCAATTTATATTATAGAGGAGGAGAATTACTTTTTCCGCTTTACATTTATGAAGATATAGATAATTCTCGCCATCCTAATTTTAATAACGAGGTTATTCAAAAGTTTGCTGATGGGTTAAAATTAAAGTTTACAGAAGAAAAATCGGAAGAACCGGAAACTTTTGCACCGATTGATGTTCTTGATTACATTTATGCCGTGTTACACTCACCAAAATATCGTGAAACCTATAAAGAATTTTTGAAAATTGATTTTCCGAAAGTGCCATACCCAACAGATAAAGCAAAATTCTGGAAATTGGTTGATTTAGGTTCACAAATCCGCAAAATTCATCTACTTGAGAGCGATAAACTGAATACATTAGCCATCGGTTATCCGGTAAACGGCGATAACATTGTAACAAAACTGGTTTTTGCGGAAGGTAAAGTATATATCAACGATACGCAATATTTTGATAACGTTCCGGAAGTCGCTTGGAACTTCTATATCGGTGGTTACCAACCGGCGCAAAAATGGCTCAAAGACCGCAAAGGCAAGGAACTTTCTTTTGATGATATCAAACATTATGCAAAAATCATCAATGCTCTATATCTGACCAACCAACTTATGAAGCAAATTGACGAGGTATGAATAAGTGAATAATTTAAAGAAGAAACACAGACAAAAGTAAGAATAAAAGGTGAGGAATTTGAGAAAAACTAAAAAAAAATGCGAATACGCAAATTTTCTTAAGAAAAAATGATGAGTCTTCATTTTAAATCTTGATTTTTGTTTATTCTTATCATATAAAATCGTTAGATTAACTAATAATCGGAGTCGGATATGACAGACCTTTTTGATTTAACTAACGTGGATGACCTTCCTGAAGACGTAAGGAAGGATATAAATGTAGATTTATTTGCTAAGCGAATAATTGATTTGTTTGAGTTGGCACAAAGGGATTTGAGTATTGATGAAATAACAGTTGCATATTATAGAAAATATAGTGCAGAAGATACTGATATTAAGTTAAAAAAACAAATTATGAGCAAAGTATATAATATGTCTCGTGAACGCAATCCTAAAATTAAAAGCGTTGAAGGACAAAAAGGTGTATATTCTCTATGTAGCGGATACGATGAAGGTAAGGATTATGATAAAGAAAGTAATTCATAAAGATTGAGGCAAGAAAATGGTGTTTCACTTTCTTGCCTCGGATTTGTAAAATAACTTCGTATATTTCACAAAACGACATTTATGATATATACACAAGTTATTTGAAAAATCAACAAAAAAGTGAAACGTAACTTATATATGGAGAAATAAAATGGCGAAAAGCTATTACACTCCATCAGGTTACCATTGGGTATGCAGACCATACATACACCTTAAAGACGGTAGTATTTTGTATGCATCTCAATATGGTAAAAAAGCGTTTTGCTTTTTAGTTCCTGATGACAAATAAGACAAAGGCAAGGTGTGAAAACACCTTGCCTGCTTGAAGACCAAACATTCTCCATGATTCTTAAAAGGATTTTCAACATGAGTAATCAAATACATACCATGCTAAATAAAGAAACTGGGACATGGTATAATAAACAAGATGGAGCAACAAGAGCTTCTAATGCTGGTTTTGAAACGCAAAAAGAAGCTATTGAAGCAGCTAGAACCATTGCAATTAATCAAGGACTAGAACATTCCATTCACAGCGCTGATAATAATCAAATCCGTGAAAAAAATAGCTATGGAAATGATGATTTTCCTCCTAGAGGATAATCTCAAATTTAGAAAGGAGGTCAACACCTCCTTTTTTTTATTTAATCTTTCCAAACCTTACATTTATTGAAATCTTTCGGTTTGATAACTTTTACATGCTTTCCCCAAGTATAAAGGTGCCAATCCATCTCTCTTGCACCACCTGCACGGAATTTAACCGTTAGTGTGCCGTCAGGATTTTCAATCATTTCTTGGGTTGGGTGAAACGTATATTTGGCTGCTTCTTTAGCAACATCCTTATCAAACTTCCACTCAACGTCAAAAGGTTCTTCCTGATAGACACCAAATGATTGCTGACAAAAGGATTCTAAAGAAAAATCAGCATTTCTTACGAAATACTCATCCAAAACTTCAATTTCTTGAATATTATTCAAATCAAAGTGGCACATATCTGCTGACAAATCCTTTTTACTATGGTGAGATGCGGACATTTAGAGGTTTTATGCCACATGTTTATAAACCAATAATTACAAAAGAATTGTGGGATACGTGCCAAGAACAAAAAGCAATAAGAGCTGGAGATATAGGAAAATACTCTCCAAAACCAATGATTTTCAAAGGAATTGTTCGTTGTGGCATAACCAATAGAACCTGCCCGACAGAGCTTAAAAAGGGAAAATTTCCTTATGTTGTATGTTGGAAAAGCGACAAGACAAGGATTTATGTCCGTGAAGATGAGCTTGTTAAACGTATCAGTTCTGTTCTCAATAGGGTAAAACTCCCCAACGATGTGATAATCGAACTCCAAAAGGAAATGAAATCATCCAAAGGAGCTGAACGTAAGTTTTATGCCCAAGAAATTAAAAGACTCCGTGAAGAACAAGATAAATTAAAACAAAATTTGGATAATTTGTTTGATTTAAGGTTAGAAGGAGAGCTTGATAGGGAAACCTTTGACCTCAAAAGAAATGAGATACAAGTTAAAATAAACCGCTTAAAGAACAAGGTTACAGCCCATGAAAAAGCTGATAACAGCTTTGATGAAACACTTTTAGGTTTGTTGGATATTGCAACACAAGCCGGAAATATCTTTGAGCGATCGCAGAATCTGGACTTAAAGAGATTGTTGCTGAAGTTTGTTTTTGAGAGCCTGACTTTAACCGAAGGCGTATTAAGTTACAAACTGAAGTTTCCGTTTAATGAATTTGTGAATAGTAACATTTTGATGGCACAGGCTGCCAAAGCATACGAACCGAAGCAAACGCATATAAATCAAGGCTTAACTGAAAATGATAACGAAAATGTACAGTTTGGGCCCTTAAAATCATACGAACCGCAAATTCTTGATAAAAAACAAGAGGTTACATTAAAAAATGCAACCTCTCTCCAAATTGGTGAGCCCGACGGATGGCCGATATAAAAAGTGTTGTAATGCACTTTTTATGAGGAGACACAATGAGACTTGCTTTTGTGAGCGAGTGAAGACGAAGCGATACAAAAGCTTTAGTCGGAATTGAACGAACCTTTAGGTTCGAAACCCGTCGCTTATTAGACAAACAAAAGCCACCTTTTCAGGTGGCTTTTTATTAAATTGGTGAGCCCGACGGGATTCGAACCCATGACCCTTTGATTAAAAGTCAAATGCTCTACCGACTGAGCTACGAGCCCACAGGATGTCTCGCGACAACGAGGGTATGTATATAAGATAAAAAATGCTTAGTCAATAGAAAAATATAAAAAAAGTGAAAAAAATTAAAATGTAATGGATTTATTAATAATTATGTGTTAGCTTATAAGAAAAATAAACAAAGACAGAGGTTTGACAATGAGTAATACAAGTGCAGCCGAAGAAGGCAGATATGATATTTTGCAGAATGCAGCTGGAGAAATTTTAATTATCATCAAATATCATGAAGGTGGACCTGAAAATCCACGCTTGGTTTATGATGGCGGTAATACGGCTTTGTTATACCGTAGTCGTGAAAGTGCTGTGTTGTTGGAAGAAATCAATGCAAAAGCGCGTACCCCTCTTAAATCTGTCAATGAAGTATTGATGGTCGAGGTTGAGGGAGATGATGTCGCTCGTGAGTATAAAGTACCTGTTCGGATTATTAAAAATTTGGAATCAGTGTACTAAAAAAGTTATACACAGTATGATTTGAGTATGGGCTTTAAATGCCCATATTTTTTGTTATATTAACCAAAACTGAAGTAGGGAACAACCGGATATGATTATCCATCTTTTTATAGGGTTACTGATATTAGGAGGCGCTGCCTTTTCGTACCAAGGTGTTCGCTTGCAGAAATTTTTTTTATATCCTGCGATTCTTGCTGTAAGTTACATCGGATGGGCGTTTTATTGGGGGGTAACAAATAACGTAACGGATTTTTACAGTTTTTCTTGGATAAGCTCAAAATATTATCCGGTAAACCTTGACTTTTTTTCGACGAAAGAAGTCTATACACAATTATTAACATTTTTCATAATAGCAATAATGGTTTGTTACTCTGTTATTTGGAATAAACAAGAAAGACAGAAACTCAATATCATTGCTCTAACCTCTCTAAATTTAGCAGCGATAATTATGCTTATTTGCGGACAAAATACGTTGCAAATTTTGATAGCAACCTGTTTTTTAGATGTGCTGGGATTCTGTACAATAAATGATATAACTGCAAGACGCCAGTATATTTTTTATAATTTATTGGCCGATCTCGGGTTGTTTACGGCTTTTGCCATGATTGGCGGAGGTAATGCTGCTAATCAATTACAAATACTGGATAATATTCATATAAATGTGATTTCACTTTTTTTAATAACCCTGTCTGTTATGCTCAAAGCGGGAATTTTTCCGTTTCAGGGATATTATTTGCAAATGATAACCGTCAATGACGTGCGTCGGATAATTTTAGGCTTTTTATCAACACCGATTGCGGGTTTTTTTATTTTGCTGAAAGTAATGCCGCTCATTCAGGAAAATGTAACTTGTTTATATATTCTGAAAGGCGGATTAATTTTATCTTTTGTCTGGAATTTTTTTGCAAGTTTGATAAGCGATAATATAAATGGCAAAAAAATTCATATCAATTTGGTTTTTTATGCTTTTATCTTTTGGGTCGTTTTGGCAGAACAGGGACAAAATCTGGAATGCTTAGGTAAAATATTAATTTTGCAGTTTTTATTGAATAATATCTTGCATGGCGGACAAAAATATAATCAAGCACGGTATTTAGCCGTTATATTACTCATTTCGGCCGTTGTTTTAACATTGCTTAAATTTTCTCAATTTATTTCTTACAGCTATTTAGGTATTTTAATGTTGATGACTGGAAGTGTAATGTATCGGATTCATCAAGCATCAGGAGAGGAACAAGATGTTTTTTACTTAATCGTCGGAGGGATAATAACCTCATATATCATCAATGAAGAAATGCAAAATTCGTATTTGTTTTGGACGTATATGGCGAGTTTTGGGTTGTTGTTGAGCGGCTTTCCCTATTATGGGCTTTCCGGTTTACAAATGAGGACAACAACAGATATTTGGTCTAAATTATTATACCTGTTATTTATTGCTCCAATTGAATTTTTAGGACGAATTTTATGGTTGACCATAGATTTTATTATTATTGAGCGTACGTTTTTAAATAGTTTCTCAAGATTCTATATCTGGCTGCAAAAAATATTTGCAAAAATGCATAATTTTTCAATTAAAAACCTTCTATGGTATTGGTTTTTTGCCGGATTGCTTCTTAGTTATTGTGTGTATGGGGAGGGGATATTATGGAAATAACACCTCAAATGTTGCCCATTCTTATTTTAATCCCATTTTTAGGATTTATCTTTTTGTTATTGGCGCGTGATGATACTCGATATAGTGTCAGAAATATCATTATGGCAACAGAGTTTATTATCTGTACAAATATTATCATGTTAGGGAGATTTTTTTCTCAGCTGGATATAGGACAGCAGAGTGTACAATTTTTAACTACATACAAGTTATTTGAAAAACCTAAAATAGAATTAGCATTTGGATTAGATGTTTTTTCACTGATGATGTTGGTGGCAATACATGTAATTTTTTTAATCAGTATCCCGTTTTCTGTTAAAAAAAATGCCAAAGTAATGAGTTGCTTGAGTTTGTTAATGTTAGGAATGATGACAGGTTTTTTAGTATCTGCAGATATTTTTTCTTTTTATCTCTTTTTTGCAATGCCGCTTATTCCATTGTTTTTACAGATAGGGAGCATCGAAGAAGTTCGTAAGTCGCGTTGGATGTATCGTTTTTTTATTTATAATTTTATTGGTATGATTATTTTATTTTTGTGTGTTTGTGCGCTATATCATTATCAAAAAGGGGAGAATATTATTTTTCTGCGAGGCGTAGCTCGTTTGCGATTGACTCATTGGCAAGAGTATTGGATATGGGGAGGACTGTTTGTTGCATTTGTTTCAAGAATTCCGATTTGGCCATTTCATTATTGGATAGCTTCGATGACAAGCGCAATAAAAAATCCTTTAATTTTTATACAGATCAATTTATTTCCGCTGACGGGGGTATATGGCTTGATACGCTTTTGCCCCAAGACCGTGCCGGAAAGTGTCAGCTATTTATTAATAGGGTTGGAGATTATCGCGGCAATTAGTATGTTGTTTATTGCCATGATTGGTTTAATCAATAAGGATAATCGTTATAAATTATTTTCATTTATTACGGTTTATTACATTATATACTTGCAGGGAGCATTATTGCCGACTTCCAGAATTTTATTGAATATAGGTTATTCACTATTTGCTTTTTTAATCATTATGTGTGTGCTTGAACTTTTGGCTGCTTATGTCCGAGAAGAACAACAAAAATACGATTTACATTTATATGGAATTATTTGCAATACACCAAGGCTCGGTTTTTTGTACGCTTTTTTCACTTTATCTGCCGTGGGATTTCCTCTTTCGGCGCTGTTTGTGAACAATTTTGTTATCTTATCGTATGTATTTAATTACAATTTTAATTTAGGTATTATGATGATGTTGGCTTTGATTATTGCTTCAGCCAGTTTATTAAAAGAACTGTATCTGCTGAAAGATAATCGTTATGTGCAACCGGGGAGTGTATGTATTATGGATCTTTCTCTCAAAGCATTTTATGGCTTAAGTATTATTGCTATTTTACTTTTGATTTCATTTTTTAATCCCTTATTGATTTTAGGAGTATAGGGATGTTTATATCTTATCTGAGTTGTATGCCTGAAATTTTATTGTTGCTGAATGTCATTATTTTGCAGATTGTAAAACATTTGAGAAAAGAGCAAACGCCTAAAACATTTGCCTCCATCAGCAAGGTTTTTTTTGTGTTAACTTTAATAAGCAGTATTATTTTTTATAATATCAGTTTTAGCAAAAATTGGTATGACAATACGGAATATACCACCTTAATCAAAAGTATACTTGTGGTCTTTGTTTTAATAACAAATGGTATAGTTTGTCGTTGGTTTCTAAATCAAAATTATAATTCGTGTCGCTATTACCAGTTGTTAAGTCTTATTCTTATTGGGTTGTTTGGGATAATTTCATGCCAACACCTCGGGGTATTAATGGCATGTTTAAGTTTGGTTTTTGTATCGGTTGCTATGATTTCAGAAAACAATCTGGATAATCCGATAGAAAAAATAAAATTACGCCAATTTAATATGATCAATAATCTGTTATTGATTTTGTTTATGATTGGTGGGATTGCCCTCATTTATGAAAAGACAAATACTTTGTATTATATGCAGTTACAAAATTACTATCAAAAGCAGGATATGGACAATATGGATAAGTTAGGGATGCTTTTTGTTCTTGTTCCAATTCTGGAGTTAATAGGATGTGTCCCTTTTCATTTGAGAAGATTAAAAATACAGAAAGAGAGCATTTTACCCGTTGCTTCATCGCTTTCGATTCTGTTATCCCTAACCGGTGTCGCATTTTTGTTGCATAATTTATCTCAAATATTTGTTCAAAGCGTGGAAGTTTATAATGAAATGATTTTTGTCTGCGGTATAACATCTGTGATAATCGGTGCAGTAGGAAGCAGCAGCGGCAGAAATTTGCGACAAATATTTGGTTTTTTGGAAGTTTTTAATCTGGGAATTATTTTGTTGTTGGGATATCCTCTGCAAAATATAAATATAGAAGTTATTTTTAGTTATGTGCTGATTTTGATTTTAATGTTGATGGGAGGGTATATTTGTTTATATGGCATCCGAAGTCGAGGGAATTATTTGCAAACTATGGAAGATATTGCCGGATTAGGTAAGGTTAAACCATATCTGGCCGGATCTTTATTGATTTTTTGTTGCTCTTTTATAGGTATACCTCCTTTTCTGAGTGTTTGGGGAAATTTTTTAATGATTCACCAAATGTTGAACGAGCAACATTTTATCAGTTTAGGAGTAATCTTTTTATTTTTGATATGGGTGGCTTACGGAATCTTAAATATAATAAAGAGTATATATTTTGATAAACGTACCAGAAATTTTGAGAGAGTTGATGTCGGCGTGTATGTTGGGATAGTAATGACGGTAGTTTTAATGTGTTATGGTATAATTTGGCAAGAAAATATAATGGATAGTCTTGCAACAATTATGAGACAATAATGGATAAAATAAATAATTGGATATGGGAAGATAAGCAAGTTACTGAAAGCACTAATGATGATGCTTTGACCTTTAGCAAGCATTGTCAAAATAATCAGAATTTTGTTATAAGTGCACAGCAACAAGTGAAGGGAAGAGGGCGTCGCGGACGAATCTGGGTCGGCTTGGAAGGAAATTTATTTTTTTCACAAGGGATAATTTTTGAACCTAAATATTTAGGGCAATTGATTATTTTAAGCTCGTACAGCCTGTATCAGACAATCAGGGAGTTATGTCCGATTAATCACAAAGTCGAAATAAAATGGCCTAACGATATTTTAATTGATGGCGAAAAAGTTTCGGGAATGTTGTTAGAAAAAGGAGATAACAACTATATGATAATTGGTATAGGGGTTAATATTAAAGAAGCACCTAAAAATTCTGAAATGCTCTATCCGGTAACCAGTTTGGCAGAAAAGGGAATTAGTATTGACAGATTGGTCTTTCTACGGTCATATATAGATAATTTTGATAAATATCACCATCAATGGCAGATGGATGGTTTTTCTTTCCTTAAACAACAATGGCTTAAAGTGGTCAAAGGTTTGAATGCAACAATAAAAGTTCATACCGAAACAGAGGACCAGATAGGAATATTCAAGGGGATAGGCGATAATGCTGAATTATTATTATTGCAGGAAGGAAAAATCAAAAAAATTTATGCCGGCGATGTGTTTTACAGTAAGGAATAACAAATGAGCAATTTTGATCGAGATGGAATATATTTCATTCCTTTTGGTGGCGCAGATGAAATCGGTATTAATATGTATGTTTATGCCGTTAAGGGAAAACTGATTGTTGTAGATGCCGGTTATGGCTTTTTGAATGATGATTATCCCGGAATGGATTTAGCTTTTGCTGACGCATCTTTATTGGAGAATTATGCCGAAGACATAGAAGGGCTTTTTGTTACTCATGCGCATGAAGACCACTTTGGGGCAATCGCTCATATTTGGCCAAAATTAAAATGTCCGGTTTATGCAACAGATTTTACTTTAGGACTTATTCGAGAAAGATTGCGAGAATATCATTTAGAGCAAGATGTTCCACTGATTTCCGTGAGTCAAAACACAAAAGTAGACTTAACCAATTTTAGCGTAGAATTTATTCCTATTGTACACTCTGTTCCGGAAACCAGTGCATTAGCGATTCGTACTCCTTTCGGCAACATTGTTCACGCGACGGATTGGCGGTTGGATGATGGCGGTATAGCTTTTCTTAAAACAGATTACGAGGCGTTGAAACAAATCGCACAAGAAGGAGTAGCTTTATTCGTATGTGATTCAACAAACGCTTTACTGGACGAGAAACAACCGACAGAAAAACAAGTGCGTGACAGTCTAATTCAAATGATACCGACATACAAAAATGGTTTGATTGCTACTTGCTTTGCTTCAAATTTAATGCGTTTAGAAAGTTTGATCCTAGCTGCTTATGAAGCGCAACGAACACCCGTTTTGGTGGGACGCAGTTTAATCCAAAATATGAGAATAGCTAAGGAAAACGGTTATTTTGAAAATTTACCGAAATATTTAGATATCAGTGAAGCAAAAGATATTCCTTCCGATAAAGCTCTGTATATCTGTACCGGTTCTCAGGCCAATTATCGTAGTGCTCTAACGCTAATTGCAAATGGAGATTATAAAGATATTAAACTTTCTGTCGGAGATAGTATTATTTTTTCTTCTAAAATGATTCCCGGAAATGAAGATAAAATTGAGCGCTTGCAGGAAAAATTAAGAATGCAGGGAGTTGAGGTGATTACCTCTGATGAGGCACTGGTTCATACTTCCGGTCATGCAACCAAGGAAGAACTGCAATATATGTATAATCTTCTGCAACCGGAGGCTGTATTGCCGGTTCATGGATCGCGCCGTTTTACGAGAGAACAACAACGTTTTGCTTTAAGCTGCGGTATTAAGCAGGTAGAAACGACGAGTAATGGAGATGTTATGTTGTACCATAACCATTGTGTCGAAAAAATAGAAGAGATAGCAACGGATATTTTAGGAGTTGACCGCTACCAAGAAACTTTACTTAGTTCACAATTGGTCAAAAATCGCCGGCGTATAGCTTATAATTGCAGTGTTTTTATTTCTCTATGCGTTACAGAAAATTGGCAGATTGAAGATTTGCAAATTACCTCAATTGATATCTTGGAAGAGCCAGAATTTATAAAATTAGCTGCAGAATTAAAAGACGATGTGTTGCAAAATTTTGCAGAGATCGTTAAAAAGTACAATTACCGAACAGACATTATTGTCGATATGGTTAAAGCAAAAATTCGTAAGGGAATTTTCAAAGCAACAGGGATTAAACCGGTAACATTTATGCATTTTTATCGTTTACATCCTGATGATGATTACTCCTCTAACGATAGTGGTAAATAAATTGTAAAGGTTGTTCCCTCATAAGCATTTGATTTAACAGTCAAATTCCCTCTGTGTCGAATGATGATTTGTTTAGCAATCGCCAATCCCAATCCGGTTCCTTTAATATTTTTATCCTTGTGTTCCTGCATACGATAAAATCTCTCTGTCAGTCGAGCCAAATTATCATCAGAAATTTTAGGTCCCTTATTTGTTATCGAAATAGCAGCAGCTTCTCCAGATTGAATCTTTTGATTCTGTGCTGGTGGAATTTGATTTACCCTACTGATTTTAATAATAATATCACTGTTAGGTGTGCCGTACTTAATGGCATTATCTGTCAGATTTTGCACGACTTGCTTTATTTGATTATAATCGGCTGTAATTTCAGGAATGTTATCATCAATAAAAACCTGTAAAGAAGTTTTATTATTATCCGCTTTTAACGAAAGAGCTTCACTAACATCATCAATAATTTTATGAAGATTTGTTTTTCCTTCCGGAAGTGTATCTTGCATGAGTTCAATTTTTGAAAGAGAGAGGAGGTTTTCAATAAGGGACGACATAAATTCTGTCTGCTCTTTCATAATATTCAAAAATTTTTCTTGTGCTTCCTTATCATTTTTGGCGGTTGTTTGTAAAGTTTCAATAAAACCAGAAATAATCGCCAGAGGTGTTCTCAATTCATGACTTGCATTAGCTACAAAATCAGATTGCATTTTTTCGATTTTCATGGCTTTTGTTAAATCATAGATTGAAATAACGGCGACGGCATTGTCTTGTGAAATATAGGGTAATTTTTTGATATGTGCATAAAGTTTTTGCTCAATAGGCTTTGTCAGATAAAAAATAAGCGATTCGCTATCGCTCTCTTGACGCAAAATACGGTTAACAGCCTCGATAAAATTATTTGAAAAAATAACCTCATCAAGACTCTTGTTGCTTATTTTTTTACCGAACATTACTCGAGTCGCTAAATTAGCACCACAAATTTTTCCAACATTATCAATCATGATTAACGGGTCCGGAAGCGAGTCCAAAACAGCCGTATCAGATAAGGTTTGCGCTTGTAAAACATCATTTTTTTCTGACCAGAATTTCTGCATGGCATTAACGGCATTGATGATTTCCCGCGAATCATTTTCTTCTAAAACTAATTCCTTGTCGGAAGAAACGTCAGATCCTTTAGATAAGGCTGTAATATATTGTCTTAGCTGCTGTAACTCATAAGTAATTGGAAACAGAAAAATAATATTGAAAATAACACAAGTTGCATAAGAAATAACGGCCAAAGAGGCACTAAGCATATTTGCCGCGACCATAAAAATAAAAATGAAAGCAATCGGCAATGAGAGGAGTAAAACCCTATCAACAAAACGCATATTCTTTTCAATGAAAACGGATTTTTTTGCCGAATTTGTCATTTTTTACCTTCCATAAACAAAAAAAGTCTAGACTATACCTAAAAATAATCTATTATAAAAAAAGTTTAAATTTAATAAAAATTATGTAAAAGAATGACTAAGAATACTAATTCAGAAACACCGATGCTGAAACAATATTTTGAGATTAAGGCGCAGCATCAGGATTATTTGTTGTTTTATCGCATGGGCGATTTTTATGAACTGTTTTTTGATGATGCAAAAATAGCAGCCAAAGCGTTGGATATAGCTCTGACATCAAGAGGAACATACCAAGAAGAAAAGATCCCGATGTGTGGCGTCCCGTTCCATGCCTATGAGAACTATTTATCTCGTTTGATAAAACAAGGCTATAAAGTAGCTATTTGTGAACAAATGGAAGATCCACAGGAAGCTAAAAAAAGAGGCTCAAAATCTGTCGTAAAGCGTGAAGTTATTCGTTTGGTAACAGCCGGTACGCTGACGGAAGATAATCTGTTGGAGTCAAAACGTAATAATTTTTTGTTAAGTTTGTATCGTCAGCAAGATACATTGGGTGTAGCTTGGTTGGATATTTCTACCGGAGATTTTTATACGCAAGAGTATAATTATAATACCCAGAAAGAAGCTGAAATCCTAAATTCTATTTTAGTCCGTCTTAATCCGGTTGAAATGTTGGTTTCAGACGCTTATTTGCAAACACCGGAAGTTTTTGATGTTCTGAGAGAGTGGCATGATAAATTAACTGTTTTAGCTCAAGCTCGTTTTAACTATGAAAATGCGCGTAAGAGAGTACAAGACATATATCATGTCCAAACTTTAGATGCGTTTGGAGGGTTTTCCCATAATGAAATAACTGCGGCAGGAGTCTTGTTGGATTATGTCGCGACGACTCAAAAAGAGCATTTTCCGCGTCTCGAAAAACCAATTAAAGTTTATGAACAAAATATTATGGAAATAGATGGAGCAACGCGTAGAAGTTTGGAATTATTAGAGAGTAGCAGAGGAGATAGACAAGGAAGTTTGCTATCTGTTATTGATAAGACCAAAACGGCTGTTGGCGGACGATTACTCAACAATTGGCTGGCTAATCCGTTAATGGATATTACCGAAATAAATCGCCGTTTAGATGGTGTTGAGTTTTTTATCAATCACACACGCTTAAGGCAAGATATTTCAGAAGTCTTTAAAACCTTACCTGATGTTGAGCGAGCAGTATCCCGCCTGAGTACGGGCAGAGGCGGTCCAAGAGATTTGGCAAATATCGGGCAAGTATTAAGGCTTTTACCGCATATTAGAAATTTAATCTATAATGATGTGAATCAGGAAATGTTGGATATGGTCTGTCCAACTATTGAAAATATTATTAAAAAATTGGGATACTATGATCAAATTTCTTCAAATTTACATAATGCACTAACTGAAGAATTACCATTATTGGCAAGAGACGGGAATTTTATTAAAGAAGGATATTTTCCGCCGCTTGATGAAATCAGACAGCTTCATCAAGACAGTCGTCAGGTCATTTTAGAATTACAGAATAAATATGCAGAACAGACCGGTATTAATACACTAAAAATTAAGTATAATAATGTGATAGGGTATTTTATTGAAGTTCAAAGCAAATTCGCAACAGAAATGTTGGAAAAACCTGAATTTATTCACCGCCAGTCAGTCTTAAATGCAGCACGTTTTACCACGGTTGAATTAACGGAATTGGAGAATAAAATTCGTAATGCTGCAGAAAAATCTTTAGCGATTGAACTAGAAATATATGATAATTTAGTAACAGATATCATGAGTGTTTCGGATAACCTTTCACAAACGGCAAAAGCCTTGGGTGAGTTAGATGTTCTTTCCGCATTAGCAGAATTAGCAGTAGAACGTCATTATAGCCGTCCGGAATTGGATACAAGTTTGGCGTTTGAAATTGAAGACGGACGTCACCCTGTGGTCGAAGCCGCAATTTTGAAAGAACATAGTGGTGAATTTGTGGAAAATAATTGCAGCCTGAATGATAATGATCGCATATGGTTACTGACAGGTCCGAATATGGCCGGTAAATCGACATTTTTACGGCAAAATGCCATTATTGCAATTATGGCTCAAATGGGAGCATTTGTACCATGCCGTCATGCTCATATCGGTATTATCGATAAAATTTTTTCCCGCGTCGGAGCCAGTGATGATTTAGCGCGCGGACGCTCGACATTTATGGTCGAAATGGTTGAAACCGCAGCAATTCTCAATCAGGCAGATGAACGCTCATTCGTTATTTTGGATGAAATTGGGCGAGGGACAGCAACATTTGATGGTCTGTCAATTGCTTGGGCTGTTGTTGAGCATTTACATGAAAAAAATAAATGTCGGTCATTGTTTGCGACTCACTACCATGAATTAACCAGTTTAACTGCAAAGTTGTCTCGTTTGAGCCTACATTGTATGAAAATTAAGGAGTTTAATGAAAAAGTTGTCTTTTTACATGAAGTGATTAAAGGGGCAGCAGATAGAAGTTATGGTATACATGTTGCAAAATTAGCAGGTTTGCCGGATTTAGTGATAACACGAGCCGAGCAGGTTTTGGAAAATTTAGAGCATGGTGCAAAGCAAAAAAAAATAGCCGTACTTGCTGATGATTTACCTTTATTTGCGAGCTTGCAACCGCCAAAAAAAGCAGAAACCCAAAATAAAGCAGTGGAAGAATTAAAGCAAATTAATCCTGATGAGCTAAGTCCCAAGCAAGCACTGGAAGAAATATATAAATTGAAAAATTTATTAGCAGTCTCGTAAGAAATTAGGATAATATTTATATTTTGAGATATATAATTTATAATGAAATGTTAAAATATAACAAAAGAGGCGAATTATGCAAAAATGGATGTTTCTTATCGGATTTATGGGCGTCTTAGTCGCATCTGCTGCTCAAGCAGAAAAAGAAGGTGTGGCAACGCTTTCGCTGACCGATGGTATAACCATCAATACTTCTGATGAACAGCAACAGGAAAATGCCGTACAGGGACTAGAAACAAAAATTCGCCAGAATGAAGCCCAACATACTAAAGAAGAAAAAGAAGGGTTTCTGTCTTTTTTGAGTTTTTCTTTTTTTAGTAAAGATGATAAAAAAGTGGTCGAGCCTGAAAAAAATGAAAAAATTGAAGATTTTATGACCAGAATATACCGTCTGGCAGAACAGGGGGATACAACAGCCTTAATGACATTGGGGTATATGTATTTATATGGTACAAATGGTGTTGAGATTGATTATAAAAAAGCATTTGAATATTATAAATTGGCAGCGGAGAAGGGGGATAGTATAGCAATTAATAACTTGGGCAGCCTTTATTATAGCGGAACAGGAGTTCGAAAAGATGTTTTTCGAGCAGCCCAACTTTTTGCTCAAGCAAGTGATCAGGGGAATATGGATGCAACTTTGAATTTAGCAGTGATTTACTTGAGTGAAAAGGGGCAACTCGGAAATACGAAAGAAGCCGTCAATTTATTAAAATATGCAGCAGAACAAAATAATCCGGTCGGAAAATATATGTTGGGTTATTTATATTTGAAGGGGATTGGTGTTCCCAAAAATAATCGTAAAGCGGTTGAAAATATCAGATATGCGGCTGAACAAAATTATGATGAAGCCCAATATCTGATGGGACATCTGTATCTCAATGGTATAGGTGTTATGCAAAACTATAACAATGCGCTGAATTATCTAACAAAAGCATACAATCAAGGAAATATCAGTGCTATTTATACATTAGGCAATTTGTACGCTGCAGGCACAAAAATAGAACCTGATTTTTATAAGTCCTATGTCGCTTTTAATCTCTGTGCGTATTATGGTGTTGCAGATGCCGCAAAAAAGAGAGATATTGTCGGTAAAGAAAAATTAAAAACGGCAGAAATTTTACAGGCACAAACGGAATCTGAAAATTTCAAATTTGAACCATCCTCTTTGACAAATTATGTTAAATCGACTTTTGGTAATTCATTGGCTCTATACATTGATAAATCTGCCCCGATTATTGCGGCCGTTCAAGAATAAAGAACTTTACAAAAACGCTTTTATCGGTTTATAACTTTTGCGATGTTCAGCAATCAAGCCATGTTTTTTTATTCCGTCAATATGGTCTTTAGTGCCATATCCGGCATTATGTTCAAAACCATAAAAAGGATATTTTTCAGCAAGTTTTTCCATTTCTTTATCGCGATATACTTTAGCAATAATTGAGGCGGCAGAAATACTGTAAGAACGGGCATCTCCTTTAACAATGGTTTGTACATTGCATGGGAAATTTTGAGGTGTTTGATTGCCATCGATGAGAGCCATATCAATGGAACAACCTAAATTTTGAGCAGCACGACGCATAGCCATGAATGTCGCCTGCAATATATTATATTGGTCAATTTCCAGAGGAGTTGCCTCACCTATACCGATTTTAATCTGTCCTTGAGCTTCAGCTTCGCATAAAAGAGAATATAATTGTTCTCTTTTTGTTTTTGAAAGTTTTTTGGAATCATTTAGATGATTAAGTAGTTCGGGAGCTAAATTTCTGTCTTTAATGATAACTGCTCCGGCAACAACATTGCCGACCCATGGTCCTCGTCCGGCTTCATCAATACCGCAAATTACACCGGAAAATTGATCTTCAAAACTAAAATCAGGCATTTTTACGAATAATCCTCTTTAATTTTCTAAAACAATATATACATATACTTTTGTTTGTAACCTAATGAAGAGATAAAAACAATGAAAAAAATAATTTACCCTATTTCTATGTGTGTCGCTTTAGCATTAACCACACCTGTTTTAGCAAATGATCATTCTTCTGCTCATGATGTGACAGAACTCAATAATAAGATTAAAAAATCAAGAAGTGCCAAGCAACGTATTGAGGTATCAAAGCTTAGAAGGAATGCGCAATTTAGTGATTTTGGCAATGAATATGCTGCTTTTAAGGAAAAACTGAGTAAAGATTACGGGTTAGATTTTGCTTTTGATGTTTCTTATATGGGACAACGTGGTGCACCGAGCGGTAAAGATAATGCCATGCAAACAATTTATTATCCGTCGGTTGTATGGACAATGTTTAACAATGAGAAAGGTAATCTCTCTCTGAATGCGGCTTACAATGCTGTCAGATATGGCGGTATCAGTGCAGAAAAGTTAGGAAATCGTCTTGAAACGGTAACACAAATCAATGATTATGAAACACCGAGTAATTCTTTTGATGAGATGTATCTTGCATATCAACTTGGAGGAAAATGGGATTGGCTGACTGTTGCATTAGGACAATTTCCGCTTTATAATTTTGATGGAACAGCTTATGATTCAAATCAGCAGGTTAATTTTGTAAATTATGCACTTTCGCAAAATGCTTCATCAACATATCCGACAGCCAGTCTTGGTTCATATGTCCAAATTGCACCAAGTAATGCATGGAATATAGCCTTAGGTGCGCAAGATGCGACAAATTTGTCAGGTATCAGCATAAAAACCAATAATCTGCATGAAGAACACTTTACCACCTTTGGCTCACTGTCATATACCCCAACAATTTCAGGATTAGGAAGCGGTCAATATTCAATTATGCTTTATAACCAACCGGGAGTAGAAGGCCAAACAGAGACAACCAATGGTTGGTCATTGAATCTAAGTCAAAATATAGGGGAAAAATTAAGTGTCTTCGCACGAGTAAACGGAGTTACCGGACATGTGGCGGATATTAATCGTTCATGGGTGTTAGGAATGGTATATAATAATCCGTTAGACCGTAATCCTCTTGATCAAATAGGATTGGCAGTTGCCTATAATGAAGTTGATGAAAAAGCAGTTGGTTCAGAAGTTGCTCATAATAACGAAAAGATCATCGAAACCTATTGGGCTTGGGGCGTTTCCAAATGGATGACGATTACGCCGGATATCCAATTATATATTGATCCGGCCGAAAATCAAAAAAGTGATTATGCAACGGTCTTCACCTTACGAACAACGTTTTTCTTCTAATAAAGATGATATCCACATCTGCAGAAATGTCTTTGATTTTTATTTTCTTTGAATGTAAAACTATTGCTTAGAAATGTAACAAACTACTTTGCAAAGTGTAATAGAATGAAGAAAATCAAATTTTTATTAGTATGCGGATTAATTCCGCTGATGTGTGCTTGTCAAACACAAGCACCGACTCAACCTGTTGAAGTTGTGCAAACCGTTGAGGTAAAAAGCAAGCCGACAGTCAAACATCCGTTAGGAATTATAGGGGCTGTTGAACCGATTTATATCTTACCTGATACGAATCCTTTTCAAGCCAGAATAGACACCGGAGCCGAGGTTTCTTCTGTAGATGTGGATGAATACCATATTTTCGAAAGAGATGGCGTAAAATGGGTATCGTTTACCATTATGCATAATTCCACCGGCAAGAAACAAACATTTGAAAGGAAACGTCATCGCCGGATTTCAATTCGAAGAGCCGATAAAAATGAAAGCCGTCCGAGCGTTATGTTAGACGTTAAATTTGGTGGAAAAATTATCAAAGCCGAATTTACCTTAGCTCAAAGAGAAAAGTTTGACTATCAGGTTTTAGTCGGACGCAACATTTTAACAGGGCGCGCTATTGTTGATACGTCGCTTAAGAATACTTTACGCTAATCTATAGGACTATTTATCTATGTTAAAAAAATTTCTTTCTGTCAGGGCAATTTTAACGATAGGGTTAATTTGCTCGTTGATTTTTGCACTATACAGTATTTATTGTAAGGTTGAGTACTGGGGATTATCATTTAATCCATCGCAAAAAACAAATATTTGGACAATTGAAGCTCATGTTTCATTTATGCCGACAGGAGAGCCGATTAAGGTTTCTATTGCTCAGCCGACAGTTAGTGAAGATTTTAAGATATTGGATGAAAATATTGTTGCGAAAAAATATCAAATTAAGAAAGATCTGAAAAATAATCGCATCATTTTGACTACTAAACAAGCAGAAGATATGCAACACTTGTATTATCAATTATTATTGTTTGATAACGAGCAGGCTAAAGGTAAAATCAAAGCTCCGGCACCGGCAAAACCCAAAAAGCCGGTTTTAGATGAACAATCGCTGTTTAACCTTCAGCAACTCATAACATTATCTAAAACTATGCCGGGAGATGTTCCGCAAAAAATCATTCGCTATATAAATCAAGAAACACCGGATGCATCCGTAGTTGCCTTACTTCCCTTAAAGAAATCTCCGCAAGAGATGCTGGATGTTATGCAAAATGCGTTATCTTTAGAAGGTATTCCTAATCGCCGTGCGCGTGGTATTAAGTTAGCCGAAGATAAAAAATCATTTACGCCGGATTATATGCTTGAGGCTTACACGGAAGGGCAATGGAAATTATATGATATAAATAATGGTAAAAAAGGAAAACCGGAGAATTTTGTGTTATATCAACGAGGCGGAATTTCTTTGGTTGATGTTGAGGGAGGAGAAGATTCGTCAGTGCAATTTTCTGTAATGAAATCAATTACATCAACCGCAAAATTGGCTTCTAAAAGAGCCGCTCTGGCTCAACAACAAGAGTCTTTTGACAATTCCGTTTTCAATTTACCTGTTTTGGAGCAAAACACAATTAAGTGGCTGACAATTTTCCCTTTAGCTATTTTAGTTATTGTTTTATTACGCAATGTTGTTGGCGTACAAACCATGGGGACATTTACGCCAATGCTGTTGTCAATGGCTTTAGTTAAAACAGGATTTATCCCAGGGTTGATATGTTTTACGATTATTGTTTCTCTAGGTTTATTGATTAGAGCCCTTATGTCAAAATTCAACTTATTGCTGGTTCCCAGAATTTCAGCGGTTGTTATTTTTGTTATCTTGATTATGCAGGCATTAACTCTATTAGGGTTTAGATTTAGTCTTGATATTGCGTTATCCGCCGTATTCTTCCCAATCATCATTATGGCATGGATAATTGAACGTGCCTCAATTACATGGGAAGAAGATGGGGCAAAAAATGCGTGTCGTGAAATTATCAATAGTTTGGTTGTTGCTGTTATTACATATTTCATTATCAGCAGCGAATTTATCCGCCATGTGATGTATGTCTTTAACGAGTTAAATTTGGTTATTTTGTTTATCGTAATGTTACTGGGAACATATACCGGATATCGTTTAACTGAATTAAAGCGTTTTGCACCGGTTTTGAAGGATATAGAAGATGTTGACCGCCATTAAGGAATATTTAAGCCGTCCGCGCCGGCTACATGAGGTTGGCATATTAGGCATGAATTGTCGCAATTATGCGGTGATAGCGCATTACAATCAAAGGCGGCTTTATCCTTTGGTTGATGATAAAGTCCAGACCAAGTTGTTAGCCAACAAAATCGGTATTACAACCCCTAAGTTGATTGGCGTGATTGCACACCAGTATGAAGTTAAAAATTTTTTGCAAGTGGTTAAAGATTACTCCGAATTTGTGATAAAACCGGCACACGGAAGCGGTGGCAAAGGGGTTATGATTATTAAAAACTATACCGATAAAGTGTTTACGACGCCATCCGGCAAAGAATTAACATTCAATGATATATATCAACATATTTCCAATATCTTAAGCGGGTTATACAGCTTAGGCGGACAGTATGATGTTGCCGTTGTAGAAGAATTGGTTCATTTTAGTAATATTTTTGAAAAATATAGCTATCAGGGGATACCGGATGTCCGCGTTATAGTATATCGCGGATATCCGGCAATGGCAATGACCAGATTGTCGACAGCAGAGTCCGGAGGACGAGCCAATCTGCACCAAGGTGCAATAGGTGTCGGTTTAGATATTAAAACCGGAAATTCCTTGCGTGCGGTTCAACATAATAAGCCGGTTTTAATTCATCCGGATACTAAAGAAGATTTGTTAAGTATTAAAGTTCCTTTATGGCGTGAGCACTTAGAAATTGCCGCCAAAGCCTATGAAATGACGGGATTAGGATATTTGGGGGCAGATATTGTGCTTGATCGAGATAAAGGTCCGATGATGTTGGAACTCAATGCCCGCCCGGGGTTAGCAATCCAGATTGCTAACGGAAGAGGGTTAGCGGCAGCTATTGCAAATATTGAGAAAAATTATCCTAAAAATCTCTCATGGCAGGAGCGGGTTGACTTTGTCTTAAATGCTCACTAAATATCATAGTAGGATTATAAAATAAGGAATTTAAAATGTCAGAAACAAAAATGATTAAAAATAAAGACACAAAAAAATTAGCTAAAGCAAAGACACCATCACTTCCGGGAAGTGAGGTTAAAAAACTTAATATGAGCAAAACCAGAGCAAAAAAAATTAAGCACTCCTACCAAGTAAAAGATGCAGAAAATTCTTTATTACTCAAACTAAAAGATGGTGATGTCGTTATTGAGATGTTTCCTGATTCAGCCCCTAATCACGTTGCCAGAATTAAAGAATTGGTTCGTGCGGAGTTTTATAATGGTTTGAAGTTTCATAGGGTTATTGATGGCTTTATGGCACAAACCGGATGTCCGTATGGGACGGGAACCGGTGGTAGCGGTAAAAAGTTAAAAGCCGAGTTTAATACGCGTCCGCACAAAAGAGGGACAGTTTCAATGGCACGGTCAATGATGCCAGATTCTGCTGATAGTCAGTTTTTTATTTGTTTTGCTGATTGTGATTGGCTTAACGGACAATATACCGTGTGGGGAGAAGTCACTTCCGGTATGGAATTTGTTGATAAAATTAAACGCGGAGCAGGGCAGAACGGTATGGTTGATAACCCTGATGAAATCATCAGCTTAAGTGTGATTGCCGATTTATAAAACTATTGTATTAAAAAATAGCACTATTAAAAAAAACCGGCGGATGAAGACACCGCCGGTTGTTGTGTTATAAAGCGATAAAAAAGGCAATAAATTTATCAATAATGAGCAACACAAAGGGTATAGAAAGCCTGTGGACCACTATTATAAGAGTATTGAGTGGTAATCACTGGATTTATATAGTCTCCAACATAACCACCATCCCCTACTGCTGTACACCATCCATCCATGACTAATATATAAACACGAGTGTAAATTAGACCATTATACTCATTATATTCAGAGCTTGATATAGTTGATGTCAACCATAGGCGATTGTTACTAGAGTAACCGTTGCAGACATCATAATTAGGAAGCCGAGATCCGCCCAGAGAAAAAATTTTCGTGCTTAAATTTTCATATTCAGTAACATCAGATATTAAATCCCTAATTGGTAGTATTTCTGCTGCTGCCGGCAAATACCATGTTTTGCCGCCGGTTGTCATATTATGGCAATATTCTGCCGCCGGAAACTCCGCATTATTTTCCTCACCGTAGGCAAGGAGTGAAGCCGTATTATTTTCACCGTTTACATCAGAACTTCCTGATGAACTCACTAATGAGGAAAGTAGATAATTGCCACTCTGAAAAGATTTTTCAGCATTCGTTGTTAAAGAAAAAATCAATCTGTTTGTGGTATCAAACACGATACCAATCGGTGTTTTAGAGTTAATTCTGTTTTCACTGCAGGTATCATCAGAATAATAAATACTACCGACTTTGCAGTCAGAAGTTGCACTGGCGGCACAATAGACTTTCGCGGTATCAAAAGGACATTTTAAAGCCGCACGATTTGACGGGCAAGAAGTTTGCGTATATCCCAAACTTGCGCAGCTCGGAAGGGGTTTACAGGTT
>JAFUXF010000007.1 GCA_017477185.1 Alphaproteobacteria bacterium | reverse complement strand
TTGAACATCACGGTCCCAAACTACGCTATCAACATAAATGAGACCTAAAGTATCAATAAATGAGTAAGCTCTCTGTTCATCTTTAGGATAAACAGCAATAAAGACCAATGCATCATCAGCCAAAGGAAGAGTAATCGAGTTCAAATCTTTCGGCAGATTATTTTGTGTTAAGTCAATGATTGCTCCCGAATAAGGTAAACTCTTATCAGCGATAACAACAGAAACCATTCTTTCAGCTAAAGCAACATTTCTTTTTTCTTTGGCTTTTGTAGCAAGGATTTTCTGGTAATATTGCTCATTCTCTCGCATCAAACGTAGAGCAAAAGCAACGTCTATCTTACGTTCGTTTTTCACGGCATATTTAATTGCTTTTCTCACCCATTTTTTGCTTAATTTTTCAATGCAATCAGTGCGGTGACGATTTAAGCCATACAAAGCTTCGATTGTAGCACGTTTACTTGGTAATCCTTTTCCTGGATGAGCCCCTGGACGTTTGGGAATAGCCTTTAAGTAAGGTGTTAACACAAAATCTTTGCATAATGCTTCAATTGTGCTACGCACTGTTTTTTGTGCATGTGAAATATAATTTTGAGGAGGTAAAATCTTTACCAAGTCCTGCAAATTATAAGTTGCAATGGCAGCATCGATTTGCTGCTGGCTAATAGTGTTTTTAGTTTTTAATTTAGACATTTTTTGTCCTCCAAAAGGTTAAACCTGTTTGCAGGACGGGCCCGTCTTACATCTTTAATAATAACATATTGAAAATGCTAGAAAAGATGACAAGAAGTGCTGATAGGTGACGAGAGGTGACAAAGTGTGACATAAAAAATGTAGGCAAAATAAAAAAAACACCCATTTCTATAAAAAATGAGTGTTTTATTTTTATATTTTAACGAATCGATTCGAAGAGAAAGATTTTTATAGATACTTTATGTCTCTACCATAATATGCATTCAAATCATCAATATAATACCGGCATCTTCCACCATCCATAACAAATCTTGGACCAATTTTACCTTGACCATAAGGATTTTCAGTTAATTGATCAATTTTGTTTTGTTTAATACGCTCTTTTCTCCATCTTTTAATTACGCGTTCATCATGTCCAGACAAATTCGCATATTCTTTACTGGTAAGATATTTTTTATCTGTAGGAAGTTTATTTTCAATCAATCTTAAGATGTTTTGATTTTGTTTGTGTAATATGTCTTGAGATATGTCTATATTAGAAAGAAATTCATTGTATTTTTGTAAAGCTGTTTTCTTTCGTCCCTTATATCCTAAAATTATGAGTGGCAAATTAGCAGCAAGTTCTTCCCATCCTATGTGAGAATAAAAATGATAATGATACATATTATTAAATACATTTTTATAAAAAATATATTTTGCTGTAGCCTCATTTTTATTAATATTTCTACATTCTATAAATTCACGTATAATTTTAATATCTTCAGATGATGTTTCATAAAGAATTTTCTCAATTTCATACATATATGAGTTGGCTAGATGTTTCTTGTCTTCTGGGTATTCCTTTAGTAGCCATTCATAAAACTGATCTTGTAAGGAAATCATCTGTAATCTCCTATTGTTAATAACTGATTGCTAATGATAAATATTTTCATTTAATAAATTGTAAAGAACTGATTTGTCTAAAGAACCTCTGCTAAATTTGCAAAGGTCTTAAATAAAATAGTCATTACTGAAAAAGCATGTTACTTAATATGATGGCTATATAAGAAAGCGCAATTGGCTCAATTTTTGGACGATATCCTAATCATACACGAGCTGGGAGCCATTCGGTATTCCAATGGACTAATTGCTTGATATTATTAGAAACTTAGAATAACAAGTCCGTGTAAATGCTTGGGAAGGCTGTTTTTGAGAACTTGCTACACGGACTCTGTTAACCTATTGAAAATAAAAGAAAAAGTCGCCATTTCTGACGACTTACACAACTTGGCAGGGGCAGTAAGATTCGAACTCACGACACTCGGTTTTGGAGACCGATGCTCTACCAACTGAGCTATACCCCTATTTTCAATATCACAATATTACTATTGCGCTATTCTTAATAGCATACTGATTTATAAAATCAAGCGTTTTTTTTATGCTTTTAACTGTTTTCCTAGTTTCTTGTCCAGTCTTTCCAGTTCATCGATATATGATGAAATCAAGCTTAAGCCCTTGTTCCAGAAATCCGCATCATTCGGATTTAGGCCGAATGGTTTGAACAGTTTGTCATAGTCCATCAATGCCGTTTGTGTCAGCATATGCAGGTACTTATCCGGAAAATCTTTGACTTTGCCCTCTTGGCTGACTTGATACAGAGAATTTACCAAGCAATCGGCGAAAGAGTATGCGTAAACATAGAACGGACGGAAGAAGAAGTGTCCGATTTGGTTCCAGATATGCGCATTATCATCGCTGACTTCTACATATTTGCCTAAGCTGGCACGCATTTCTTCCAGCCAAATCTGAGCTAATCTGTCTTCGGAGAGTTCTCCGTTGCGGCGTTCATCGTGGGCTCTGGTCTCAAAAAAGTGGAAGGCGATCTGGCGAACAGCGGTGTTAATCATATCGCTCACCTTACCGGCAATAAGCGCTAATTTTTCCGGACTGTCCGGCATACTTCTGACCATGGATTGGAAGGTCATCATCTCGCCAAACACGGAAGCGACTTCTTCCGTGGTCATACGAGAGGTTTCATTCAGTTGTCCGTTTTGGCGACGGCTCATCATATGGCATCCGTGCCCTAATTCGTGCGCCAATGTTAATACATCATTTTGTTTTCCGACAAAGTTTAGTAATAAATACGGGTGGGTTGCCGTGCCGGCAGAAGCGGCAAAGGCTCCGCTGCGTTTGCCTTGACGAGGCGGTACGTCAATCCAATTATTCTCAAAGAAGTTTTTGGCAATATCATATAATTTCGGAGAGAACTCCTTGTAAGCATTGAGAACAATTTTAACGCTTTCATCCCATGTGTAATGTGTATCTTTTGCAAACGGTAATGGGGCGTTTCTGTCCCAGTACTGAATCTTTTTAACCCCTAACCATTTGGCTTTTAATTTATAAAAACGGTGGGAAATATTTGCATAATTTTTACGGACAGTCTCCGCCAAGGTTTCAACCACTTTATCACTGACATTTTCGCCTAAATTCGGGGCAGAAACAGGCGTTTTAAAACCACGTTTGACATCTTCAATGGCTTTGTCTTTGATAATCATATTGTATATCAATGTAAGTAATGGTGTGTTTTCTTTACTGACACGACCGATTTCAAGACCGGCTTTTTCTCTGATTTTCGGATCTTTATCAAGAAGTAACTTGGTAATCTCGGCATCGTTGTATTCTTTACCGTCGATGTAGAACTTGAGACGAGAGCAGGTCTCTTCATACAAACGAACCCAAGCATCTGATGAGGTGATAGATTTTTCCATCAAAATCTCTTCAACTTCCTCAGAAAGTTCGTATTTCTTGAAGCGGCGGACACGGGTTAAAAACGGTTTATAAAAAGCGACTTTTTCATTTTTATAAAGTTCTTTAATATGCGCTTCGGGCAATTTATTTAACTCCAGTCCCCAGAAAACAAGCGGTTTACTATATTCGGTCAGTTTTTCACTGATGTTTTGATAGAATCCTGTTGCTTCTTTGTTTTGCATCTGTGTAACCATATTCAGGTATGCAAACTCACCCAAAACAGCTCCGATATCAGATAATTTTTCTTTCTCTTGCAACATTTTTGCAAAATCAGATGCTGATAATTTTATGATTTTTCCCTTATATTTCTTGGCAAAGGCAAGGTTTCCTTTGCGTAAGGTTTCTAAGTCTTTTTTGACTTTGGGGTCAGAAGTGCCTTTATACATATCTGACAAATCCCAAGCCGGAAGTGTTTTAGTGTTCTTCTTTATCATGTTCAATACTTTCCTCTAGTTTTTTGTGTTCTCGTTTTAGATTTTCGAAATCCTGAATATAATTCGGATTTTCTTGGTAAAAAAGTTCCGCATGTTCATTGATTGATGTTTCCAGATGGCTTAAATCAGGTGTAAAGAAATAATTGCTCCAAGGTGCGGGTTGCTGTTTTTGTAGCCATAGCTTAATTCCCTGCCCGATAACTTTAGAATCGCACCAGCTATTTTTGACAACTGCTTTAGTCGTACACCATAACCCACCTCGGCAATTTGCAACCTGCTCTGCTAATTGCAATGTACATGGGATAAACCCGCGTTTCTTGGCATCTTGTTTGGGAGAAAACGCTATCAACAATGTCATCCCCAGAGCTAAAAAGACCAACAGAACCACCACTATATTAAACCAATGATGTTGCAAAAATCGCATTTTTATTTTCCATTACGTTGTTTCATCAATTCTTCCAAAAAGGCTAATTCTTCCCGCGTATTTGCTGCAGCCGCTTCATTAACCGGACATTCTACGGCACTACATTTTAACCCTTTGCGTAAAGCTATTGCTATTGCATCTGTGAGATAATATTCTTGAGCTGCATTTTCATTAGTAATTTCATCTAAAATATCAAACATTTTACTACCATCAAAGCACATCATGCCTGAATTACAAAAACGAACAGCTCGTTCCTCTTCGTTTGCATCTTTATACTCAACTATGCGTTTTAGCTCTCCGTTTTCCATAATCAAACGACCATAACGTGCTGCATCATCAGGCGTAAAACCAAGACAGACAATACTATAGCCTTCACGCCGCTTATTAACCAGTTTCGAAATAGTTTCCTTGGTATATAGCGGTTGATCACCAAAAATTACTAAGATATCCCCTGTAAAACCTTGTAGAAGATTTTTTGCACTTTTAACGGCGTCACCTGTGCCTAATTGCTGTTTTTGCACACAAGTTTGATAAGGAGCAACCTCTTTTTTAACCAAATCGCCATCCGGTGCAATAACCGTTACAATTTTTGACACACCGGCAGATTCCAGTGTATTCAGAATATGCCGAATCATTGGTTTACCGCAAACCGGCATCATCACTTTCGGTAAATCCGATTTCATTCTTGTTCCCTTGCCTGCGCCTAAAACAATTGCAGCAATATCAGAATGTGTCATAAAAATCCTCCTCTATAATCTTTTTTTAATAATCTGCCTTTATAATACTCCATAAGTTTTATTTGTGAATAAAGGTTTCAGAGTTATGAAAAAGTTTTTTTCTTTTATGTTTCTTTTTTGTTTTTGTTACTCTCCCGTGTTTGCCGGTATTCAAGAAGTCGGTTCGATGGCTGAGGCCGAAAACAATGCAGCTCAACATAACCAAGAACTGTTAAACCAACGCAAAAAAAAGGATGTCCTTCCTCAAAGCAAGAAAGAATTTATAAACTTTTTAGAAAAGCGCATTGATCGCTTAGATATTTCGTCTTTACCTAAAGGAACAAGGTTGGATAAACCTTCTTCGTACAGCGAATTAGCTCCTCTTAATGAAAAGCCTCAGAAATCATTTTGGGAGAAAATTTATGATGACGCACTTGCCCGTGTCAGTGGCGAATCTTCACAAAACAATCAAATCAGTGCTGTTGATTATTATTCTGAAATAAAGCAAGAGCAAGAATCAGAACAACAACCTCATGTTCAAATTCCGATTATTGACTTGAAAATGCCAGACGGAATGCCACTGAAAGCTCCTGCATATGAACATATTCCGGTTTTTTCTTCGCAAATTGAAATTTTGCCTAATCGCATGATAAAAGTTCATGAAAATATTATCGTTATTGCTGATGGCGAAAAAATTAAAAACGGTTTAGTTCGTTTTATTTCCAAATATCCCGGACAACAAAAAAACAAAATTCAAGTTATGCTTGATAGTGTTCTTATTAATGACACGGAAGCACACTATAAATTAGTTGAAAGGGAAGATGATTATATTATTACCCCTGTTAAAATGTTCGATTTGACTGAAGGTATTTATATGTTCGAGTTTAATTATCTGGTTGATAATTATTTGTGGAATTACGGGGATTATTACGAATTTTATTGGGATGTTACCGGAGCACAGTTTAATCTGCTAACAACAAAAGTTATTGCCTCTATTAAATTACCTGGACGCGAGCCGGCAATTAAACGCTATGCCTTGACAGGAAAAGCAGGAAATCTTGTTGATAACAATACTGTCGTCAAAGAAGGTGATAATAATACGCTTGGCTTTATGAATATTTCTCCTCTCGCGAGTGGTGAAGGTATGTATATTTTTATGACATTCCCTAAGGTTGATTTTCTGCCGATCAATTTTGATCAACAGATAATGTCTTGGCTCGAAAATAGCGGAGATCTGATTTTTTCCGCACTCTATCTTCTGGTTATTATTGTTTCGTGTTGGTTGTCATGGATTTATGTAACGAAAAGGTTAAAATTTAAAAATATCAATTTTTCTTCTCCGTTATTGGCTCGTTTTGTTTGGCGCGGTACTGTTGATAACAAAGCTATCGGGTGCGCTCTTTTGGATTTATTCAGAAAGAATCTTATTGATATCCAACCTCAAGAAAGTGATATTATTTTGATTCGTAAAACCGCTCATGCCAAGCATTTGTCATCTTTGGATCATAAACTTATGAGTTTATTATTTTCAAAAAAAGACAGTGTTTGCAAATTAACTAATCAACGGCTTAAGGCACGTCTTCACAAAATCATTAAACAATTTTCTATAGCTAAATATAAGCATCTCGGGCTACGCTTATCGGGAGGATATATCTTTTTCAATATTCTTCTGCTGATTATTTTGGAAGCCGCATTAATATTGTGGAAAAGTGATTCTGTTATTGCCGGAATCTTAGGATTAGCCGACATTCTTGTCGGTTTAGCTTTTTGTTTTTACTATTTACGCGGTAAAAATCTGTTTAGAAAAATAGTTATGCTGTCACTCGCTCTATTATCTTTTAGTTTCAGCGGTTTAATTATGTCTGTTTATATTCAGCCAATTGCGGTGATAATGATTTTATCCGGTATTTTGGTTTCAGCTTTATTTATTATAAAAATCTCCGGTCCTGATGCTCTTCTCAAAAATGCAGTGCAGTCCGGATATAAATTAAGAGAGCATTTATCCACCCAGAAAGAAAGTATTGCAGAAAGTCGCGCTTTTGCCGTACAACAACCTTACATCTACGCCTTGGATTTAGAAGATGAATACGTTGAAACCCCGAAAATCAAAGACATCTACAGACTAAACCTTATCGAAAAACTTATGCGTAAGTTCTAACGACTGATTTTTGAAACCATCTTATCTTTTAAGATGAGGTCGTTGCAAAGTCGGCATATTCCCTGTTGTTGCAGAGCTCTGTTTTACAGCACTCGGGGTCATCTTTGCTTGGTATAAGCAAGGGATACCGGTGACTTCATCATAGTAATCTTCCAAACCGGCAACTTTTTCATGCAATCCTAAATATAAAAAACCGGCAGGGACTTGATAAGTATGAATCTTTTTTATAATTTCCCGCTGAAGTTCCGGTGCAAAATAATTTAGAACATAACGGCAAAAGATAACATCAAATGGCTCAACGTTAGATAAATCATCTAAAAGATTATACCTTAAAAACTTAATATTATTCGCAATATTTTCGTTAATCACCCAGTTATCCCCTGCCTTATGGAAATGTTTAATAATGCGACGAATATTCATTCCGGTCTGAACTTCTAATTGTGTGTATATTCCTCGTTGCGCTTTAGAAATTGCCGTTGTGGAAATATCTGTTCCTAAGATACTGACACTCCAATCACTGGCGGCAACTAAGTTATCAGCAATACTCATCCCGATTGAATAGGCTTCTTGGCCGGTAGAACACCCCAGACTCCATATTCTTAATTGTCTGGACTGGCGATTCACCTCTCGCAGACGAGGTAAGATTAATTGCTCAAAAGATCTGAAAACCGGATAATCTCTAAAAAAGTATGTATCGGATAGTGTCAAGGCTTCAATCACTTGCCATAACATAGATTTTTGCCCCATACGCAATTCCTGAATCAATTCATCAGAGCCAAGATAACCTTTTTCACAAACAAAATTGTAAATTTTATTGTCAACTAAAAAATAATTGTCTGCCGATAAATTCCATCCGGCATATTTTTTCAGTAACTGAGTAACATAGTCAAAATCACTTTTTTTCATTTATTTTCCTCAGAGCAAGCCCAAAATTGTTAACTTAACAGCAATAATATCTTCATCAAACGGTTTAATAATGTAGTCGTCCGCTCCCCCTTCAATCGCTTGATTTATTCTATCCATATCAGAACTGGATGAACAAAAAATCACTTTTGGAGTCTTAGCTAAATTCAATTCTCTTATCTTGTACAGAGCATCTATTCCTTCTAAAACAGGTAAATTCCAATCCATAATAATCAGATCTGGTTCTTGTGTTTGGGTTAACTCTACAACGTCCTCCCCATCTTCTGCCTCTATTACCGAAAATCCTAATTTTGATATAATCTTAGACAGCAACAAGCGAATTACTCGCGAATCATCGGCTATTAAACATTTTGCCATAATATTTCCTTTACCTAACGACAAAACCAAAAGTATTTTCTTCGATAATATTTATTTTTTTCTCATTATTCAACAGATTTTGTAAATAAACAACAGGTGCATACTGAGCCTGTGTTTCTGCAATTTCATCTGCCAATATCGCTTTGATTTGCTTCATTTTTTCACTTGATAGCGATGATTGACTATGAATAACAGCGGCAAAGCCATCATCAATCTCTCGCGCTTCTATTGTTCCGCCTTTAATGATTACATCTGCCAATATCATGATAACCAGCAAAGCTACACGGGCATATTTTTCAGAATGGAGTTCTAAGGTCAATGTTATCGGATAATCTGCGTTTCCTATAGTTTGTAAGTAGGCTTGTGCTGTTTCCGCTACGAGAGCTATGTCCTGCAGATTATTATTAGATAGTCCGAACGCCATTCTAAAAAATTTAAGACGAGATGCCAGAACTTTAGAACTGACGCTGAGGATTCCATTAATATCCTCTAAAAAATCCATATCCCCTTCTTCCAGAAGTTCGACCGCATTTCCTACGGCACCGACATTCCCGATTAAATCGTGGCTTATCCGTGTACACACGAGCTCTGTAACATTTTTTTTTAAATTATCATTCATCATATTTTCCTAAAAATTATATAGCCCCGTATTCATGTATTTTTTATCTTCGCGTGACATTCTGGTATAATCCAAATCACGCAACATGGGATCTTCAAGCCTTAACAAGCCCGTTCCGGCCTGAAGATATGGTTTATTTCCACCCAAGCCCCAAATAACATTTTCTTTATTATCAGGAATACCATATTTTTGATTAATTTTTTTCCAAAAATCATAAATTTTGATATTCCGTAAATAAAATTCTTTTTGTGAATTGCCGCGTATATTTGTTAATACACTGCTTTTGTAGGCTAAATAATAAGATTTATTTTGGGTAAAATTGCTGGTAAATCTGATTTCCATATCTTCCTGCGTATCATATTTTGAATAGAAAACACGCTCAATAAATTGGTGATTATCTTTTTTAGCCATTTGAGCCACACAATTTTCCAAACGCTCATAACCGACTACTCCCTGGGCACGGCATTTTTCTTCATTTCGCCATCTGATAAAATTAGGAATATCTAATTTTTGCACGGTTTTTTTGTAGCCGCGCTTTGTCAGAGCGGCATCAATTTGTTGCGGGGACATCCTCAGCATAGCACCGGAAATATCAAAGACAGCAGCATTCGAACGCTTAACAACAGCATTTCCTCCTAACATATTGTTTTGACGATTGGCGTTAATCATTGTACTGAGAGTTTCTCCGGCATTCTTAATATTTTCTTCGCTTTTCTTCTCAATATTTGCTATTTTATCGACCAGTGCGTCACCAATACCTAATTTTGGTAAATCCGTAATAGAATCGTCTTGGTTTTTAGTATCATTCTCTTTAAGGTTATCGGTTAAACTTTTATTGGTTTTAACTTTCACGGCATCCGTTTCCGGCATTTCTGACGGCGGAGGCGGCGGCAAACCAATTGCAGGAAGCTCTTCCGGTGTTTGAGCAGCGGCAACACCAAATGTAAGCAAAAAGATAAGGATAAAATGTATTCCTGTTTTCATATTTAAGAATCGTCATATTTGTATAAACCGTGTTTATTATATCCGATTTTATTTGTAACGCAAATATTAACCTCAGGTTATCAAATTTATTTTATTTACTTTTGATTGAAACTTGGTATAACTGAGACAAAAGGAAACATAAATGGATACTAAAATACATATTATCGGTGCCGGTTTGGCCGGTTCTGAAGCAGCGTGGCAAATTGCTCGTCGCGGTATTGCCGTTTGTTTACATGAAATGAAACCTCACCATTTTTCAGCTGCTCACAAAAATGAAAATTTTGCAGAATTAGTTTGTTCCAATTCTTTGCGCTCAGATGATTTTGAACATAATGCCGTCGGACTGTTACATCAAGAAATGCGTCTGGCTGATTCCCTTATTATGAAATGCGCCGATGAGACTAGAGTTCCGGCAGGAGGGGCTTTAGCCGTTGACAGAAATCAATTTGCTGCTCGTGTTACTGAGTACATTAAAAATCATCCTTTAATAGAGGTTATTTATGATGAGGTAATTGATTTTCCACCTGATGACGATAACCTTTACATCATCGCTTCCGGTCCGTTAACCAGTGAGGCTTTATCCTCAGCTATTATCAAAAAAATCGGTGGAAATGCTTTATCTTTTTTTGATGCTATCGCTCCTGTTATTTATAAAAACAGTATTGATTTCAATAAAGCATGGTACCAATCCCGTTATGATAAAGGAGATCAATTTGATTATATCAATTGTCCTTTATCGCAACAAGAATATTATGCTTTTGTCGAGGCTCTATTACATGCTGAAAAAACAGAATTTCATGAATGGGAAAAAGTACAATATTTTGATGGGTGCTTACCTATTGAGGTTATGGCAGAACGAGGACCGGAAACTTTGGTATTCGGTCCGATGAAACCGGTCGGATTAACGAATCCTCATACGGCAGAAAAACCTTATGCCGTTGTTCAGCTCAGACAAGACAATCAGGAAGACACTCTGCGCAATATGGTAGGCTTTCAAACCAAAATGAAATATGGGGCACAACAACAAATTTTTCGCATGATTCCCGGTTTGGAACAGGCAGAATTTGCTCGTTTTGGCGGTATTCATAAAAATACTTTTATAAAATCCCCTGTGCTGTTAGATAATTGTTTACGATTAAAATCACAGCCCAATGTTCGTTTTGCAGGGCAAATTACCGGATGTGAAGGATATATAGAAAGTGCTTCTATCGGCTTATTATGCGGTTATTTCTCTGCATGTGATATTAAACAAAAAGAACCTGTTCTACCACCGCGAACAACAGCATTCGGAAGTATGTTAGCTCATTTGACAGATGCAACAAATATTGATGATTACCAGCCGATGAACATTAATTTTGGTTTATTTCCGACGATTCAAAGCGAAATTACCGAAAAAGGAAAATTTCGCAAACTTAAAGGAATGGATCGTAAAGCAGCTTATTGTCATCGCGCCTTAAATGACATTTTACCTTGGTTGCAGGATATTTCAAAATGAAAACACAAAAACAAGAAAATTTTCCGGTTGCATGCTATCTCTTTCCCAAGCATTATCGTACAATTATTACAAATTATTATAATTTCGCTCGTTATTGCGATGATATCGCCGATAGTCCGTCTTTGTCTTTGCAGGAAAAAAAGACTTTACTGGATAATGCTGAACGCTCTTTATTCGGTCAAGGTTCTCTTCCTTGTGCCACACTGTTACGAGAAAATTTTTTGCATGAACATTTTGATTTTTCCCTGGCAACGGATTTACTGATTGCTTTTCGTCGGGATATTAATAATGAGAAATATCAAACTTGGGGACAATTGTTAAATTATTGCCAATACTCGGCTGCTCCTGTCGGGCGATTTATGTTAGCTCTGTTTAATGAAAATCCGTCGACTTATCTGCCGGCGTCTGCTTTATGTTCGGTATTGCAAATTGTCAACCATGTTCAAGATTTGGGAAACGATATCAAAAATCTAAACAGAATTTACCTTCCTCAAGATCTTTTAAAAAAGTTTAAAGTTTCTGCAAAGTCTTTACATCAGCCGTTTTGCTCAAAAAACTTGCATTTTTTATTAAATGATGTATTAACAAGATGTAAGGATTTACTGAAAGATGCAGAAATTTTACCAACCATTGTTAAAAGTATGCGTCTTCGGATTTATCTTTGCGTGGTATTGGCGTTAACAAATATTTTAATAAAAAAGTTGTATAATAGTGACGTTTTAGCCTCACCTGTCAAACTCTCGAAATATGATTGGGTACAAGCTACGTTTATTGGTTTAAAAAAGGCTTTATTGCTGAAACAAAAAACTTTATCTTAAGGGTTTATGATGAATAGTATTGAATATATTGTTAAAAAATCAGGATCTTCTTTTTTTTGGAGTATGCGGTTATTACCTAAAGCTAAAAGAAGAGCCATGTACACAATATATGCTTTTTGTCGACATATTGATGATATTGTTGACGGGAATCTTCCGATTAAAGAAAAACAAGAATTACTTTCTGCTTGGCGCGAAGAAATTGACAATATTTATGATAAAAAAGTTCCGGCAACAGATATAGGGCGTCTTATTTATAAGCACTGTATGCGTTTTCATTTACCTAAAAATGAATTTATTAAGTTAATTGATTCTATTTCTATGGATTTACCACACCCCATGCAAGCTCCTAAGCTATCAGAGTTTCTGCAATATTGTCGCGGTGTTGCCGGTGTCCCCGGTAATTTATCTTTGAGAATTTTCGGATGTACAGACGAAAAAGTGATTGAAGAACTTTCAACCTCATTAGGAACAGCCTTGCAAATTACCAATATTTTGCGTGACGTTAAAGAAGATGCACAGGCAAATCGTCTCTATATTCCAAGAGAATATTTGAAAAGTGCTTCTATTACAACGAAAAATCCCAGTGAAGTTATCACAAATAAAAATCTGGCTAAAGCGCGTGAGGAATTGGCTAAAATGGCCGAAAGTGATTATATTAAATCCAGTCAGATTATTCCTTATTTAGATAAAAACACAGCTCGTCCGGTACGAGCGATTACGGCTATATACCGTAAATATTTTGATATGATGCAGGCACGCGGATGGGAAGTTATTTCCCCTAAACCTCAACTTTCTAAAATCAATAAACTCTCTTTAGCTTTACGAGCTTATTTTGGAAAATAGGCGAATATATCATATTATTGGCGCCGGTTTGGCCGGTTTATATACCGCAAAACTATTAAAAGAGTATAATCCTGCGGCTTATGTTATCGTATACGAATCGGCAGAAAAGATTGGAGGTCGGTGTCAGAGCTTTTTCACAAGTGAATTTGGTTGTCAGGTAGATAATGCGACTCATGTTCTCCTTAATTGTAATTCTTTGGCACAATCTTTGATTGGAAAAGAGTGTTTTCAGCACATTATTCGTTTTTATGATATTCATCACACCAAATTCATTCCTATTTTGCGAGCACTTGATGATGTCCATTTGGCGGTATTTAACTCGCCACACACCTCTTATCGGCAAAAATTTTATTTATATTGCCAACTTTTTCCTTTTTGGGGATTAAAGGCTTATTTTTCCGGCGGAGATTTAGAAAGCCGCCTCTGTCGCCCCCTACTCCGATACTGTGATGAAATTCGGTATGGTTGGATCTGGAAAGATATTCGTCTTTCAGACACGTTTGTATATCAGCTGATTTTTAACAAGGGAAGTGTTAATATTCTTCCCAATGATATAATCATTTCGGCAATAGACAGTTATAATTATAACAAAATTATCGGGGGATTTGATTTTGAGTATAGCAGTATCTGCAATCTTTTTTATCGAACAAGTATGCCCCTTACTCTCCCACACAATTGCCGGATGCTCGGTATTCACGGAGGAAAAAGCCAATGGTTATTCTCAACATCTCAATACAGTAGTGTAACAATCAGTAATTCCGGCACGGCAAATATTCATCCACGGGATATATGGCAAGAAATATGTACTATTCGTAACTATAACAGTGCCTTTTTGCCAACTTATCAAATCAGAAATTTTCCACGGGCTACCATTTGTCAAGATGAACGGAACAATGCAAAGCGTCCGGTTTCAGCAACAACATCTTTTCAGAATTTATTTATCTGTGGTGATTGGACAATGAAAAATCGTCCTTGTTGTATTGAAACTGCTTTGCGATCCGCACGACGAGTTTGCAATACAATCAAATAACAAATTAAGATAATTTTATCAACTCCCGAACACGCTCTGCCATTTGCGCCAATACATCGCTTTTAGGTGTATATTTCTGCTCAAACGGCGGGACTGTCTGCCACCCCAAATCTTCATAGACTTTTTGAATATAAGCCGTCACCCCGCCTTTCCAACCATATGAGCCGAAGGCAAGAGCCTTTTTATTTTTCGGTTGTAAGCCGTGCATATATGTGACAAAACCGGCAACCCGAGGAAACAATTGATTATTCAAAGTCGGTGACCCGATCAGAACATACTTTGCATCTAAAAAGTCAACCATAACTTCCGACACATTTTTAACGCTCAGACAATGCTTAACTGTCGGAATACCGGCATCTTGCAAAACAGCCATTGCTGTTTCTGCCAACTTGGCGGTTGCCCCCCACATGGTATCATACACGATGACGGCCTTACCTTCATTCTGTCCGCTCGCCCATTTGGCATAAAGACCAAGAATTTTACCAACTTCTTCTTTACCCGACCAAATACATCCGTGCGATGGCGCAATCATCTCAATATCGAGCTCCAGTTGTCCGGCTGTATTCAAGGCTTTTTCAGCTTGCGCGCCATACGGGAAAAGAATATTGGCGTAATAGCTTTTAGCTTCCTGACAAATAAGATCAAGCGGTACATCTTTAACCCAAATGCTGTCGGTTGCATAATGTTGCCCGAAACCGTCATTCGAGAGCAAAATTTTATCTTCTTTAACATAGGTCATCATTGAATCCGGCCAGTGCAACATCGGCGTTGTCATAAATTCAAGCGTATGCTTCCCTAACGATAAAGTATCACCGGTTTTAATAATCTGAAAATTCCAACCGGTTGTATCAAAATGCGCTTCTAATGCCATTTTTCCGGCCGCATTCGTCACAATCTTTGCTTGCGGCGCAAGTTTCATCAACTCCGGAATATTGCCGGAATGATCCATCTCCACATGGTTAACAATGATATAAGTCATCTTGCTCAAATCAGTAACGCTCTTAATTCGGGCAATTTGCTCTGCAGACAAATATTGCTTAGCCCCGTCAATTAAAGCGATTTTGTCGTCCACAATCAGATAGCTGTTATATGTTGACCCGTGCGGGGTTGCATAACCGTGAAATTCTCTTAAATTCCAATCTTTAACCCCTGTCCAATAAATATTTTTACTGATTTCTATTGCGTTCATCAAATTTTCTCCTTTAGTTTGCTCTTCATATACATAATAATAAAAAAGGGAGTTGACAATCTTTTATTTTCGCTTACAAACAATAAGGTATCTCACATCTATCACAGGAGAAAACAAATGGAATTAAAAGGCTCAAAAACCGAGCAAAACTTAAAAGACGCCTTTGCCGGCGAATCTATGGCACGCAACAAATACACTTATTACGCTTCAAAAGCCAAAAAAGAAGGCTATAACATTATTGCCGCCAAATTTGAGGAAACCGCTAATAACGAGAAAGAACATGCTAAATTGTGGTTCAAACTGTTACATAACGGTGCTGTTCCTTCTACGGAAGAAAATTTGCGTGATGCCGCCAGTGGTGAGAATTTTGAATGGACAGATATGTACGACCGCATGGCTAAAGAAGCTGATGCTGAAGGATTCACCAAAATTGCCGAGATGTTTCGCGGCGTGGCTGCCATCGAGAAAAATCACGAAGAACGCTATAAAGCCTTGTTAAATGCTTTATGCGAAGGACGCATTTTCTCTCGCCCGACCAAAGTTGTTTGGGAATGCGCCAACTGCGGATGCCGTGTCGAAAGCCCACTGGCGCCGGAAAAATGTCCGGTCTGCGACCACCCGCAAGCCTACTTCTTCGAATTACAGGAAGAGTTTTAAGAAAATTTCCTAAAAAAATACTGCCGGCATGGCAGTATTTTTTTCACAATAATTTTTTTTCTCTTGAAAATTATTTTCAGTTGTTATACATACCTACCCGTATGTATATATAATAGAAAGTTAATTTAATGGCTCGTCGCACAAAAGAAGAAGCAGAACAAACCCGCAAAGACATTTTGCAGGCTGCTTTAAATATGTTTTGTGAAAAAGGCTATACCGCAACAACCTTAGATGAGATAGCTAAAAGTATTCATCTCACTAAGGGGGCTGTGTATTGGTATTTTCGCAACAAGCCGGATATTCTCAAAGCCCTGATTATAGAGGACTTTGAGGCCACACGGGCGCAATTAGAATCTTTTATGCCCGCCCCACAAACACTTGAAGATTTAAAGCGACATTTTATGTTCTTAGCAGAAAAAGTTGATACAGACGTCACTTTTAGAAAATTTCTTTACTTTTTATTGTTACAAATGGAGTGGTCTGTCGGACTCATGAACTCTTTTCATGATATTATAGAAGAGTTAAATCGTCGCCTGACAGAAACCATTCAGCACGCTCTGGAAAATGCACAAAAGTGTGGAAAGATTGCGGCAGACCTTGACGTTACCGCAACAACGTATACTATCCACGCTATGTGGTCTGGGTTATTATTTCAAAAACTGCAACATCAAGAGAGTAGTTTGCAAGAAACCGCCAATTACAGCTTTGATTTTATTATAAACGCATTAACATGCCGAAAGGATTAGAAGATGGTTGTCATCAAAAAAAGAACGATTCTGAAAAATATTGCAATCTTTTTAATGTGCGGTGCCGCCGGTTGGTACTTAAAGGGACGTCTGACACCACAAGCCGGTATGATGGGCATGATGGGAGGCGGTACGCCTTATGTTTTCACGGATAAAGCAACAATAGAAAATGTTGCACCTAAGAAAGATTTTATCGGTCACGTTGAGGCGATTAAAAGTGTCGATTTGCGCCCGCAAATTACAGGATATGTTGAAAAAGTCCTCTTTAAGGAAGGTAGTTATGTGCAAGAAGGTGATATTCTGTTTGTCATTGAACAACAGCGTTATTTAGCAAATCTTTCCTTGGCTGAGGCTGATTTAGCCAAGGCTCAAGCTAATTTAATTAAGGTTGAAAAAAATCATAGACGTCAAGTTGCCTTGAATAAGCAAAAATTTGCCTCTGAAGCTGCATTAGATGCCTCTCAAAACGAATTATCAGCGGCGCGAGCTGCTGTTAAGCAAGCACAAGCAAATCTTGATTTAGCTAAGATAAATGTCGGTTATACAACGATTAAAGCACCTATCAGCGGTTATATCGGTAAAGCTCTTGTAACAGAGGGGAATTTTGTGACGTCCTCTTCACAGACTTTAGCTAGAATCGTACAAACCAACCCTATTCGTGTGGTCTACTCTGTTAATGATAAAGATTTTGTTGATGTTCGAGAAAATGCCGGTGACGGTGCATCTGATGATTTAAGAGAAAGCGATATTGTTTTACCTAACGGAAAGACCTTGTATCTTAAGCCTCAAAGTCGTTTTGCGGATAATGAAGTTAATACCGATACGGCTACTATTGCCGTTTATGATGAATACGATAATGCAAAAAGGCTCTTAACACCGGGGAACTATGTCCAAGTTCTGCTGAGTACAGGAGCTCCACAAGATGCCGTCGTTGTTCCGCAGGCTGCGATTGCCCAAGATGCACAGGGTAACTATGTTTTTGTTGTCGGAGCAGATGACATAGCTGAACAACGCCGCGTTGTCGTCGGAGATTTAGCCGGAGATAAGCAAATTATCAAGCAAGGCTTAAAAGCCGGAGAACAAGTTATCGTCCAAGGTATTACTAAAGTTCAATCCGGACAAAAAGTTAAGGCTAGTCCTGTTTTAGCAGAAGGAAATAAATAATGTTCTCAAGAATTTTTATTGAACGCCCGCGTTTTGCAATTGTTATTTCTCTGGTTTTATCAATTGCCGGTTTGATTGCGGTTTTCTCTTTACCGATTGCTCTTTATCCGGAAATTACGCCTCCGGAAGTTGTGGTTTCAGCAACTTACCCCGGAGCAAGCGCAGAAGTTATTGCTAAAACGGTTGGTATTCCGTTGGAAGAAGAAATCAACGGGATTGAAAATATGTTGTACATGAGCTCTTCTTCAGAAGATTCACGTTATTCTTTGACGGTTACTTTTGAGGTCGGTATTGATCCGGATATGGCGCAAGTTAAAGTGCAAAACCGTATTCAGCAGGCACAATCTAAATTACCGACAGACGTTACCCGCCAAGGACTGACCGTTAAGACACGTTCATCCAATATTTTGGGGTTTGTGACTGTCAGTTCTCCGGACGGCAGTTATAACGGCCAGCAATTAAGCAACTATGTGCAAAATAACATCAAAAACCCGTTAAGCCGCGTTAAGGGGGTCGGTGAAGTTAATATTTATTCGCCAAAACTATCAATGCGTGTTTGGCTTGATGCGGATAAGATTACAGCCTTAAATATTCCTGTTGATGCTATTGCAAATGCCATTCAGAGCCAAAATTATCAACCGTCACTGGGTAAGGTCGGAGCAATGCCGGGGGATGGGACTCAGCAATTGGTTTATACTTTGCAAACCCAAGGTCGTCTGAATAACAAGAAAGATTTTGAAAATATTATCGTCCGTACAGCAGAACAAGGCGGTCTGGTTCGATTAAAAGATGTTGCACGCGTTGAAGTCGGGCAAGAAAGTTATCAAACCGAAGCAACGTTTAACGGACAAACAAACGTTGCCATCGCTGTCAATTTGTTGTCCGGTGCCAATGCGTTAGACACCATGGAGAGATTAAAAGCCGAGATGGATCGTTTAGCGGAAAAATTCCCGAAAGGTATCTCATATACCATTGGTTATGATTCCACCGAATATATTGAATCATCAATTGAAGAAGTTGTCTTTACGCTATTTTTAACATTAGCGTTAGTTGTCTTTGTATGTTATATCTTTTTACAGGATTGGCGGTCAACTTTGATTCCGTCATTAACCATTCCGGTTTCCTTATTAGCGACGTTTGCTGTTATGTTGGCATTAGGGTACAGCTTAAATATGTTAACCTTATTCGGCTTGGTGTTGGCTATCGGCTTGGTCGTTGATGATGCGATTGTGGTGGTCGAACGCGTTTTGTTCTTGATGGAAAAAGAAAATCTTGACCCGAAACATGCAACGATTAAAGCAATGGAGCAGGTTTCAAGCGCGATTGTTGCCACAACGTTAGTTCTGTTAGCCATCTTTGTTCCGATTGGGTTTATCGGTGGTATTACAGGTAAAATTTATCAGCAATTTGCTATTTCTATTTCAACCGCTGTACTGTTTTCTTCAATCAATGCGTTGACTTTGTCTCCGGCACTTTGCGCAACACTGTTGCGTCCGTTAAAACCGATTACTTCCGGCCCGTTGTATTGGTTTAACACATTAATTTCTAAATATAGAAATACATACGTTTATATTGTTGCCGTTGTGGGGCGTAAAGTCGGTGTAATTGCGCTGATTTTGGGACTATTGGTTTTGGCTAATTACGCATTTTTGAAGATCAGTCAAACCTCATTTATTCCGAATGAAGACCAAGGTGTTATTTTTGCTAACGTTCAATTGCCGGAAGGAGCTTCTCGAGAACGTACACAAAAAGTATTGGATAAAGTTTCTGAAATTGCAAAAACAGAAAAAGGCGTCAAAGACATTTTAGCGGTTTACGGAACATCTATGATTGGCGGTTCAGGCGAAAATGTCGGTATGGCTATCATTACACTCGATACATGGAATAAACGTAAAGATGAGGCTCTTTACTCGACAAATATTATGAATCGCTTGCGTGCTAAAGTTCAAGCTTTACCTGAGGCCGATATTCAGATGTTTGAACCTCCGGCAATTATGGGCTTAGGTATGAGTGGCGGTATGGATTATCGTTTACAATCTTTAGATACGGATGATCCTAAAGTTATCGAAAATGCTTTGCAACAGGCACTGGGGATGATTAACATGGCACCGGAAACAGCGTATGCTTACTCGACCTATACGGCTTCAACCCCGAATATTTATATTGATATCGACCGTGCAAAAGCTGAATCAATGAAGGTTCCGGTCGGGAATATCTTTTCGGTTCTGCAAGGGTATCTGGGATCAAGTTATATCAATGACGTTAACTTCGGTACACAGGTTAATAAAGTAATGATTCAAGCTGATTGGCCATATCGTAAAGATTTGAGAAGTATTGAAAATCTTCATGTTCAAAATAATTTGGGTGAAATGGTTCCTTTAGGTTCAATGATCAAAATGCATAAAGTCTTATCACCGCGTGTGGTTACACGTTACAATCAATATCCGAGTGCGAGTATTACGGCGGTTCAAAGCGAAGCGGTCAGCACCGGTCAAGCGATGAACGCTTTAGAGCAGATTTCTAAAAAGCTCCCTAAAGGTTTCAGCTATGAATGGTCCAGCATGAGTTATCAAGAAAAAGCCAATCAAGGACAAATCGGTTATTTGATTTTGTTGGCATTTGTTTTTGCCTATTTATTCTTGGTTGCACAATATGAGAGCTGGATGACACCTTTCCCTGTACTGACTTCCGTTACCGTAGCTATGCTGGGGGCATTGGGCGGACTGTTTATTACAGGATTACCTTTGAGTATTTATGCGCAATTAGGTTTAATTCTTTTGGTTGGTTTGGCTGCCAAAAATGCAATTTTGGTTGTTGAATTTTCAAAAGAAGAAAGAGAAAAAGGGGCAAGTATTGTAGAAGCCGCAATGACCGGAACGAGAGAACGTTTCCGCGCTGTATTGATGACGGCAGCCACATTCGTTTTGGGTGTGTTTCCAATGATTATTGCAACCGGTGCCGGCGCTTCTAGCCGTGTGGCTATCGGTGTACCGGTGTTCTATGGTATGCTCATCGGAACATGTTTCGGGTTACTGGTTATTCCGATGCTTTATGTTTTGTTCCAAACAATAACAGAAAACAGCGGCGGTTGGAAGAAGAGCCACCAAGAGCAAGTTGTTGCCGGTAAGCGGCGCAAGAAAGCTTAGAAAGAAAAACCTCCTTACGGAGGTTTTTCTTTAACTGATTTTAGCTAATTTGTGTTCAAGGTATTCTCTGGAATCCAGGGGAACTATGCCTTCTTTAAGTTGCTGTGTTAAAATTTTAACAATGTCTTCACGATAATTTTTATGTAACTTGGCTATTTCAACCAAATTATAAACAGCCGCTTTGTAAATATTACTTTCACCAACCTGTAACTGCTTGGCAATAGATTTATAGGGAGGGGTATATTCTTCATTTTTTTCTTTTTGACTGAAATCATAAGCTGAGCGTTGAATTTTGCGGGCAATATCAGCCGAAATATCGTGTTTACTATGGCGAATAGCTCGTCCGGTCAACCGAACAATAGCTTTAATTTTACGAACAACATTAAAGTGTTTAGCATATTTATTCATGGTCGTTACCTCCTCCATGTATATCTATATACACCCTAATAGTGAAAAAATCATTAGCAAAGTATGTCATATTAGGCATAGGGTTACATGATTGATAAGAAAACTGCACTATCGTCGTGAAAAATAACATTCTAATAATGCTCTTACTCCGCAGAGCATTATTATCCGAACTCGCTTCGCTCGTTCTCGCTCCATTACTTCCAAGCCATTAAAAAAGCCTGCACAAGGCAGGCTTTTTTAATGGCGGGAGTGACGAGGCTCTTCTTACTCGTAAGTCCAGCGTTAATCGC